>NC_016078.1:3231612-3588224 GCF_000230555.1 Pelagibacterium halotolerans B2 | reverse complement strand
ATCACTATCCGCTGGATAGCTGCGTCGAGATCACGCCGCACAGCTCTAGTCTGGGTGCTCAGGCGTCGGGTCTCGCCGACACGGCCTATGCGCTCAACATCGATGCTCGCACCGAAAGGTGGCTCGCTGCGCTTCCCAAAGCGCCTGAGGATCTGTGGGATGCGCTGGTTGGTTTCGACAGCGACAGCCGAGAGGCGCTGTTCGCGCATTGCGTCGCCATGACCGTCAACGCCGTCCATGAACCCTATAACCGCCGCCCGCGGGCGCTTGCCCATGCGGACGTGCTCGCCGCAACGCTCGGGCTCGACATGGCGGCGGCCGGCTGGACGCCGCCGGGCGAGAGCTATCTCGCGCGCGTCACCAAGGCCCGCATTCTGGAAGCCATTCGCGAAGCCAAGGGCGACGAGGCTGCCGACCGCATTGCGGGTCTCAAGAAGCCGGAGATGGTCGCGGCGGCCGAAGAGCTTCTCGACGGAACCGGCTGGCTGCCCGAAGTGCTGCGTATGCCGGTTTCGCCCGAGGGTGAAGCGCTATCGGCGGAAGAAGGCGGCGAAACGGCCATGGGCGATTCCGCCGTCGTCACCGATGATGGACCTGTCACCGGCAACGCCTTCGCCACCGCGGCCGAGTGACCGGGAGCCATTCCCCCGTGGCTCCCGCAGCCGCCCCTGGAGCCCGCCCCTCGTGGCGGGCTCCTTCTTTTTTGCTGTCGATATGGAGGCGCGCATGACTGATACAGTATCCGATATTGCGCGGCGGCTTGGCCGTGAGGCGGAGGCCGTTTGCCACCATTATCTCTCCAACGGCCGCAGACAGGGCCACTACTGGATCGTCGGCGACGCCCGGAACACGCCCGGGCGCAGTCTCTATGTGCGCCTGAGTGGACCAGCTCATGGTCCGGGCGCCGCCGGGAAATGGACCGACGCCGCCACGGGCGAGCATGGCGATCTAATCGACCTCATTGCCGCCGCGCAGCAACTACGCACCTTCCGTGAGACGCTTGACGAGGCGCGACGCTTTCTGAGTCTGCCGCGTCCCGAACCGCAACGACGTGGGCGCCAATCCGCACCCGCCGGATCACCGGAGGCGGCGCGTCGTCTCTTCGCCATGGGAAGACCGATCGGTGGAACGCTCGCCGAGCGCTATCTCCATCGGCGCGGTCTTGCTCGACTTGGCGATGCGCCAGTGCTGCGGTTTCATCCGCGGTGCTACTATTGGCGTGAAGGTCAGCCGAAAGATGCGCCGTCGGAGACTTGGCCCGCATTGCTCGCGAAGGTCACGGACGGACAAGGCAATCTCACCGGCGTCCACCGCACCTGGCTCGATCCGGCGACGGCGCGCAAGGCCCCGCTTGACCCACCGCGCAAGGCGATGGGAAATCTGCTCGGCCATGGCGTGCGGATCGGGACCGCGACCGACCTTCTTGCTGCCGGCGAAGGGCTGGAAAGTACGCTGTCCGTGCGCATGGCTTTGCCCGACCTGCCGGTCATCGCCGCGTTATCGGCCAACCATCTCGCCGCCCTGATCCTGCCGACCGGGCTTCAGCGTCTCTATATCGCTGCCGACGCCGACGAGGCAGGCGCCATGGCGGCCGCCAATCTGACCGAACGCGCAGATGCCATCGGCGTCGAGACGATCCGGCTGTCCCCTCTTGGCGGCGACTTCAACGAAGACCTCCGCAATCTCGGGCGGGACGACCTGCGGGCGCATCTCTGTCAGCAACTGGCCACGGCTGATTTATCCCGCCTGCTTTCATGCGATTCCTGAGCGGTTGAGCAGGCCTGTCGCCGCTCTCGCAGCATCGTCAGAGCGCCTCCCTATCCGAGAGCCACGCCTTCGGCCTTCCGAGAGGAGCGAGACGGAGCGGAGACTGGCCGGGCCGGCAACGGCTACGGCGACGCTCTTTTCCGCCGCCGGGCCTACCCACGCGTTCCGCGTGGCGACACAGACCATATGTGCGCCCGGCTTTGCAGCGCGAAACAAAAGAGCGCCGCCTCCGCCGTCCTCCGCCTTCGGCTCCGGCCGCCGGGATCGGCGGTGTAGTCCCGGCCAGTCCCCGCTTTTCCGTCGCTCGGGAAGGCCGCGAGAGGCGCGGCCTCACGGGAAGCAGGAGACCATCCCATGACAACCGAGGCCACCGAACCGATGTCCAGCTCCGCAACCGCGGTCGTGCTCGAAGAGTTACAGCTCTACGGCTACCGACCTTTCGCCGACGAGCCCGATTCGAGACCTTTGCCCGAAACCGACGCCCTCCAGGGCGCGATAGCCGACATCTTCGACGCGCTTGCCGCGACGCTGGAAGACACCAGACTCGAGCCGGATCTCGAAGACCTGCTCTGGTCGGTGACGAACTTGTTCCATCGCACAGCAATCCGTGTCGACCGCGACCTAGACGATAACGAGCAGGCCCAGAAACGCTCGCAGCGTGAACAGGACGGCTCGGAAGTGCGCTCCGTCCAACTCGAAGCCCTGACAGCGCAGGGCGTCACGCTGATCGAGCGACGCAATGCCTATGAGCTGATGCGCGACATCGCCGCCGAGCACTTCGAAACCCATATCGGCCAGGCCTGGCGTCCGCACTCGGGATCGAGGATCAGTCATCGCACACTGACAGCAGCCATGATCGACAGCCGCGACTATCTGACGGCGAAGCGGCGCGCCGAGATCGAACCCCTCCTGCCGACCGGCCCACGGGTCGCATTCTCCGGCGGGCTCGACGTCACCGACCATTGCGCCATCTGGGCGGCGCTCGACCGGGTGAAGGCCAAGCACGCCGACATGGTGCTTCTGCATGGCGGGTCGCCCAAGGGCGCCGAGAAGATCGCTGCTTGCTGGGCCGACGCCCGCAAATGCCAGCAGATCGTCTTCAAGCCCGACTGGAAACGCCACGGCAAGGCCGCGCCGTTCAAGCGCAACGACGCGCTCCTGGAGGCGATGCCCATCGGGCTCATCCTCTTTCCGGGCTCCGGGATCACCGACAATCTCGCCGACAAGGCCCGCAAGCTCGGCGTGCCGCTCTTCGACTTCCGGTCCCGGCAAAGTTCAACGCAGGCGACGTGATGCGCCATATGCATCACCCGATGCGCGCGCCGGACGGTTCCGACGCGCGCTACGCTGCGCTATATTTGAAAAAGCGCCATGGCGGTTGGTGGAGGCGCTCCATCCACAAGGAGACCGCCCATGTTCCTGTCCGCATTTCTGAGCGTCATCGGCCTCGGTTTTCTCTGCTGGCTTCTGTTCAGCCTAGCCGTCTATGCGCTCCCGTTCTTCATCGCGGTCACTGTCGGGTACTATGCGTTTGAAAATGGCGTAGGTCTGATCGGCGCGATTGTCGTCACCCTGTTTGCCGGCACCGCTGCTTTTGTTCTCGGGCAACTGGCCTTCGCTATAATCCGTTCACCGATCATCCGCCTTGCACTCGGGGCACTTTACGCCTTGCCGGCAGGTCTTGCTGGGTTCCAAGCAGTGAAGGGTCTCTCACAAGCCGGCGGCGCAGGTGAGACTTGGACGCTCGTCTTCGCCAGCGTCGGTGCGATCATTGTCGGTGTCACCGCATGGGCGCGCATTGCGTCTCTTGCAGGGTCAGAATCACCTCAGCCGGTTTGAAGTAGCCGCTTGAAGAGATCGCAGCGATTTCATACCACGAGCCCACCTTGTGCATCGGTAAGCACCAAAGTCTTGAGAGGGTGAAGGGCTGTCATTCTCTGCGCGTGCAAGCATTCTCGCGGTCCACAAGAGGAGCGGACATCCAAACAAGTCAAGAAAACCAGATTTCTTGAATATTCGGGAAGCATGAAAAGCGGAGAGCGTGTTAGCTTGCCCGCATGCAACGATATTATGTGAGGTCGCTATGGCAGTCGTTCGCCGAAAATGTTTTATCTCCTACCATCACGCTGACCAGCGTGAAGTCGATCAATTCATTCGGGACTTCGATCACGAGGCAGATACCTTTATCGCTCGCGGTCTCGGCAACGAAATGCCTGGTGAGGTCGTTCAAAGCGCCAGCACAGATTACGTCATGCGTCGCATCCGTGAGCTCTATCTCTCCAACTCGACCGTTACGCTACTAATGCTTGGCAGGTGTACGTGGGCACGACGCTATGTCGATTGGGAGCTTCAGGCATCACTTCGTCAAGGAGAAACGATAAGCCCTAACGGATTGCTCGGGATCAAACTTCCAAGCTACCCCGAGCAAGGCGGGTACTTTCCAAAGCGCTTTAACGACAATTTGCGCGGAGAAGGGCAAGCGGACTGCTACGCTCGGCACATGAAATATCCGACCTCTACGCAATCCCTTGTAACCGCAATAGAAGCTGCTTTCCAAAGGCGGCAGACGCATACGCACCTGATTGTGAATCCACGCGAGCGGATGCATAATAACAGGCAGTGCTGATGGCCAATTGCGCAACAACTACTGCAGTATATGAAATAACTTCTATTGTACTATGATTGCGTGACAAGCGCATTGCATCACCCTGAAGGTTTGCCCCGCACACGGTGAATTCGACATTCAAACAGCTTCGTGGTCGCAGTGAACGGCAGGAATGACGGGCAGCTCCGCAGTATCGCGCTGGCCTACCATGCGAATCCCCAGCCTTGCCGGCGTGGGCGGAAAGTGAAAGATCGCCGCGTATGAACCAACAATGGGCCTCGAACGTGAAGGCGGACGTACGCGGTAAAGGCTACCGCGAGTTGATGTCTGCTTCCGGCATATGGTCAAACAAATCCGGTTCGCGCTCAGCGATTTGCGTAGCATAGAGTGACTGCATCGTAGCCAAGAACTCGGCCTGCCCGCCATAGCTGGGGTGCCTTGCCTTGTAGACAAAGTCCTCGGCAAAGACACCGGACAGGACGTTGTAGGCATCGTTGCCGATGGCAATGACCCGCTTCGGTTGCAGATATTCGACCATCTGGATCAAAATCTCGGCCCCCGCCCTGCGCTCTCTGGCGTTGTGGGCGCGGTTGGAGAACGGATCACCCTTGATGAAGGGATGGAGGGGAAAGACATTCCAGAGAAAGACCGGCACGTTGACGCGCAGCAGGATATCCCAGATTGCGGCGGCGGTCCGTTCGGCGACAGGCTTGCCGTAGGTCGGACGCTGCACATCCAACCCCCAACGCTCCAAATGATCGGCAAAATGCACGTCATCCGTCAGCGCCAGACCGGTTCGCCGCCCCCCACGATATCCGAGGTCACGCCCGACCCAGATCGCATCCAACTCGGCGTCGGCAGCACGGTGCAGCATTTCTGCGAGATAGTGCCGCCTTAGCTCCGGTGCATCTTTCGCATCATAGACAGGGCACCGCTCGAAATACGGATTAAAGGTATTCTCGAACCGAATGTCTCCCAGCGTTCTGAAAATCTCCTGTGTACACGTCATGCTTGTTACTTTCCGGCGGTTTTGTAGTGTAGCGTGCGTTCATCACGATTGCCGACGATGATGCCGCCATTGTTCTTTCGTACTTCACGAAAAACCTCGTAGCCCTGCAAGATCGCGTACTCCCATAGATGAAGAGGACAGGCCTCGACTTCGTAACCGCGCACGAAATTGCGCACGGCCTTGAGCAAATCGAAGGAAACCGTCTTTTGATCCTCGAAGAAATTCACAGATTTGGCATAGGAAAAGATATAGGCTGACAGCCCCTCATCGATGACAATAGCCCGTCCGCTGTCCTGGGCCTCATCGACGTGTTTCCGGCTCTTGCGCTTATGCTTGATCAGCGCTCTGAATGTCGGCGACCAGTGCAGGATTGCCGTGTTGGCAAAGTGGAAGACATCGTGAAAGCGATACCCGTCCTCATCGGCAATATTGTCCGATAGCGGGTCGCCGATAAAGACGCCATTCCACCGCAGATAGCTGCGGCCATCGGCCCGCTGCGATATCTCGATCTCAAAATAACGTGGCAGTTGCTCTTCTTCGGGAAAGTCAGCATCAAAATCCGGTAGATCGTCGGGATTCGATGCAATGAAGCGACCGCATGCTTTGGCCATGTTGCTGCTCAGAACGGCAGAAAACGAGACATGGGCGGCTTGTATGGCCTCGATGTAGACCCGGACGAAGCTGAGAACCTGATCTTTGGCCGTGCCGGCAGTGACATCGAGGTTCAGAAGTTTGGCCGCCTGCTCGCCCAGCCGCAGCAGGACGGAGTCCAGCGGTGCGATGTCCTTGGCGGTCATGACCTGGGCGACCGGATGCGCGGGGTCGGCGTTGGCGGCGATGCTGACCGCGTAACCGTTGCCGTCGAGAACTCGTGCGAACATGTCCGAGAGCTTCACGTCCAGACGCCTGCAAAGCGCGGCGACATACCAGAGCGTATCGCCAAGCTCTTCCTCGACATCGCGCTGGAATCCCGTGAACGCGGTCTTTTCCCGCTGAAGCTTCTTCGACGTGCTCATCACGCTGCCGACCTCACCAAACAGGCCCAACAAAATCGGCGTGATTTCAGAATCTTCAAAACGGTCTGTGGGCGCGATGGCTTGCTCGTACTCGGACAGCAGAACATGTGCGCTGGGGGGCGATCCGCTCATTGTGCCCCTCTCTTTCTCGCGGCTTCCACCATGTCGAACGGCCTGCCTTGGTATCCCTGGACGCCCAGTTCAACAAGCCATGCTTCGAACGCCGCTATCGCGTCCGTGTCTGTGACCTTGAGTCGGCCTCGCCCGGCCAGCACAATCCGCGCTGCTTTCAACTCGTCCGGAATGGGCGGGCCTTCGGCCCCGAAATACACAAAATCCTCGCTGACCAGAACGCGATCAACCGACGTATCGCGGTTGATGTGCTTGGGGTACGGAGTCCCGTCAGCCCTGCTATGGTAGGAATTCAATTGATGCCAACCGCCGCCGTCCGTGGGGCAGTAGATGTTATCCCCGCACGCCATCCGGTAGCTGCCGAACATGTTCGGCTTCTTCCGTGTGAATCGCGGATCGTTCCAGTACTCGGCGAATGTCAAGCTTTCCTGCACCCGCATCGCGTAGACCAGAAAGCCTCCTCGACGAACGCCTGCCTTGTTGCTGCCGGTGCCGACAATCCAATCGCCTATCGCGGCGCGCTTTCTTATTTCCGGTTTGCAGGTTGCCAGGGTGCAATATCCGTTGAACGGGTTCGGCGCGAACCCGCTGTCATAGGCAACGATATAGCTATGAAGGACCGGCACGGCGTCCCGGTTAACCGCACGGATGTCGGCGAATAGACCGGGGCTCGCACGTTGTGCCGTCCGGTGTCTCAAACTGCTCATAATCCCCATTCACGGCGTCAATAATCTTGTCTGCGTTCCAGCCAACAAGCGCATGCCCGTATTCGTCGAGCGCTTCGGGAACCTCACATCCGTTGGCTCCACGCTCCCACACACCGACAATGGTTTTGTCCTGCTTGTGCGCGCGCTCGATCTCCCAGTTAACCCATTCGCTGTTCTTGGTTTCCGGTGAGATGTAGACGATCATCGTGCTGGCCCAATCAATGCGGGGCGCAAGTATTTCGGATTTAATGTAATCCGGCGACTTCGCATTGTTCGGGCGATCCGAATTGATCGAACTGTCGCGCACGTTCATGCCCTTGTTCTTGAGCAGGTTTTTGATATCGGTCAGGCCCTCGTCGTCCTTGTGGACATGGCTGATGAATACATTTTTGGTCTCGTTGCTCATCGGTGTTATCCTTTCAGCCTGACCAGATACTGTGTCTTTCCTTGCAGGTTATACCATATATGCGCAAAGTGCGAGCCTGGATCGCCTCGCAACCGAAAGAAGTTAGATGCTGCCGCCCATCCTTGAAATCTTCGTGCTCTGGCACCCGGACGACCAACGAGGCGCAGGCTTCGCCGAGACGATCTTCAATCACTTCATGAAGGGACCAACCTTCTCCGGCGTGATCGGCGGCGGTGTACAGGTATCCTTGCGAAGCACGGGATGGGAAGGTTCGGGCACCGCGCCCAGACCTGTCTATGCCGAAGGCTGGGCCGCGCCGAACGGTATCAGGCCCGCGAGCTTTGTGGCTGTCGTCCCCTTGCTCGGCACTGAAATGGCCGCGTGCGTCGAGGACAAGAACACACAGTGGCATGCATATGTGAATGCGATCCGGGACTTGCATCAAGCATCGCCCGAATGCGTCGGCGTGTTCCCCTACGCATTGGATGCAGGCGCTACGCACGGTACAGAGCTTCAGGATATTCTGGGCAACTTCCAGTTCGTCGCGGCGGGCAATCCCGACCGGAACGGTGAAGGCGTCGAGAGCATGCTCTGCCGTGACCTGACACAAGGGCTTGCGCAGTTGGTATCGCCCGATGAAATGGATCGATTGACAGCGTTCATCAGCCACACAAAGCGGCACAGCCAGGGAGAAGGCGAAGATGTCGATACTCTGGTCGATCTGGTGCGCGAAGTTATCCGCAATACGCGCCTGAACGACTTTTTCGATGCCAATGACCTGCAACCGGGCACCGATTGGGATCAGGAACTGCGCGACAAATCCGGTACAAGCGCAATGCTCGCGCTGCGCACAGACCTGTATTCCAGCCGAGAATGGTGTCAGCGCGAGGTGGTTATCGCCAAGACGCATGGTATGCCGGTGATCATGATGGACGCCATCGGCGTCGGTGAAGAACGCGGCTCGTTCCTCATGGATCATGTGCCCCGAATCGCAGTCAGAAAAGCGGATGGGCGCTGGCAGCGGCAGGACGTCTATCGCGCCCTCAATCTCCTGGTCGATGAATGTCTGAAACGCGCGCTCTGGATGCACCAGAAAGATCTTGCTCACGAGCGCCCTGAACTCGATGTTGCATGGTGGGCACCGCATGCCCCCGAACCGCTGACCCTGTCTCGCTGGATCGATGCCTATCTGGCGCAAAACGGCGACGACGACAGTGACAACACTGTCCGGATTCTGCATCCCGATCCGCCGCTGGGTCCCGAAGAGCGGGATGTGTTGTTGAACTATGCGCGAACTACCCGCCTTGGACGGGAGATCGATATCATGACTCCGCGCCAGCTTGCCACGAGAGGGGGATAGCTATGGCCGCAGAAAAGCAAAGGGCCGAACTACTCCCGGCGGACGCGTTGCATGGCAAACAGCTTGGCTTGTCCGTATCCGACAGTCCCGATCTTGACCGGCTCGGACTACTGGATACGCATTTTCGGATGACGCTCGGAGAGTTGGCCCGTACGGTGATCATCGCGGGCGGCGCGCTGTATTATGGCGGGCATCTTCAACCCGGTGGCATCACGAATTTTCTGATCGAAGAGTTGTACCGCTACGGGCGGCGCGACCGTCCGCTCAAAGTTTGCCTGGCCTGGACGGTTCATCGGGGGATGACACCGGAGCAGATAGCCAAACAAAAAGACCTGCTTGGGCTGTTCGGCGAGATACACTTTCTCTCGCCTGAAGGGGACAGGCTCGATGGTCCGGTTGATGAACCTGTGATCGATGATCCGCCAGCCGAAGAGCGCGCCCGCTCTCTATCGGGTTTGCGGACCTACATGACGACCAACACAAGTGCGCGCATAGTCATCGGAGGCAAACGCGCCGGATTCCAAGGGGTCATGCCGGGCATATTTGAAGAGGTGCTGTTTGCTCTGGAACGCAGGCAACCGCTCTATTTGGCTGGAGGATTTGGCGGCGCGGCACTGGATGTCATTCGAAATTTGCGTCCCGACTACGCGGAATGGTTTCCTTCGGCACACGATGCGCCTGCGCCAGACGAACGGCTTCTCAAAGGCCTTGAGCGGATCGAAGAAACTGTCGCGGCTGCGAGGTGGGACGGCTTCGAAAACGGTTTGAGTGAAGACGAGAATCGTCTGCTGGCCGCATCCTACCGTCCGAGCGAAATAGCAGCGCTCGTCGGCAAAGGTATGGGGCGCTTGTTGCCACCGTTGGAAGTCAAAGAGTAGTTCAGCCGTACCCATCATCGTGACGAGCGACGTGGGAGGTTGTCGCTTGTAAATGAAGGCGACCAGCGACGCCGCTGAAATTAGGCAGGCCCTGATCGCAATATTTCCAGTCCGGCTTCTTGTCTCGCCACTTAAATACTACATCAAGACTGGAATGCCCGTGAGGCGAGTTACCCGACCTAATGCTGCGCGGTCGAGAGGTGTCTGCTTCGGGTCTTCTGCAGTGCAACTTGGTGGCTACGGACAGATGGCAACTGTGGGCCGCGAGCGGATCTGCCGGCGCGTAACGTCAATAGCAGCTCGGTCCGCATAGCCCCTTTGCCGGCTTCCCCGTCCAGATGTCAGCTTCTTGACTGAAATTGGCAGCGCGTGCACCGGGCTCACCAGATAGTGCTGTGGCCGAATTCGTGCACTGGCAGCGGGGGCCGATCGGGCGCCGCTTCGGACAGCGACAGGTCACCGCCTTGTCGATCCGTCCTCTCCCCGGATGCCGTCATTCTTCTCCTTACCCGATGCGAGCAACCACCCTTCACAACATATCGCCGGCGTTTATCGGTGATCGCTGGCGACATTCAACGGTTCTCCTGAGCCTCATCACCCACGCCCGTCACGGCCTCTCATGGCCTGATCTGGCCGGGATCGGCTGACGCCTCGACCGCCTTGGCCGCAACGGTGGAGCCGGACTTTCATCCCCTGGGCTTCGCCCATTCCTCGCGAAACAAGAAACTCCGCCTCCACCGTCCTCCGCATCCGCTCCGGGTCCAGGGACTGCGTCGGCGGTCGCCCCGGCCGTACCGATCGCCATCGAGGCCGCGACGGGCGCGGGCTCGAAAGCCAAAAGGAGAACTGACATGGCCACCATCGGAACCTTCAAGAAGACCGGCAACGAGTTCGTCGGTGAGATCGTCACCCTGAACGTTCAGGCGAAGAACGTCCGCATCGTCCCTGAAGAGGGGTCATCTAACGACAACGCTCCCTCGCACCGCGTCTTCGTCGGCCGCGTCGATTATGCTGAGAGTGGGATTATGCGGAGTGCCGGGTTTTGAGGTATCATGCCGCGACACGGCAACTCAGCTTGGCCCTTCCACGTCGGAGAGTAAGGATGCGATCAATGCATCCGGCGCCTTGAACCGGCCGCGCCTCAGTTCAGGAGGAACGACCGCCTCGACCGCTTCCAGCTTCTCGGAGGGATCCATGCGCAGGTAGACCTCCGTCGTGCGGATATCGGCATGACCGAGCCAGAGGGCGACCTTCCGAATGTCGTGGGTGGCCTGCAGCATGATCACGGCACAGCTATGCCGGAGCTGATGTGGGGAGACACTGCGATCGCGCAGCGATGCGGAGGTCTTGGCCGCTTTGCGGACGTGCTTGTCGAGGATATACTCGAATCCCGCTCGGGTCATCGGCTCGCCTCGGGCGTTGACGAACAGTTCCGGCACGGGAACGTCGCCCCTGACGCTGAGCCACGCCCGAAGATCGCGCGCGGTTTCCTTCCATAGCGGCAGGCAACGTTCCTTGCGGCCCTTTCCCCGGATCGTCACGCTCGCGCCATGCTGAAGCGAGAGGTTTGCGATCAGGATGCCGACCAGTTCGGAGACCCTCAAGCCGCCAGCAAAGCACAGATGCATCATCGCCCTGTCGCGCACGCCGGATCGGGTCGTAACATCGGGAGCATTGAGGATCGCGCGAACCTCCTCCATCGTCAGATGACGGATGAGCTTCTGATCGTGGCGTTTGACCGGGATCGCATGGACCCTGCCGATCTGCTCCAGGGCCGACGGCACCCGGTATTCGACATAGCGCATGAACGCCTTGACGGCGGCAAGCCTCAGGTTGCGGGTGGAGACGCTGTTGCCGCGGTCCTGCTCGATATGCGTCAGGAACGCCACGATCATCGGCGCATCGAGATCCTCGATCGCAAGCTGCGACGGCCGGGTTCGCAACCGTTTCGCGGCGAAGTCGAACAGCAGCTTGAAGCTGAAGGCATAGGTCTCGCAGGTCTGCGGGCTGTAGCCTCGCTGACTGGGCATGTAATCGCGCAGGAAGCCGGTGATGAGCGGAGCGAGTTGCGTCATGCGGCGCTCTCCCCGACCAGCATTTCCCCGGCCGCGGCGATATCCGCCATCAACCCCGGCGTCGCTTCCAGATACCAGTAGGTGTTCCGGACATCGACATGGCCGAGATAGGTCGACAAGGCGACGAAGTGCCGGGCAACCGCACGACGCTCAGCGCCGCATTGCTCCAGCACCCGTGTCGCGAAGGTATGGCGAAGATCATGGATGCGGGGCTGTTGCCTTCGCTCCGGCGCGATCCCCGCGCGTCGCAGGACGCAGCGGAACGTATAGTTCACCGTGGTCGGGCACATCTCGCGATGTTGGACGGACGTGAACAGCCAGGGACTTTCGCATGCATGTTGTCGACGAAGCGCAAGATAGCGATCAAGCGCCTCGACGACCGTGGCATGCAGCGGCACGAGCCGGCTCTTGCGGAACTTGGTTTCGCGGATATGCAACACACCGCCCGGCTGGATATCGTCCAGCTTGAGCCCGAGCGCCTCACAGACTCGCAGCCCCGTTGCTGCGATCAGCCCGAACAGCATGACGTAGAGCTGACGTCTCAGGGGATTGGGTTTCTGATGCCGGAGACTGCCGGCCGCATCGAGGATGCGGGCGATCTCGTCCGGGGTGTAGATGTAGGGAACAGGGCGGACCTGGCTTCGTGGTAAGTCGGCGCGCGGGATTTCATGGCGGGAATCCTCGGCATGGAGGAAGCGCGCAAACAGGATGATTTCCGACATGCGCCGGGCGCGTGTGTTCGGCGTGCCGGCGACTGTCTCCAGCCATCGAAGAACCGTTGCCGCCCGGATATGGGTTTCGCCGCGGTCGGCGGCAAAGTCCGAGAAGGCATGAAGATGCCGCTCGGTCTTGACCAGTTTGTAGCCGAGCGTGCGGCGCAAAGCGATGTAGCGGTCGGTGGCGTTCCTCAACATGGCAGCCTCCCGCCCCAGGGCTGGGCGATCTCCGACAGCAGGCCGATATCGACCTTGGCATAGAGCGCGGTGACGGATGGCGAACGGTGCCGCAGCACCGTGCCGACGCCGGTAAGGCTCGCACCATTACGCAGCATCGCGGTCGCGGCGGAATGCCTAAGCATGTGAGCGCCGCGATGCACGCTCGCGATCCCCGCCCGGTCGAGGGCGCGCCGCACCAGGCATTTCACCGCGATACGGCCCACGGGTCTGATCGGCGCTATTTCGGTCAGGAACAGGCGCGTCGTCGCAATTCGGGGCCGTTCTTGCTCGATATAGGCGAGAATGGCGTCTCCAATCTCTTGGGTGAGCGGCAGGTGTTCCTCGCGCCGGCTTTTGCCGGAGAGCGTCAGCAGACCGTTCTCCCAGTCGATGTCGCCGAAGCTGAGATTGGCGACTTCGCTCGCTCTCAACCCCAAGCGGGCAAGCAGGAGTATGATCGCGCGGTCACGTAATCGGCCCTTGTCCTCACACGAGGCGAGCAGGCGATCGATATCGGCTTGCCCGAGGAAGCGAGGCACCGTCGCCAATTGCCAGCTTGCGAAGGTCGGAACCGCGTGCTCCCGTCCGATCGGGCACTGTCCGATCGCCACGAGGTATTTGACGTAGGCGCGCGTCGCAACGGTGATGCCCCGTGCGCGCCCGATCCCATGTGGTTTGGCCCGCTCGAGCACGAAGTCGCGTATCGCTGTGGCCGTGTAGGCCGCCGGATCGGTTCCGAGTGCCGCCAGCAGGTCGGTCAGGGTTTGCTGATAGGTGTCGAGCGTGGAATCCTTGATGCCGCGCTGCTCCCGCATCCATTGACGGAAAGCTGCGAGTTGCGGCCAGGTTTCCTCGAGCGACGGTTTGTGCGCCGGCGGAAGAACGCCCTGATTACGCAGATAACAGATGAACAGCTTGGCGGCGCCCTGCGGTGCGCGAGCCTTCTTGCTGCCCCGGAACACCGATGCTGAGGCGGCAAGGCCCGCGGCGAGTGTTTCGAGTTCGAAGCCCTTCGCCCGGACCCAATCGGCCCATAATGCGAGCAGGCGCACCACCTCGATGATCGTTGGGGGCGAGTAATTCCGCTCGTCGAGCCAGTCTTTGAAGCCCTCAGCATGCGGTTGCAGCCAATTGATCCGGACATCGACGCATCGGCGATGTCTGCGCTTTCGTTTTGTCATCCTGTTTTCCTTCGAGTTGCTTGTTGACGCCGGAGGGTCCGGCGCATCGAACAAATCGAAGGCTGCGATACTATTCCATGCGATATGCAACTGCCGGTCCGGATTGAACTCGCAGCAGCTGGAACAACCGTTCACGTCGTCGCCCGGCATCGCTTGACTTAATCATCAGTATGAGCTAATGATAAGCTATGACTGTTGATAACGCCCAACTCATGGCCCTCGGTGACCCGACCCGCCGCATGATCTTCGAGCTGATCGCGGAGCATCCCCGCTCGGTCGTCGAGATCACGCGGCATGTTCCGGTCTCGCAATCGGCCGTCTCCCAACACCTGAAGGTGCTGCGCGAGTCGCGCCTGGTCCGTTCCGAGCCGAAGGGTGCCAGCAACGTCTATCACATCGATCCGCACGGGCTCGGCCAGATGCGCGCCTGGCTTGACCGGTTCTGGAGCAAAACCCTGGCCGCCTACAAGGTGGCCGTCGAGCAACCGCCAAAGGAGTCACAATGAACACGCATGTATCACCCGCGCCCGTGAAGCAATCCGTCGTGGTGGAGGCACCAATCGAGCGCGCTTTCAAGGTATTCACCGAAGACTTGGGCAGTTTCAAACCTGCCGAACACAATATGCTCGCCGTCCCGATCGCTGAGACTGTGTTCGAGCCTCGCGTTGGCGGCCATATCTATGACCGCGGCACCGACGGCAGTGAATGCCGCTGGGCACGCGTGTTAGCCTACGAGCCGCCGAGCCGCGTGCTCTTGAGCTGGGATATCAGCCCACGATGGCAGGTCGAGACCGATCCAGAAAAAGCGAGCGAATGGGAAGTGCGATTCTTCGCCGAGACAGCGCATCGGACGCGTGTTGAACTTGAGCACCGGAAGCTGGATCGCCACGGCGATGGCTGGGAAAGCGTGCGTGACGGCGTTGCCGGCGATCAGGGATGGCCGCTCTACCTCAAGCGCTATGCCGATCTGTTCGGGCGAGCGGCTTGACGGTCGCTCGTTGGCGCCCTGAGGGCGGGGCGTATAGCTGTGCGGGTTTACCCGTCCCGATCTGGTCATGATCCAAAGGAACTGAACTCCACATGGAAGCCTACACCCTCAGCATCATCGGCGTGCTCGCGCTCTGCCTTCTAGCCATCCTTTTGGCGATCTATTCGGGGGCGTCCAAAGGTCGCGCAGGAGCCCTTTCCGGCCCTGTACTCCCGGCTGATGACGACAACCCGCTCTACCGCATCGATCGCGTGCACTTGAACTCTGTCGAGGCCCTGGCACCGTTCGTCGTGCCGGCCGTGCTCGCGATGATGGTCGGCGTCGGTCCGACTGTGCTCGCGGCGCTGGTATGGCTCCACGTCGTGATCCGACTGGTTCATCTTACGGTCTATTTGCGCGGCGGCAACGCGGCCAAGGGCGGCAACGTCAGAACTCTTCTCTATGTCTCGGGGGCGCTGGTGGCAGCAATTCTTATAGTCGTGACCGGCTGGGTCGCCATCACCTGAAGGCATAGACGTAAGCTGCGCGATCTCGCTTCTGGGAGCCGTCCGATCAAAGATCATCCGCCTATACCGATTTGTCGGATTGGGTCTTCATGTCCTGCGCACCGTCATGTTGGCGTGTCGCGGCATGGTGATCATGGTGATCATGGTGGCGGGAGGGTTGCCCTGCCGCCTGTGACGCCGGTCATGCCGACGGAGCGCCGACTGTCCATGTCGTTCTCTACCGACAATGCAGCAAAGCCCCCATGCGGCCTCTCATCTGGGCTGGTCTGGCGCCGGGCCGGTCCTGGCCTGCAACGGCTCCGCCGACCTTCTTCCCCTGCGGCTTCGCCGCATTCCTCGCGAAGCAACAAGCTCGGCTGCCGCCGTCCTCCGCTCACGCTGCGGTCCCTTGAATGCAGCCGTCCGGCCCGTCGCCGCTCGACCGCCATCGAGGCCGCATGGGGCGGCTTCGGACAACTCTCAGGAGATACGACAATGGCTCAGATCGGCACCTTCACCCGCGACGACAACGGCATCTACGCCGGCACGATCAAAACCCTCACCCTCAACGTAAAGGCCACCATCAAGCCCTGCGACCACGACAGCGACAAGGCGCCCGACCACCGGGTCACCGCCAACGGCGTCGAGTTCGGAGCCGGCTGGAGCAAGACCGCCAAGGAAACAGGCGCCGAGTACCTCTCCCTCAAGCTCGACGACCCCTCCTTCACGGCCCCGGTCTACGCCTCCCTGGTGCAGGGCGACAAGGGCGAGCACAAGCTCATCTGGTCGCGATGACCGAACAAGGGCGCTCCGCTCACTGCGGGGCGCCCGCCTTCCAACCCCGCGATTATGCGGAGCAGAATCCGCCCAAAACCGCCGGAAAACCGGACCTCAAAACCCGGCACTCCGCATAATCCCACTCTCAGCATAATCCGCGTTATGTGGTGCACCACATAATGCGGAAATCGGCGCCGCCTGGTCCAAGCGATCGAACGAAGGCCGCGACTATCTGAGCCTCAAGCTCGACGATCCGAGCTTCACCGCGCCGATCTACGCCAACCTCTTCGACGACACCGTCATCGAGGGAGAAGAGAGCTTCAGTCTCATCTGGTCGCGCTCCCGCCGCCAGAACGGCGACTGACGCCTCCGGCGCCTCGCCCGATCTTGCCGGGTGGGGCGCCTCTAATCCTGAGCCTGATCGTCGAGAAGTGCAGCCGGCTTCACGTCAAGCGCGAGCGCCGCATGCCAAAGGGTGATGATGGTCACGTTCTGCTGGCCGCGCTCCATCGAACTCACATGGGCGCGGTCCACGCCCATCTTCGCTGCCAGCGCATCCTGGCTAATGCCGATTTTCAGCCGGTAGAGCTTGAGATTCTTTCCAAAAACGTCACGAATATCCATCCGCGAGTAAAATGCGGATCGCGTACTTTGATGCGACGTATTATAATACGCGGGCAATAAGCCGACCCAAGCACACCGCAGTCGTCGCCCCGGTGGCGTTTCAACCGGCCGGCGCTTGCATGCGTCATGGTTTCCGGTTCATTGATCATTGCACCAGACCCTCAGGACACCGATGCCCGCTACCCAGCTTTCGATCGCAGATGCCCCGCCGAACGAAGCGGCCGTGACCCTCTATGATCGCGATCATCTCAAGCTTTACATGCGACTTCTCGACGCCAACGATGCAGGAGCATCGCTGGAAGAGGTGTCGTCGGTTTTGCTTGGCATCGACGCGAAGGCGGAGCCGGAGCGCGCCCGCCGCGTGCACGACAGCCACCTGTCCCGCGCGCGTTGGATGACCGAACAAGGGTATCGAGACATTCTCAGAAACGGTCTTCCCCTAGAATAGGCGGTAGCGATGCACCCTGCGCATCGCACGATGCTTGTGCCCGTACTATGCAACCGCCGATTTACGGCGAAACATCCCAAGTAGCTGACGCCGTCCAACATTTCGGCGTGTGATTGGGAGAAGTTCGCCATGCCGGCCGACTGGCGCGACGATCACCAATATGATTATTTCGATCAGCTCGACATCTCGGGGCTGGCCTGGGAATGCCTTCGGCGGAACACGCACTATCGCAAAGACTACGACATGATGCAGGAGGGCGGCGGCACTCCAGCCGATTGGGGGTTGCGATTTCCCGGTAGACCCAGAGCTCAACGCGCTTGGCGCTCCCGTCTTCTGGCTACCTTCCGCTGCGCCCGCAGTGGTTCACCTGATCGCGTCTCTGCCCGACATCGGCCTGACCGCCGCCATTTTCTCTGACAGCATCACAGATCGCAGAACGGGTGCGGATGGGCTGTTGTGGATGCGATTGGAGAATGGCGCCAACCTTGTCGGCGATCGGGCCGGTGATCAGCCCGTAGGTCTCCTGCTTCCTCTCGATGACGCTTGGTCCGTTCGGCTTGCCGCCGCTGACCGGCTGTATCGCCAACTCATCGACCGCGACGCCGATCCGCCGATTACGCCCCATCGGCGGGAGCGTCTGAAACGCGCCCTGCGCACGATCGACGGGCGACAGAGCGGCGCCAGCTACCGTGCCATTGCGACGGCCTTCTTCGGCGCCGATCGCGTCGCCGCCGAACCGTGGAAGACGAGCTCACTCAAGGCGCAGGTTGCTCGCTTGGCCTCTTATGGCCGAATGATGATCGATCAGGGATATAAGAACCTGTTGCACGGCAAGTAGTCATCAGAAGCAGCAAAAACTGCTATCTTGTCCTCAGGACAATCTCAGAGTGACCAAGCATGACCAAGAGCCGTTGGGAAGGTGATCCCGCCGCAGTCGCTGAAGCGGAACGCTTCTATAGTTTTGTGGGACAATACGTGATCTCGTTCCAATGGCTGGAAGGACAAATCGATCAAATCCTCCTGCTCGCGCACGGCCACGACAAATGGAACGAAACCCACAGGTGGCTTGCTGGGCTCAGGAACGTCGACAAGATCGACGCATTTCGCGATCTGGTGCAAGCCGACGAACCATTCGACCGCATTCAGATTGACGGTTGGTATGAACGCTTTGAGCAGGTGGTCGATCGTTTACATGCCGAGCGCAGGCGACGAAACGGCATCCTCCACTCACAATTTTTGTTCGATTTCCTCGCAATCGGACATCCAGTCATGCGGTCAAACGTCCGTCGCCTGGGGAATGATGTAGAGTTCACGCAAGAAGATCTCTCGCAAGCACGATGCGACGAAATTATGGGCGAACTTGCAGAAATCGCCGTCGATCTGAACTTCGTCTGTGTGCAGCTTCGTCACGTCTATAAACCGAGCTAATCCTGGGATCGCACGTCGGATTGACATCTTCCACCGCCGATGTTCGTCCCTTGAAACGCCCGAAGCCGCCGTAAGAATTCGCATGCGCTGATGACGGCATGGGGTGACGTTTTCAACGCGCTCTGATCGTCATCCCTCCTGGCCGCGCTTCTCCGCTTTTCTCGTCTCCGACAGTCCCGCGCATCCTGCGGCGGGACGGCCTAACCGGAGACGCGACCCATGCCAGACCCCAATGCCGGACTTCCCCCACGCTATCTGAGAACACCCGAGGCGGCCCGTTTTCTCGGCCTTTCCGGACGAACACTCGAAAAGCACCGCACCTATGGCACGGGGCCGCGCTATTCCAAGATCGGCGGGCGTGTCGTCTATGCGATCGAGGATTTGCAGGCCTGGGTCAGCCGCGGAGAGAAGCATTCCACCTCGGATGACACGGGCGAGGAAGTGTTGCCCGCCAAGCGGCATGCCGCGATCTCGCCCGCCTATGCGCGGAAGGCCGGCTCATGAGCGGCGGCGCCACAGTCGAGCTCGTCTGGATCGAGAAGCGGGTCGAGCACTGGATTCGCTTCGGCCGCATCGCGCGGACAAAGGTTCTGAGCCGCAGCCGCAGCACCGCCGCATTCGATCCCGGCGCTGTCTTTGCCTTTGTCCGCTGGCAGGCAAATGACTATGGCACAGTAGTCAGCAGGATCGACATTCTGCGTGCGCCCCGACCGGGCGAGCCCTATGCGACCGTTCCGTATGTGACTCCCGGCGGTGAAAGCCTGCTGCGCCTGTCCGGCTGGCCCAAGGTCGAACGCGTTCTTCAGGTTGTCGATGCGATCGAAGCGCTCGGCGTCAACCCGGCGAACGCAGCACCGAACTACTGGCGCCACGTTCACAACAGACTGTCTGCGGGTATGGAGCCACGCGGCTACACAGCCGCTCAACATCGCGCCTGGCTGCTGCGCCAGACCTGTCCGCCCGATCCACAGACTTTGCGCGCCGCATCGGCAGGGAGCGCGTCATGACCCGGTTCAGTTACGTCATATCGACCTGTTTCTCGGTGCTTGCGATTGGCGGACTGGCCTTCGTCCATGTCAGTCCGAAGCTGATCTGGAACGCGTCCGGAAGCACGCCCATCGGCCTCTACGCCGTCGCTTCGGATGAAGATCTTTCGGTCGGCGATCTCGTCGTTGTCGATCCACCCCAATCGCTCGCGAGCTATCTCGACGGGCGCGGTTACCTGCCCGAGGGCGTCCCTCTCCTCAAGCATATCGCTGCGCTTCCCGGACAGCGTGTCTGCCGTGCCGGTAGCACTGTGTCGGTCGACGAACGCGTTGTGGCACAGGCGAAGCCAAATGACCGCTTCGGCCATGCACTGCCCGTTTGGCAAGGCTGCCACATCGTCGCCAGCACGGAACTCTTTCTCCTGAATCGAGACCATCCCGACAGTCTCGACGGTCGTTATTTCGGCGCGCTCCCGGTGGACGCCGTGATCGGGCGCGCCGTCCCGATCCTCACCGATCAAGACAGCGACGGCCGCTATGTCTGGCGCGCCGATCGCCGCGCCGACGCCGCTCCACAATCTTCCGACCGCAAATGAAAGGAACCTTCCCATGGCTCAGATCGGTCAATTCACCCGCACGGAAACCGGCTTCGTCGGCCGACTTCACACGCTCATTCTCTACCGCGAACTCACCCTCGTCCCGGCAGCGCCGTCGGACAGCGATAACGCCCCCGACTATCGCATCCATCATGGTGGCGATGACGGGCCGGAGATCGGTGCCGGCTGGAAACGCACCGGCGAGAAGGCCGGAGATTTCGTTTCCTTGCAGATCGACGATCCGACATTCGCTCTTCCGATCCGCGCCAATCTCTTCGAGACGGACGCCGAGGACGGACATTGGGTGCTGCATTGGAACCGTCCCGCAAAGCGCCCCGAGAAGCGCGATGACCGCAGCTAAACCGCCTCGACACTGCGCGTTGGTGGCGAGAATAGTCCTCTGCGGCCTGCTCGCGGGCGCCGTCATTCCCGGCGTCGCGCTTGCAGAAACTGCGCCCTCCAGGGTGGCGCAAAGCAGCAATCCCTATGCGGCCTATATCGCCGAATCTGCGCAGCGGTTCGGCATCCCGGCGCACTGGGTCGCCGCCGTCATGCGCGTGGAAAGCGCTGGAGATGCGGGCGCCGTCAGCGCGAAAGGCGCCATGGGGTTGATGCAGATCATGCCCGGCACCTGGGATGAACTGCGTGCGCGCTACGGGCTGGGGCGCGACCCGTTCGATCCGCGCGACAACATTCTCGCCGGCGCCGCTTACCTGCGTGAGCTGCATGACCGCTTCGGTTCGCCGGGCTTTCTGGCTGCCTACAATGCGGGACCGACACGCTATGCAGAGCACCTGACGACGGGCCGACCGCTGCCTCGCGAGACCCGCGATTACGTGGCGGCGCTCGAAGCGCTTATTGGTCTCCCGGATGCAGCAGAACCACAACAACAGAACGCTGTCGTGGTCGTGGACTGGCGCGCGGCGCCGCTCTTCGCCGCACATGCTGATCGACAAAGCTCTGCCGATGCAACGCGCCCAAGCGGCGGTGCAGACGCTTATTCTCCGCACACATCAGATGCACCGAACAGCCTTTTCCCACCGAATGAAAACGGGGATCAGCGATGATCACGCAGATCGTATTCCAGCGCGGTCCGTCGCGTTTCAGTGTATTCCCGGCACGGAGGGCGGAGACGGACGGCGCAACAACAACGGGAGGGCGAGATAAAAGGCGCGGCACTGATGCGCGCTATGTCGTTGTTGTTGCTGGATATTTTGCCCGCCGTGGCGAAGGGCACAGTGCCGCCCCATGGCCCAATCAACTGTTTCCTTGCGGTTTTCGCCGTGCCGTCCACTCGACAACGGGGACTTCGTCATGAGCGACCGCGACAATGATCTGCGTATCCGGCCGGGGCGCATCCGCAATCGCGGAACAAGTCCTCGCAAAGCCCAAAGCTTCGTCGGCCAGGTCATGGGCGCCGCCCGCAAGGCCGGGCACACCGGATACAAGCTCAACGGTTCGAAGGCGCGCGGACGAAGCTCACAATTCGGGCGTGGGCGTTTCGCCGGTGCGGCGCGCGGGCTGTCCCGCACCCAGCGGCGCGTCGTCGTCAAGGCGCGTGTCGTCCGTCACCGCGGCGCGCGCTTTCGCTCCGCGCCGCTCACCAAGCATATCGCCTATCTCAAACGCGAAGGCGTGACGCGCGATGGCCGCGACGCAGGCATGTTCAGCGCCGAAACAGACAGCGTCGATGATCGCACCTTCGCCGAGCGATGCGACGAGGATCGGCATCATTTCCGCTTCATCGTCTCGCCCGAAGACGCCGACCGCCTCGAGGATATCCGCGCTTTCACGCGCGACCTGATGAAACAGGCCGAGCGCGATCTCGGCACCAGGCTCGACTGGATCGGCGTCGATCATTGGAACACCGACAATCCGCATGTGCACGTGTTGGTGCGCGGCCGTGTCGAGAACGGAAAAGACCTCGTCATCTCTCGCGACTATATCAGCCGGGGCCTTCGCGGCCGCGCCGAGACATTGGTCGAGTTGGAGCTCGGGCCGCGCAGTGAACGTGAAATTGCCGCGGGGCTTCAAGCCGAGGTCACGGCCGAGCGCTGGACGGGCCTCGACCGCGCGCTGCAAGGCCTCGCCGATGACGGCGCCGGCGTCGCCGATCTGCGGCCCGGCGCACCGGAGCCGCGCGATTCAGAATTGCGCAAACTGCTGATCGGCCGCGCGCAGACACTGGAACGGCTCGGTCTCGCGGACAGGCTCGACCCCGCGGTCTGGTCGCTGAAGCCTGGCGCAGAACAGACGCTGCGCGATCTTGCCGAGCGTGGCGACATCATCAAGACCATGCACCGCGCCATGGGGGGTGGCCGCGAACGGGCGCAGGCGGATTTCGCGATCGAGGCTGCGCCGGACACTCCCGTGCTCGGTCGGCTGGTCGAACGCGGTCTTCATGACGAGTTAAGTGGCGAAGCCTATGCCGTGATCGACGCTGTCGACGGCCGGGTCCATCATCTGCGGTTCCATGATCTCGACGCCGCCGGCGACACGCCCGAAGGTGGCATTGTCGAAACGCGGGTCTGGCGTTCAGGCGACAGCGACCGCCAGCGCATGGCCCTGGTCGGCCGCTCCGATCTCAACCTCGAAGCCCAGATCGGTGCCAACGGCGCGACCTGGCTCGACCGCCTGCAACTGGCAAGGGATCAGGCGCCGCTCAGCATGGACGGTTTCGGCGCCGAAGTTCGCGAGGCGCTGGAGCGGCGTGGCGATCATCTTATCGCCGAGGGACTGGCAACCAGGAACGGCCGACGCATCACCTTCGCCCGCGACCTTCTGAAGACGCTCCGCGAACGCGAGCTCGACGCAACGGCGGCGAAGATCGAAGCCGAGACGGGCCTGCCGCGCCGCAAATCCGCCGAGGGCGAGCGCATCACCGGGACCTATCGACAGCGCCTCGACCTCGCCTCGGGCCGTTTTGCCATGGTCGACGATGGCCTCGGCTTCGAACTCGTCCCCTGGAAACCCCAGCTCGAACGCCACCTCAGCCAGACCGTGTCGGGGACGATGACGCCCGGCGGCGGGATCGACTGGAGCCTCGGCCGCAAGCGGGGCCTCAGTCTCTGAGCACTGCACTGGAAGGATAAAACATGCCGATCAAGACTCAGCAGACACAAGCGGCCAGGATCCTCTGGGGCCAGATCATCATGGTCACTCTGGTCGCCGTCAGTTTCGTCTGGGCAGCGACCCAGTGGACCGCATGGCGGCTCGGTTTTCAGCCACAACTCGGCGCGCCGATGACGGACATCCTCGGCTGGCCTGTTTATCCGCCCTGGAGCTTCTTCGTGTGGTGGTATTTCTATGACGCCTATGCCCCGCGCGTGTTCGTCGAAGGCGCCATCATCGCCGGCAGCGGCGGGATCGCCGCGATCGCCGTCGCCATTTTTCTTTCCATCCTGCGCGCCCGCGAGGCGCGGGACGTGACCACCTATGGCTCGGCCCGATGGGCGGAACGCAGGGATGTCGAGGCCTCCGGGCTGCTCGCTCCGGATGGCGTGGTGCTCGGTTGTTTCGAGAACCGCTATCTCCGTCACGACGGGCCCGAGCATGTGCTGTGTTTCGCGCCGACCCGCTCCGGCAAAGGCGTCGGGCTCGTGGTGCCGAGTCTTCTGACCTGGCCGGGCTCGGCCATCGTCCATGATATCAAGGGCGAGAACTGGGATCTCACGGCCGGCTGGCGGTCGCGCTTCTCCCGCACCCTCCTGTTCGATCCGACCGATGCGAAGAGCGCGGCCTACAATCCCCTTTTGGAAGTCCGACGCGGCGACAGCGAGGTGCGTGATGTTCAGAACATCGCCGATATTCTGGTCGACCCTGAAGGTTTGCTCGAACGCCGGAATCATTGGGAGAAGACAAGCCATTCACTGCTTGTCGGCGCAATCCTCCATGTCCTCTATGCCGAGGCCGACAAGACGCTCGCCGGCGTCGCCGCCTTGCTCTCCGATCCAGGACGGCCGGTCGAATCGACGCTTGCGGCCATGATGCGCACGCCCCATCTCGGCGACCGGCCGCATCCGGTCGTGGCGCAAGCCGCCCGCGAGCTGCTCAACAAGGCCGAGAACGAACGCTCGGGCGTGCTGTCGACCGCGATGAGCTTCCTCAGCCTCTATCGTGACCCGGTCGTCGCCAAGGTCACCAGCCGCTGCGATTGGCGGATCGAGGACCTCGTTTCCGAGGCCCAGCCGACAACGCTCTACCTCGTCGTGCCGCCCTCCGACATCAGCCGAACCAAGCCGCTGATCCGGCTCGTACTCAATCAGATCGGGCGCAGACTGACCGAAGAGCTGAACACCGATCGCAGGCGTCACCGCCTGTTGCTGATGCTCGACGAGTTTCCGGCGCTCGGTCGGCTCGATTTCTTCGAGAGCCAGCTCGCCTTCATGGCGGGCTATGGGCTCAAAGCATTTCTCATCGCCCAGTCCCTCAATCAGATCGAGAAGGCCTATGGCCAGAACAACGCCATCCTCGACAACTGCCATGTCCGGGTGAGCTTCGCGACCAACGACGAGCGCACCGCCAAGAGGGTTTCCGACGCCCTCGGCACGGCGACGGAGATGCGGGCGATGAAGAACTATGCCGGACACAGATTGTCGCCCTGGCTCGGCCATCTCATGGTTTCGCGCCAGGAAACAGCGCGCGCGCTGATGACTCCCGGAGAGATCATGCAATTGCCGCCGGACGATGAGATCGTCCTTGTCTCCGGCGCACCGCCGATCAGGGGGAAGAAGGCGCGTTACTATACTGATCCGCAGTTCAAGTCACGCATCGTCGAATCGCCGCAACTGGTTGCCGATCACGCCGCGCCCGACAAACCGCAAACGGATGATTGGAGCGGACAAGCTACAGTCGCTGCGCCCAAGCCCGGGAAGAAGGCCTTCCGCGAGGGGAATGAGGACACTGATGGCGGCATCCGCCGCGAGCCGGAACTGCCCGAGCATGAAGACATCGCACCGGAACGAACAGCGCCGGCACGGGAGGAATTTGCAGGCCTCGACGATGAGCCGGATGATGATGCGCAGCGTGCCCGGCAGATGCAGGGACGGTTCAAAAGCGTCGCGCGCCAAGCCTCGCTCGATCCCGATGACGGCATCGAGCTTTGAGGCCCGTCATGAAAAAAGATCGGCTCAATGTGTATTTCGACCCATCGTTGACAGCGGAGCTGGAAGCGTTGGCAGCACGCAGAAAGGTTTCCAAATCCCAGGTCGTGGAGGCGGCGCTCGCCTCTTATCTTTCGCCGGATGCCGCTGACCAGCGCGAGGCTGCCATCACCCGGCGTCTCGATCGGCTGACCCGCGCTGTCGAACGCCTGGAGCGCAACCAAACCATCTCCACCGAAGCGCTGGCGCTCTTCGTCCGGTTCTGGCTGACAACGACTCCGCCGCTGCCCGACACGAAGCGCGAGGCGGCGCAGGCAAAGGGACGGGAGCGCTATGAGGGTTTCGTGGAGACCCTTGGACGGCGGTTGGCGAAGGGAAGCACGCTAGCGAAAGAAGTTTCGGAGGACGTCGCAGGTCTCCAATCTGAGCAATGACGGCTTTGAGCCCAAAGTTCCGGACTCGCTGCGCAGTGGCGAATGTCGGTTTCCGGTTCGCACGTCAGCTTTTCCGCCAGATCACTCGGTTTCTGACAGATCACTCCGCGCATCCCGGATGATCATCCATGACGAATGCAGGAACAGCCCTGCGATGGCGAAAGCAACGATGAGGTCAGGCCAGGCACTGCCGAGCCAGGCGACCAGTCCGGCAGCGATCACCACGGCGAGGTTGCCGATGGCGTCGTTCCGGGAGAACAGCCATACGGCCCGCATGTTGGCGTCGCCCTTGCGGTGTTTTAGCAGCGGCAGCACCGCAAGAATGTTTACGATCAGCGCGCCCACGGCGAAGGCTCCCATTAACCCGGCCTCTGGTGTCGTCTGATTCAGGACACGCCAGATTGTGCTGCCGACAACGCCAAGCCCCAGAAATCCCAAGAACACGCCCTGGATCATCGCCGACCGCGCCCGCCATGTCAGACTCCAACCGATAGCGAGCAGGCCCAGAAAGGTGATTGCGCCGTCGCCCAAAAAATCCAGGGCATCTGCTTTCAAAGCTTGCGATCCGGACAGGAACCCGCCGAACATCTCGATCACCCCGTAGCCGAGATTGAGCAGGACCACGATCCAGAGCGCGCGGCGATAGCTCGGGTCTTTGTAAGCCGGATCGGACGATGTATCCCCGCTCTTGATCAGCTCAAAGCCATAGCCGGTTGCGTCCAGTGCTGGACGCACTTTCGGCAAGTCGTCTTCGGCGATCCGCAATGTCATGACATGGGTTGCGGCAGACACCTTCACATCGCCTTCAGCCACGCCCGCAGACCGAGCGGCCCGTTCGATCTCGGCGGCATCCTTGGCGCAGTCCATGCCATGCACCCGCATCCGGATCGGCAAAGACGTTGTAGGCAACGTGGTGTTATCTGCTCGGCTCATATGCGATCCTCTTGAAGGTAGCGTGCGAAAGAAGTCGCCGCTAACGTATCAGTGGATAATGATATGACATTGCAAAACATTCAAGACGATCTTTCGGCAGCTGACACCCTTGAGCCGCGGGCAAAGCTCTTCCGGGGTCTCGGCGACCCCAGCCGTCTTGCGATCCTCGATGCGCTACTGTCGGACGAACGCAGCGTGCAGGAAATCGTTACCCAAACAGGGCTTGGTCAGCCCAATGTCTCGAACCATCTGCGCTGCCTTTTGGATTGCGGTCTGGTCAGTCGCAGGAACGAAGGTCGGTTCGTCCGGTATCGCCTTGCGGACAGGCGGATCGCTGATCTCATCCGCGACGCAGATCAACTACTTGCCTCGACAGCCGTAGGGGTCGATGCCTGCCGAAGCTATACGGATTAACCGACGTGTCCTGCTGCAATGTTCTATTGGTGCGCCAGGCCTAAAGCAGCCATTTGCGCAGCCGCAGCAAAATGGCGCTTTGTCCGCACACCGGCCGCTCAGGCGAGCCGCGGCGGAAGACGGCTCCGAGCCCAAAGTGACGAATGCTGCACTATGGGCGAATGTCGGTTACCGACCTCACTACGCTGGCGTGCGCGTCATCTCACGGATCAGGTCATTTGTCTCTGGTCTCGTCGTTTGGTGCCGATATCGAAGAGCCAAAACAGTTCTTGATATTTCAAGACCATCGAAGGGTTTCGACACAAGGCCCATGTCCGAAGGAATTGCGGTGGCTGGCAGGATCACCGCACCTGACCCTTGCCGCGCGAGTTCAACTAACCAATCCACGCGATTTGACCGATAGGCCGCGTAGAGTTCGTGACCATGATCCGCGCAGGCCCCATGCAAAGCATCCCGCATTTCGCAATTTAGTCGGTCAAGCATATCAGTTCCAGCAAGAGTCGAAAGAGAAATCGCATTTAGTTCAGACAACGGGTGCGACTTTGACACCACGACCTTGTAATCCTCTTCATAGAGACGGTCTATGCGATAGAGGTCTTCACTGACCTTCTCTGCGCTGACTACAACGTCAAATTCACAATCCCGCAACCCGGCAAGAAGCTCAGAGGATGACGCAACGATCAATTCGATTTCGGCTTGCGGCAATCGCGTACGAGTGCGCTCCATAGCAGCCGAAATTCTGTTGTGGCCAATCGTTTCGCCGACACCGACAGAGATTGGAACCCGCTCCAAGCGCACATGACGGATCGCTTCTGCCTTAGCCTGTAGCGTCTCATCGTGAACCTTCCGCAACCTTGGCTGCATGAGTTTTCCGAGGGCGGTAAGCCTGCATCCCGCACGGTCTCTGACAAACAGCTCACCTCCAAGCTCGTCTTCAAGTTTCTTGATCGCAGTCGTCAAGGAAGGTTGGGAGACATTGGCGGCACTGGCTGCGTGGGTAAAGTTTCGGTGCTCGCAGACAGCGAGAAAATACCTGATCTGGTTCATTTCCATCACCGCATTCTCCGTCACATCCCTGTTCAGGCCATCAAACCAACTACGATAGCCCATGTCTATCAAAGAATAGAATTTCGGAATTGGAGTCCGACGCATCCGGCATGGGACAAGAGTGCATCGAAACCAACCACGATGCACTTCAAGCCGGGAGACGACCATGAAAACGCAAGTCCTTCAGGCATTCGCCGCACTGGCTCTGATCACAACTTCTGCAACTGCACAGGACAACCCGATGGAAAATCATACTGCCAGCTACATCGCCATGCCCGCCGCCGAAGGCCAGACCGAAGCCTTCGCGGAGTTTCTGGCTGGTGCCGCACCGATCGTGCGAGAAACAGAGCCGGGCACCGTACTTTGGTTTGCTCTGCAAGCCGACGATACGCTCGCAATCTTTGACATCTTCGCAGATGAAGAAGCACGCGACGCTCATTTCTCAGGAGCGGTTGCTGCGGCTTTGAACCAAAACGCGGACGCGCTGGTCGACGGAGGATGGGACGACGGTGTTGTCGCGAATATCAACAACTCCGATGTCCTGTCGGTAAAGGCGCCGGTTAATCTCTACACGGCAACGACCGCAACTTACATCAAGCTCGAAGCTGCTCCAGGTAAAGGCCCCGAATTGGCAGCCTTGCTGACCGCCGCCGGCCCCATCGTCGCAGATACCGAACCCAAGACATTGTTCTGGGCGGCGCTGCAGATTGACGAGAACAACTTTGCCATCTTCGACATCTTTGCCGACAACTCTGGCCGCGAAGCGCACTTTGCCGGACAAGTCGCCGGACTCCTGAATGAAAAGGCTCCAGAATTGGTCTCTGGCGGATGGGACGACGGTGTGTTGGCAAACGTCCACAATTTCGACATCCTCGCTACTAAGTAATCTCGAGGTGACTTGAGAAAGAAGTGCCCGGTGCAACCCATCGGGCGCTTTGCCATTTGAATTTGGATTCACCCCATAGCGGCCGTTCGAGCAAGCGCAGCGAACTGGTGCTCTGTCCGCAAAGCCGACCGTGTTCCAACCCCGCTACCCACGTATTGTCCTGCCTCTTTACGCCATAGCGCTACTACGCCCACAACTCTGTTGCTGCTGACCCATTAACGGTCTTCTTGATGTGTCCCGTAATTCAATGCGGGGCCGCCGATGACCGTCCACACACTCAAATCCGAAGCTCTCGCCCGTGGCGCGCGCATGCTCAGGACCGCGCTAGGGGCAGACGTTGCCGCGTGGCTCGAAGACCCTGCCGTTATTGAAGTGATGCTCAATCCTGATGGTCGTCTATGGGTCGACCGGCTGAGCGAAGGGCTGGCCGATACGGGCGAACAACTTTCGGCGGCGGATGGCGAACGGATCATTCGTTTGGTCGCGCATCACGTCGGCGTAGAAGTCCATGCCGGATCCCCGCGCGTATCAGCGGAGTTGCCGGGAACAGGAGAGCGGTTCGAAGGCCTGCTACCGCCCGTCGTCGCCGCGCCGGTCTTCGCCATCCGTAAGCCGGCCATCGCGGTCTTCACGCTCGAAGACTATGTGCGCGGCGGGATCATGCCGGAAGAAACGGCGGCGGAATTGCGCGAGGCCATCACAACGCGCGCCAATATCCTTGTCGCCGGCGGCACTTCGACTGGCAAGACCACGCTCACCAATGCGCTGCTGGCCGAAGTCGCCGAATCCTCCGACCGCGTCGTTCTGATCGAGGATACGCGCGAACTCCAATGCCTGACGCCGAACCTGGTCGCCTTGAGGACGAAGGATGGCGTTGCGTCGCTTTCCGATCTTGTCCGCTCCTCGCTACGCCTTCGGCCCGACCGCATTCCGATCGGCGAGGTGCGTGGCGCCGAAGCGCTCGATCTTCTGAAAGCCTGGGGCACCGGCCATCCGGGCGGGATCGGCACCATTCACGCGGGCTCGGCCCTCGGCGCGCTGCGCCGTCTCGAACAGCTCATCCAGGAAGCCGTCATCACCGTACCGCGCGCGATGATCGCCGAGACCATCGACCTGATCGCCGTTCTCTCTGGCCGCGGATCGGCGCGCCGGCTCTCCGAACTCGCCCGCGTCGAGCGCCTCGATACGAGCGGTGACTATCGGCTCCAGCCTCTTCTTCATCCCCAGACAGGAGACCATCCATGACCAGAACCACCATTCTCTATCCACGCTGGCCGCTCTATGCGACCGCCCTCGCTGTCGGCGTTCTACTTGCTGCGCCCGCCCATGCAGCCGGATCGGGCATGCCCTGGGAGGCGCCGCTCCAGTCGATCCTGGAATCGATCGAAGGACCGGTCGCAAAGATCGTCGCCGTGATCATCATCATCATTACCGGCCTGACGCTCGCTTTCGGCGACTCCTCGGGCGGCTTTCGCCGGCTGGTGCAGATCGTCTTTGGCCTCTCCATCGCCTTCGCCGCGTCAAGCTTCTTCCTGTCCTTCTTCTCCTTCGGGGGCGGAGCGCTGATCTGATGGAGGGTGCCGGTGAAATCCCTGGCTTCTACGCACCGGTTCACCGTGCGCTGGTCGAGCCGATCCTGCTCGGCGGCGCGCCGCGTGCGATCGCCATCGCCAACGGCACGCTCGCGGCCGCAGTCGGCCTTGGGCTCAGGCTCTGGGTGGTCGGGATCGCGCTCTGGCTTGTCGGCCATCTGCTCGCGGTCTGGGCTGCCAAGCATGACGCCCAGATCGTCGACGTTGTCCGGCGGCATCTTCGTTTTCCAACCTGGTTCGGAGTTTGAGCGATGATGCGCCTTGCCGAATACCGCTCCAAAGCCTCCTTGCTTGCCGACTTCCTGCCTTGGGCGGCGCTCATCGGGCCGGGCATCATCCTCAACAAGGACGGCAGCCTGCAACGCACCGCGCGGTTTCGTGGACCGGACCTGGACTCCGCAACGCCTGCGGAGCTCGTCGCCGTCTCGGGAAGGCTGAACAATGCCCTGCGCCGGCTTGGCTCCGGCTGGGCTGTCTTCGTCGAAGCGCAACGACTGCCCGCCCGGGACTATCCGCTCTCGCAATTTCCCGATCCTGTCTCGGCTCTGGTCGATGCCGAGCGGCGGGCACAATTCGAGGAAGCGTCGAGCCATTTCGAGAGCGCCTATTTCCTGACCTTCGTCTGGATGCCGCCGGCGGACGCCGCCAGCCGCGCCGGACGCTGGCTCTATGAGGACGCGCCGGACAAGGGTCTGAACCCGCAAGAGCATGTCACAAGCTTTACCGCGCGCACGGATCGTCTGCTCGATCTCCTCGACGGCTTCATGCCGGAAGCGGTCTGGCTCTCCGACGAGGAGACGCTGACCTATTTGCATTCGACGATTTCAACCCGGCGCCAGCGCGTGCGCGTTCCGGAAACGCCGATGCATCTCGACGCGCTCCTGGCCGACAGTGCGCTTGTCGGCGGGTTGGCGCCGAAACTGGGTGATGACCATCTCCGTACGCTGACCATCATTGGGTTCCCGACCGCCACATGGCCAGGCCTGCTCGACGAACTCAACGGCCAGGCCTTTGAATATCGCTGGGTGTCGCGCGCCGTCTGCCTCGACAAGACAGACGCGACCAGGCTCCTCACCCGCATTCGCCGACAGTGGTTCGCCAAGCGCAAATCCATCGCCGCGATCCTCAAGGAGGTGATGACCAACGAGGCCTCGACGCTTCTCGATTCCGACGCATCGAACAAGGCCGCCGATGCGGACGAAGCTTTACAGGAACTCGGCGCGGACATGGCGGGCGCCGCCTATGTCACGGCCACGCTGACGGTCTGGGACGAGGACGAAGCGGTCGCCGAGGCCAAGCTGAAGGCGGCCGAGAAGGTCATACAGGGTCGCGATTTCACCTGCATGCCGGAAACGGTCAACGCTATCGAGGCCTGGCTCGGTTCGCTGCCCGGCCACCTTTACGCCAATGTTCGCCAGCCGCCGGTCTCGACCTTCAATCTCGTCCACATGATCCCGATTTCGGCGGTGTGGGCGGGGCCGGCGCGCAACGATCATCTGGACGGCCCGCCTCTGTTTTACGCCGAGACGGAAGGCTCGACCCCGTTTCGCTTTTCGCCCCATGTCGGCGATGTCGGCCATACGCTGGTCGTCGGCCCCACCGGTTCAGGCAAGTCGGTACTGCTGGCGCTGATGGCGCTGCAGTTTCGGCGCTACGCGAGCGCGCAGGTCTTCGCCTTCGATTTCGGAGGTTCGATCCGCTGCGCGACCGTCGCCTGCGGCGGCGACTGGCAAGATCTCGCCGGAGCGCTGTCTGAGGATGAGGCGGCCGTACAGCGCCAGCCGCTCCGCAATATCGACGAGGCCGCCGAGCGCGCCTGGGCGCAGGATTGGCTGTCCGGCCTGATTGCCCGCGAAGGCGTTACCGTCGATCCGGTCGCACGCGACCATCTCTGGTCGGCGCTGACCTCGCTCGCCTCGGCGCCGGTCGAGGAACGCACCCTGACGGGCCTCTCGGTTCTGTTGCAGTCGACCGAGCTCAAACAGGCGATGGCGCCATTCTGTCTCGGCGGCCCCTTCGGACGGTTGCTGGACGCCGAGACCGAGGAACTGGGAACAGCCGACTTTCAGACGTTCGAGACCGAAGGACTGATCGGCTCGGCCGCAACGCCCGCCGTGCTCGCCTATCTGTTTCATCGCATCGAGGAACGCCTCGACGGACGCCCGAGCCTGATCATCGTCGACGAAGGGTGGCTCGCGCTCGATGACGGCACCTTCGGCGGTCAGCTCCGCGAATGGCTGAAGACATTGAGGAAGAAGAACGCCTCCGTCCTCTTCGCCACGCAGTCGCTGGCTGATATCGACAATTCCGCTATCGCGCCTGCCATCGTCGAGAGCTGCCCGACGCGGATTTTTCTGCCGAACGAACGCGCTTTCGAGCCGCAGATCGCCGACATCTATCGGCGCTTCGGTCTCAACGAACGCCAGATCGAGATCATCGCGCGGGCCATGCCCAAGCGTGACTATTACTGCCAGTCGCGGCGCGGCAATCGGCTCTTCTCGCTCGGTCTCGGTGAGGTCGCACTCGCCTTCACCGCGGCATCCTCCAAAGCCGACCAGGCCGCCATTACCGACATCCTCGCCGACCACGGGCGGGACGGCTTCGCCGCGACCTGGCTCGCTCGGCGCGGCCTCGACTGGGCCGTCGAACTGCTTGGCCCGGTCCCCGATCCAGATCCTTCACCTCAAACGCAGGAGAATACAGATGCGTAAGAAACTCGCCGCCCTCATGATGACCGGCGCCATCGCCCTCGCGCCGATACAGCCAGTCCATGCTCAGTTCGGCTTCGGCGGCATCGTGTTCGATCCCTCGAACTATGCCGAGAACGTGCTGACCGCTGCGCGGACGCTCGAACAGATCAACAATCAGATCAAGCAGCTCCAGAACGAAGCGCAGATGCTGATCAATCAGGCGCGCAATCTCGCGAGCCTACCGCATTCCTCGCTCGCCCAGCTTCAGACCACGATCGCCCACACCCAGCATCTCCTGAACGAGGCGCAGAACATCGCCTATCAGGTCTCCGAGATCGAGACTGCCTTCAACGAACAGTATGGCGAGGCGGCTGCGAACGGCGATTTCGCCGACATGATCGCCAACGCCGAAGCGCGTTGGCGCACCTCTGTTGCCGGATACGAGGACGCCCTGAAGATTCAGGCGGGCGTTGTCGGCAATATCGAACGGGCACGCACGGAACTGAGCAATCTTGTTGCGCAAAGCCAGGGCGCGACCGGCGCCCTGCAGGCGACACAGGCCGGCAATCAGCTTCTCGCACTGCAAAGCCAGCAGATGACCGATCTCACGGCCGCCATTGCTGCGCAGAACCGCGCGCAGGCGCTGGATGCAGCCCGCCGGGCCTCCGCGGAAGCCCAAGCCCGCGAGAACCTCAATCGCTTCCTCGACTATGGAAGCGATTATGCGCCGACCACCGTCACCATGTTCCGGTAGGCCGATGCGCAGTTCTCCCGACCATATTCTTCGGCTCATCGCCTTCGGCCTCGGCGGTCTTGCGGCGCTCTTCGCAGCCGCCGAGTTGGCAAACACTGCCGCACCAGAAGCGGTGATGGAGCCGTCGGCGGGCGATGATCCATTGCAGGAAGAGCTAGCGCGGTGCCGGACGATAACGCCGGAAGATCTGGATACCGATACAGCGTGCCGCGCCGCTTGGGCCGAGCATCGCCGCCGCTTCCTCGGTCTGACTGCCGACCAAACCGAGGAGGAATAGACGATGGAGGGCGTGGGCGTCATCGACCGGTTCCTGCAGGTCTTTACCTCCTACATCGACTCCGGCTTCGGCCTGCTTGGCGGTGACGTCGCCTTCCTCGCCACCACGCTGATCGTCATCGACGTGACGCTCGCTGCACTGTTCTGGGCCTGGGGCGCCGACGACGACATTCTCGCCCGGTTGATCAAGAAGACGCTCTTCGTCGGCGTCTTCGCCTACATTATCGGCAACTGGAACGCGCTTGCCCGCATCGTCTTCGAAAGCTTCGCCGGGCTGGGTCTCATAGCATCGGGCGGAGCCTTGAGCGCCAGCGAACTCCTCCAGCCGGGCCGTATCGCCGAAATCGGCCTCGAGGCCGGTCGGCCCATCCTCGCCTCGATCGCGGAGTTGATGGGCTTCGTCTCCTTCTTCGAGAACTTCATCCAGATCTCGATCCTGCTGTTTGCCTGGCTGGTCGTTCTCCTCTCCTTCTTCATTCTGGCGATCCAGCTCTTCGTCACCCTGATCGAGTTCAAGCTGGCGACGCTGGCCGGCTTCATCCTCGTGCCCTTCGGGCTCTTCAACAAAACCGCCTTCATGGCCGAGCGGGTGCTCGGGCTGGTGATCTCGTCCGGCGTCAAGGTGCTGGTGCTCGCCGTGATCGTCGGCATCGGCTCGACCATTTTCGGCGAGTTTACCGCAGGGTTCACCGGCGAACCGACCATCGAGGACGCCATGGCGATCGTGCTTGCCGCGCTCTCCATGCTGGCGCTCGGCATTTTCGGTCCGGGCATCGCCAATGGGATCGTCTCAGGTGGTCCGCAACTCGGCGCCGGCGCCGCGGTCGGAACCGGTCTCGCCGCAGGCGGCATGGCAATGGGTGGCGTGGCGGGCGCAAAGCTTGCCGCGGGCGCGGTGGGCGCTGGGACCCGTGGAACCGCGGCGCTCGCCGGCGGGGCATCGACCGCCTACCGCGTGGGCAGCACGGCCGCTGGCGGCGGCGCTCCCGGTGTCGCGGCAGGCATAGCCAGTGTCGGACAGGCCGTTGTCGGCGCAGCGTCAAGCCCGCTCCGCCACTCGATGAGCGAGAGCTACCGGTCCGGGTCGCGCGCAGCTTTCGAGGCCACCGGCGGCAAATTCACTAATAGTCCAGAAACACAGACGTCCGCCCCAGGATCATCAAGTGGCGGGCCGCCCGCCTGGGCCCGCCGCATGAAACACCAACAGACCCTGCACCACGGCGCCGCCACCGCTGCCCATGTCGTTCGCTCCGGCGACCATGGCAGTGGCGGGACCGCTGTCAGCCTTTCGGAGAAATCATGATGTTCCGCCGCCCGAGCGTTCGCTATTCCAAGACACCCGAGCCCGTCACGCCCTATCAGAAAGCCGCTCAGGCCTGGGACGAACGGATCGGTTCGGCGCGCGTCCAGGCCAGGAACTGGCGGCTGATGGCGTTCGGGTCCTTGCTGTTGTCGGCGGGACTCAGCGCAGCCTTGGCCTGGCAATCCACGCAAGGAACGATCACGCCCTATGTCGTCGAAGTGGATCGGCTCGGCGCGGCGCAAGCCGTGGCGCCCGCGTCCGCGGACTACCGCCCGACAGACCCGCAGATCGCCTATCATCTGTCGCGCTTCATCGAGAATGTGCGTCAGATTCCCGCCGACCCGATCGTGCTGCGCCAGAACTGGCTGCGCGCCTATGACTTCACCACCGACAGAGGGGCGGTCGCCCTCAACGACTATGCCCGCGTGAACGACCCCTTCGCCGTGATCGGCGAAACGCAGATCTCGGTTGAGGTCTCCAGCGTCATCCGCGCTTCGGAAAGCAGTTTCCGCGTCGCCTGGATCGAGCGCCGTTACACGAACGGGCAACTCGCCGCGACCGAGCGCTGGACCGCCATTCTCACCATCGTCCTGCAACAGCCGCGCGACGCCGAGCGCCTGCGCAAGAACCCGCTCGGCATTTTCGTCAACGCCATCAACTGGTCCCGGGAGACTGCCCAATGACAAGAACACGTCCGCCTCGCAAAGCCTCCATCGCCCTCCTTTTGGCCGCCACCACCTTGTCGGCATGCGCGACCTTCAAGCCGCCCGAAATCGCCTATGACGAACCCGCCATCGAAGCGACGCTTCTCCCGGAACCAGAACGCCCGGTGCGGATCGTCGAGCGAACCGAACCGCTGCCCCTTCCAGGACAGCTCAAGCCGGTTGACGGCGAAGAGGGAGAGCCCGAACCCACCGATCCTACCGAACGCGTGACCGAGGCGAACGCCGCCGCCCGCATGGAGCCGGTGCGCGACGGTTTCATCAATGCCGTCCAGCTCTATCCGTACAGTGAGGGGGCGCTTTATCAGGTCTATACCTCGCCAGGCCAGATCACCGACATCGCCCTGCAACCCGGCGAGAAGCTGACCGGCTCCGGTCCGATCGCCGCCGGCGACACGGCGCGCTGGATTATCGGCGATACGCAGAGCGGTTCGGGCGATTCCCAGCGCATCCATATCCTCGTCAAACCGACACGACCCGACCTTCAGACCAATCTCGTCATCAATACCGACCGGCGCACCTATCATCTCGAACTGAGGGCGAATCCGTCCGCCTATATGGCGTCGGTCTCCTGGACCTATGCCGAGGACGCGCTGATCGCCCTCAGGCGACGTAATGCCGAGGCTGAGGCTGCTCTGCCGATCGAACGCGACGTCGCGCTCGACTCTCTGCGATTCCGCTACCGGATCGAAGGCGACCGCGCGCCCTGGCGGCCGCGGCGCGCCTTCGATGACGGGCGGCAGGTCTTCATCGAGTTCCCGCGCGGGATCGGCCAAGGCGAGATGCCGCCGCTTTTTGTCATTGGGCCCGAAGGCGAAGGCCAGCTCGTCAACTACCGCATCCGCCGCAACTACATGATCGTCGACCGGCTCTTCGCGGCCGCCGAGCTACGCCTCGGCGACGAACAGAAGCGCGTACGGATCGTCCGCACCGATGGGGTGCGGCAAGCCGTAGCCGCACGCCATTCCCCCGGTGGAGGCCGCGAATGAGCGAGAATATTGAGAAAGGTCCGGAGATCGAAGACGGGGAGGACATCGCTGCGTCACTGAGACTGCGCGCCGATCCGCCGCGTGTGATGCGGCTCTCACGCCGGACACTCATGGTTCTCGGAACGGCAGGCGGTCTTGGGCTCGGGGCCATTCTGATCGTTGCCCTGCAGGACCGCGAACCTGTCGATGGTCCGCAAGAGCTCTATTCCACGGAACGCATTCAGGAAGCCGAGGGCCTATCGCGCCTGCCGGCGGATTACACGGATGTGCCACAGCTCGGGCCGCCTCTGCCTGGCGAACTCGGACGGCCGATCCTGTCGGCCCGGCAGCGCGGCGAGTCGGTCCCCGCGCCAGTTGTCACCACCCCGGCCGCCGATCCCGAGGAACAGCGCCGCGCCCAGGAAATGGAAGCGGCTCGTCTCAGCCAACTCTTCGCCGATGCCAACACCACCGTTCGGGAACCACCGCCAACCACGCAAGTGGCTGCCGCTCCGCCCACCGCCGAGTCATTCTTTCCCGCCAATGCGGCTTCCGCCGCGCCGGACGCGACGGAACGGCGCGAGGCCTTTCTCGACGAACCTGTCGATCGCCGCACGACAAGCACCGACCGGCTTACCGATCCGCCGAGCCCTTATGTCGTCCAGGCCGGCGCGGTTATTCCGGCGGCGCTTGTGACCGGCCTTCGTTCGGATCTTCCCGGCCAGATCACCGCCCAGGTGACATCCCATGTCTATGACAGCCCGACCGGACGTTTCCTGTTGATCCCGCAAGGGTCGCGTCTCATCGGCGAATATGACAGCCGCGTCGCCTTCGGGCAGAGTCGGGTGCTTCTTGCCTGGACCCGGCTGATCCTGCCCAACGGCCGCTCCATCACCCTTGAACGTCAGCCGGGCGCCGACGAAGCTGGTTACGCCGGGCTCGAAGATGGCGTCGATCATCATTGGGGGCGTCTGTTCATGGCGGCAGGGCTCGCCACCATCCTGAATATTGGCGTGGAGCTTGGCGCCGATGATGATGACGACATCGCCCGCGCCATTCGTGAGGGGACACAGGATACGGTCGGCCGCGCCGGCGACGAAATTGTCCGCCGTCAGATTTCAATCCCGCCGACCCTGACCGTGCGCCCCGGCTTCCCGGTGCGCGTCATGGTTACGCGCGATCTCATTCTCGAACCCTATCGGAGTTGACCCATGACCAAGCTGAAACTCGGAGCAATCCCTGACGACAAACCCGTTAAGGTGACCCTGGAACTGCCCGCGGATGTACATAGGGATTTGGTCGCCTATGCCGAGATCATGGCGCGCGAGTCCGGACAGGCAGCGCCCGAGCCCACGAAGCTGATCACGCCGATGCTCCAGCGCTTCATGGCGACGGACCGAGCCTTTGTCCGTTTACGAAAGTCCCGCCCTTAATAGATGCGACGCCCAGCGCTTCAGGCGACCAATCGGAGGTGCCATGCCGAACGCGACCGGCCAGAGTGTGGGCGACGCTGATGAAACGGCGCAATGCGGGATTGTCGTTCCTAGGGGACCAGACGGCGCTAAACCGAACCATGTCGGCGGGATCGATCAACGGACGCAGCACCAGCTCGGGAAGCTTTATGCCCGCCCAAGCTGCCGACACCAAGGTGATCCCTTGCCCGAGGCCGACGAGATTCATCAATGTCTCCTGCGCCACGGCCTTGTAGAGAATTTCGGTATTGGTGCTGTAATCGGCCGTCCGACGGATAATGTAGTCATGTACCTCAGGTCCGGGCGCAAACCGGCTAACGATGAAACACTCGCCCCGCAAATCCGGCCAATCGAGTTGCTGATTGCCAGCTAAAGTGTGGCCCTTGGAAAGCGCGACATGGACGCGCTCCTCCCAGAGTGGCGATATCTCGCAGTCCGCAACGCGACAATCTCCTATCACGAAGGCGACGTCCAGTTTCCGCCTTCTGATCGCGCCGACATGTTCGTCACGGCCACCATCTCGGATGTCGATTGTGATTTCGGGATTCTGTATGGCGTAGCTGCGAACCAGTTCGCGTAAGAAGCCTCCCGCGAGCGAGGTAAGTATTCCGACGCGCACCACCCCGATCTCAGCGCGGCCTGCGGCACCGGCTGCCTTATGTGCCAGCTCAAGTTGCTCAAGCGCTGGCCGAGCCTCGCTCAGAAAACGCCTTCCGGCGTCGGTTAAACGAGAGCCCGTGGCCTGCCGTTCGAACAGGGAAACTCCCAGTTTATCTTCTAATTGCTGGATTGCACGGCTGATGCTGGACTGCCGCAAACCAAGTGACTTTGCGGCTTGCCGGAAACTCCCATTATCCGCCGCAGCGATTACGTAGCGGAGCTGTTCAGTCTCTATCGCCACCTGTGATCCACTCCTATCGCAGTCATTCCCACGCGCTGAATGGATGATGGAGAGCCCCACCTCTTGGTCCGCGCGCATCGATCAAATCCACACTTTCCCGATCACAGGCATCGCAGTGCAGGTACCGCACCCGCGCCTTGTGTCCGTACAACGAAGCTGGAACGCCAATCATTATTCATGAGCACACCACGGAAGTAACTGGTGCGCTTTTACTCTGCAGTACGCTCCAGAGAGGCGCGATCGGTGTGGATACGACAATCCAGAGGGAGTCTTCAGGAACAACTTGACGGTATACGCCAATATTACTCGGGTACGACTCGTCCGCGATCCCGGGGCCACACCGTCCTCTAATGAGACCTGCCACAAAGCCCATGCGTCACTTATGTTTGCTCTGTCGCCAGATTTGAAACAGCAAGCGCAATGATAGCCAGGATTGCGGCAATCAGGCTGACATACTGCGCGCCGACCCACTGTATTCCCAAAGCGCCCACCACGCCCGACATGGCTATGGCGAGGTAGAGAACTGCCTGGTTGAGTGAGATCAATACCGCGGCGGCATCGGGCCTAAGCGACATCAGCCGATGTTGTTGCGGTGTAGTAATGGCAAAAGCGGCCAGCGCATAGAAGGCGATCATCGCAACGGCAGCGCCGTACTGTGTCGTCGTCCATGGCAGGATGACAGTGCTAACAGCCAACCAGATCAAAGCGATGGCAACCACCCGCGCGCCACCGATTTTGTCGGCGAGAACGCCTGCGCCGAAGTTTCCGATCGCGCCGACGATGCCCAGCGTGAACATCAGAACGGCGAGTGCGACGCTGCTCCCCGCCGTTGCTGGAGCGAATATGACGCCGACATAGGTATAGGGAATAAAGACCGCTGTGAAACCGAGTAGCGTCGTTGCCATCACTGCCAGCACACGGCGGTCCGCTAGCGGAGCCAGCCGTTCCGCCAGCGTTCCAGGCGTCGTTGTCGACACGTGTTTCGGTACCAGAATGAGCACGCCGAGAAGTCCTGGAAGGGCGAGCGCGGCTGTAAACCACATCGTCGCACGCCAACCAGCAAACCCTCCAAGCGCAGTACCGAACGGCGCTCCGAGCGACACAGCCGCTGTGAAGCCGGTAACGACGATGGCGATGGCACGGCCCTGGAACTTCTGGTGCACAAGTGCTGCTGCTGTAACTGAAGCATTGGGGATGAACAGCCCCACGCCGGCCGCAGCTATGATCTGCGCCAGCAGTACCTTTTCATAGGTGGATGCCAAGGCAGTGCCGGCAGAGCCGATCAGATAGATCACGGTGGCAACGATGAGCACCGTTCGACGCGGCCAGGAGGCCGTAAGCGTGGTGAGCAAAGGCGCGGCAATCGCGCAAGTCATGGCAAAAACCGTGACGATCTGGCCCGCCTTCGCCGCAGAGATAGCGAACGAATCCATCAGTAGAGGCAGCAGGCCAGCCAGAACGAACTCGCCTGTGCCCACGGCGAATACCCCCAAGGCCAGGACAGTGACCCGCCCGAGTCCGGGAGAGTCAACGCCTGTCGGATTCTCTGATGTGGTTCGTATGTCCATGACAACTCCTTGACCCGCTCGCTCCAAGGCTGGACGGACCGCTTTGCATCTCATAAGTTGGAACCGATCAGTTCCGTTTGCGTAATCGGTACCGATCGGTTCTGTTTCTGTCAAGGACTCTGCTTATGCCTACACACGCACGTGAACGTTTGATCGAAAGTGCCGAGAGGTTGTTCTATGCGGAAGGCATTCGGGCCGTGGGTCTGGAGCGGCTTTTATCCGCCTCGGGCGTTGGACGCGCCTCTTTCTATCGGCACTTTGCAAGCAAGGATGATCTGGTCATCACCATGCTGCGCGGCCACGACAGAGCGTACCGCGAGTGGCTGGAAACGCGCGTCCACGACCTTGGCGGGGATCCGCTGGCCGTCTTCGATGCGCTCGCCGAACGGTCGAACTGGTCGGATTATCGCGGTTGCGCTTTCATCAATGCGATGGCCGAAATGGCCGACCCCGCCAGCCCGGTATTTCTTATCGCCAAAGAACATAAGCGCGCCGTGGCGGACTTCCTCAAGAAACGTCTAGCCGCCGCGGGTTATCGCGATACGGAAGCGCTCGCCCTGCAACTGGTTCTTCTCATCGACGGCGCGACGGTAACCGCATTGCACGAGCGCACAAACCAGCCCATGCGACAGGCCAAAGCGATAGCGCAAGGCATGCTGCAGCGATCGAACGATGTGTTGTGATACAGCCGGTCAGTGGCGGCTGACGAGCTTCTCGACGAGACCAGATGGCAGTCCGAAGTGCTGCGCACGCGGTTCTGCGCTTCCCGACGATCTCGGCGATCCGGCATCGACGTACAGGAGCGCAGCCATGTTGCCCCCGCCGACGATCATGCGGCGGCCATCGACCCGGAAAAGCAGCCGGAGCCCACGGTCGAGGAGGAAGCGACGCGCACCAGCGAGGTCGTCTTCCGGACTAACCCTACCAGAGCAAGTGGCGCGCGCGACCGTGTGATGGCGCCAGCCTCACCCAACTAGTGACCTGCGCCCCGTTTGGCCCCGCATTTGAAATGGGAGTCCGCTCAACCAGGAGACGGACCCATGAGAAAGAGCCGATTCAGCGAGGAGCAGATCATCTCTATCCTGCGTGAGCAGGAGCAGGGAAAGCCCACCGCGGAGGTCTGCCGCACGCACGGCATAAGCGCGAACACCTTCTATCGCTGGAAGTCGAAATACGGCGGGATGGAGGTGTCCGACGCGCGACGGCTCAGGCAGCTCGAAGACGAGAACAGCCGGTTGAAGCGTCTGCTGGCCGAACAAGTGCTGGACAATACGATGCTCAAGGATCTGCTGGGAAAGAACTGACGACGCCCCAGCGGCGGCGCGGTGCGGCTGTGACGTTGATGGAGCGCTATGAGGTCTCCCAGCGTCGAGCCTGCCGGCTGGTGAGCGTCGATCCCAAGACCGTCCGCCATGAGCACCCGCCGGACAACCCGGAGGTTCGCGAGCGCATGCGCGAGATCGCGGCGGAACGCCGCCGGTTCGGCTACCGGCGGATCGGGATCATGCTCGAACGTGAAGGCATCACGATGAACCACAAGAAGCTGAGGCGGCTCTATCGTGAGGAAGGCCTGGCGGTGAAACGCCGGCGCGGTCGCAAGCGGGCGACCGGATCGCGTCGGCCCATACTCACGCCCTCCGGGCCGTGCGAGCGGTGGAGCCTGGACTTCCTGGCGGACGTGTTCGGCGCGGCGCGCCGGTTCCGCATCCTGGCCGTGATCGACGACTTCTCGCGCGAGTGCCTGGCGCTGGTGTGCGACACCTCGCTTTCGGGCGAGCGGGTTGCGCGTGAGCTGGATGCGCTGATCCGGCTCTACGGCAAGCCGGCGGTGATCGTCTCTGACAACGGCACCGAGCTGACCAGTCGGGCGATCCTGCGCTGGCAGCAGGAAGCGGGCGTGGAATGGCACTACATCGCGCCGGGCAAGCCGCAGCAGAACGGCTTCGTGGAGAGCTTCAACGGGTGGCTGCGCGACGAGCTTCTGAACGAGGAGGTCTTCGAGAGCCTCAGCCACGCCCGCCGCTGCGTCGCCCGCTGGCGGCACGACTACAACAATGTCCGGCCGCACTCGGCGCTAGGCGGACTTACTCCGGCGTCCGTGCGCCGATCGCCCGAGCTCTTGAGGGGCTCGGCTCACGGCGCACTCGATCCAACCGAAAAGATGGACTATCAATCCGCGGCGCTCCCATAAAAAGTGAGGGCGGCGCGGGGCGCAGGTCAGCTGTTTTGAAGGCAGATGGTGCGCGAAGCCGAGTTGCACGCTCGGGTAGGCCACCAACTCGCGTCAACTCCAATCCCGACTAAATGCCGTGATGCTTTCGGACACCACACACTGGCACCACAACCGGCAGCGGCGTAAGTCTTTGGGTTAAGAGAAAAAAATGGCGCACCCATCAGGATTCGAACCTGAGACCTTCGCCTTCGGAGGGCGACGCTCTATCCAGCTGAGCTATGGGTGCTTACCGCGTCGCAACTGCTTACGCAGTGCTTACGTGAACTTTTCGCGAGTTGAAAGACAAGAACGAGGGCCTCGCAAATCCTTGTTCTTACTACTTCTTTTCATCTCCCCTTTGTCACCTGACCCCTTGACATCAGCCTTCGGAGGGCAGCGCTCTATCCAGCTGAGCTACGGGTGCCCGGGGCGGAGAACGCCCAAACGGTTCGGCGCGAACCTACTGTAAGCGGGGGCGGGGCGCAACAGGGATTTGACACTGCCGGGCCGGGTCCGTTTTCCGGAACCAGCGGCCCTTGCCGGCCTTGCGAGGCGGCGGGCGCCGTGCATAGATACGACGAAAGTTATCGAGTTGGGAGGCTCGCTCTTGGGGGGAAATCGGCGGAACAATTGGGTGAGGTGGCTGCGCCTTTTGGCAGTGGTTCTGGCGGTTGGCGCCGCGCAACCGGCCCAGGCCCAACGGCCCGATGCTCAGGACGTGCTGGTGGGCTGGAACCGGTTGATCCTTGAATTAGTGCGGCATACGCCCACCTATTCGCCGCCCGTTGCCAGCCGGGCGTTCGGCTATCTGGGGGTCACCGCCTATGAGACCGTGGCGAGTGGGGACGATGGGTTCTCAACGCTCGCTGGCCAGCTCAACGCGCTCGACCCCCTGCCCGGGCGCGCGCCCGGCGCCGCCTATGACGAAGCCATTCTGCTCCATGCGGCGATGAGTTTCGGCGCCAACGCGTTTTTCGGCAATACCGGGCCGACGGGCCAGCGGGCCATGGACACCATGGATGCCCGCACCGCGACGATGCTGGCCGAGGGTGTCGATCCGGATATCGTTGCGCGCAGCACCGCGCTGGGCACCGCGATCGGCGAGCACATTCTGGCCTGGTCGCTTGATGATGGCGGAGCGGTCATCGAAAATCTGGGCTTCCCCTATGATTTTGAAACCGTTGAAGACCCCTCGCTGTGGGTCCCGACAAACCGCGTGGCCGTGCAACAGGCACCATTGCTTCCCGGCTGGGGGAACAACCGGCCCTTTGCCATGCCGCAAGGCAATAGCTGCGCGCTGCCCCCGCCGCCCGCTTACAGCGAGGCGCCGGGCTCGCCATTTTACGAGGAGGCCATGGAGGTCCACGACGCCGTGGTCAACCTGACCGACGAACAGGAAGCCATCGCCCGGTTCTGGTCGGATGATCCCATGCTCTCGCCCACGCCGCCGGGTCACTGGATCTTCCTCACGCTCGATGCGCTTGAAAAAAAGGATGCAGACCTTGCCGAAACCGTTGACGTTCTGGCCCGGCTCGGCGTGGTGCTGGCCGATTCCTTCATCGGGTGCTGGGATGCAAAATATCAGTACAATCTCGTGCGCCCGGTGACCTATCTCAACCGACTGGTCGATCCGGACTGGCAGCCCATCCTGATCACCCCACCGTTTCCCGAATATCCGTCGGGCCACTCCACTCAATCGGGCGCGGCGGCAAGCATGCTGGAAGCCCATTTCGGCGAGAACTTCGGGTTTTCCGACCGCACCCATGAAGATGACGGGCTGGCCGTGCGCCATTTTGCCAGTTTCTGGGAAGCGGCCGAGGAAGCGGCGGTGTCGCGGCTTTATGGCGGCATTCATTTCCGCTCCGCCATCGAACTGGGGCTCGAACAGGGCCGGTGTATCGCCGGGTTCACCAACGCGCTCATCACGCGGAGCCCGTCATGATGCGGTTGGTTCTCGGATTGAGCCTTGTTGTCGCTCCAGCTCTGGGCCAGGAGCCGGCCATTCCCCACTTTGCCGAAGTCACGGCGAGCGCCGGGATCGACAGCGTCTTTTGGGGCGAGTGGGAATATATGGTGGGCGGGGGCGTCGCCGTCTTCGATTGCGACGGAAACCGAAAACCCGACATGGTGCTGGCCGGCGGCACGGCGCCGGCGAAATTTTACCGCAACACCGGCGAGGTCGGTGGCGCGCTCAGTTTTGCCCAGGAGGCGAGCGGGCTGGAGATGGAGGCCGTTACCGGCGCCTATCCCCTCGATATCGACAGCGACGGCATTATCGATATCGCCCTGCTGCGGGTGGGCGAAAACCAGGTGATGCGCGGACTGGGCGATTGCCGGTTCGAAAGCGCCAACACCGATTGGGGGTTTGATGGAGGGGACGGCTGGTCCACCGCCTTTGCCGCCACATGGGAGGCCGGGCAAAGCTGGCCGACGCTGGCCATCGGCAATTATGTCGATCGGTATGAAACGATGATGCCGTGGGGGTCATGCACCGACAACTGGCTGCACCGTCCAGACACCACCGACGCTCGTTTCGGCACGCCGATCCCCCTGACGCCAAGCTATTGCGCTCTCTCGATGCTGTTTACCGATTGGAACCGGTCGGGCACGCCATCGCTGCGCGTTTCCAATGACAGAGAGTATTACAAGGGCGGACAGGAACAGCTCTGGCGCATCCAGGCCGGTTTAGCGCCGGAACTTTACGGCCCCGAGGATGGCTGGCAGCGGCTGCGCATCTGGGGCATGGGCATTGCCGGACACGATCTGAATTCGGACGGCTATCCGGAATATTTCCTCACCTCGATGGCCGACAACAAGCTTCAGGTGCTTGCCGAGATTCCGGAGGCCGGAGCGCCGCTTCCGGTTTATTCCGACCTTGCCTATGCGCGCGGCGTCACCGCGCATCGCCCCTATACGGGCGGAGAGATAAAGCCCTCGACCGCCTGGCATGCTCAGTTCGAGGACGTCAACAATGACGGACTGGCCGATCTTTTCGTCGCCAAGGGCAATGTATGGGAAATGCCCGATTTCGCGCTGCTCGACCCCAACAATCTGCTGCTTCAGCGTTCGGACGGCACGTTCCTCGAAGCGGGCGAAGAGGCAGGGGTTGCCAGTCTTCTGACGGCGCGCGGCGCGGCGCTGACCGATTTCAATCTCGACGGGCAGCTCGATCTGCTCGTCGTCAACCGGCACGACAAGGCCCAGCTCTGGCAAAATGTCAGCCACACTTCCGGCAACTGGCTGGCTATAGCCCCGCACCAGTCCGGCGCCAACCGCGATGCCATCGGCGGCTGGATCGAGGTGCGGACGGGCGATGGCGTCCAGCGCCGCGAGATCACATCGGGCGGCGGGCATGTGAGCGGGATCGCGGGCTTTTCCCATTTCGGGCTGGGCGATGCGCAAAGCGCCGACATCCGCATGCTCTGGCCTGACGGCACCGAAGGCGAGTGGCAGGCGGCACAAGCGAGCGGCTTTTACAATCTCGAACGCGATGCGCCATTGGCGCGCTGGCACCCGGACGCGAACTGAAATACCACAAGCCAAAATGTCGGCTGGCTAAGAGATGGCTCGTCCTTGGGTCAGGAAGCGGGATTTGCCCCCGCACGATGAACCTAAAGGAGAGATGAAATGAGAAAGCTCAGTGTTGCCGCCTTTGTCAGTCTTGACGGGGTCATGCAGGGCCCCGGCGGCCCGCAGGAAGATACCGATAATGGCTTTACGCTCGGCGGTTGGACGGTTCCCTATTTCGACGAAGCCGTCGGCAAGGCCATGGACGCCATTTTGTCCGACCCCTACGATCTGTTACTGGGCCGCCGGACCTACGAGATCTTCGCCAATCACTGGCCAAAACTCGAAGGGCAGGACGAATTGGCCGACCAGTTCGGCGCCATCAACAAATATGTCGCCACCCGCAACCCCGGCTATGCAACGGACTGGCAAAACAGCCATGTGCTTAAAGGCGATGCCGTTGCGGCGGTGCGCCAGCTCAAGACGCAAGAGGGACGAAATCTTCTCACACAAGGTTCGGCACAATTCATCCAAGCGCTATTGGCCTCAGATGTGGTCGACGAAATTCACACCCTCACCTTCCCGGTGCTGCTTGGAAAGGGCAAGCGGCTGTTTGGTGGCGATGGGGCGCCCAGCGCGCTGACACTGATCAGGTCGGTCACTTCGCCCAGCGGGGTTACCATCAACCGCTACGGAGTTGCAGGTCCAGTTCAGACGGGTAGCTTTGCGCTGGATAGGCAATCAGGGGCGCCGATGGTTTCGGCGCCCCTATACTGTCAGCCCATCGACATGATCTCGAGCAGTTCCACTTCGCCCTCCCACTGCGGCCAATGGGTCTCGTGCAGCTCGAGAAATTTGCGAACCCAGGCGACGGCCTCAGCCTCGCTGTCGAGCTCGTAGATGGCAAAGCCGGCGACCACTTCCTTGGTCTCGGTAAAGGGGCCGTCCACCTTGAGCTTGCCCTTCTTGATCGCGCCCAAGCCCATTCTGGCCATGCCGCCATTATCGATGAGCTTGGGCCCGGCCTCCTGGGCCAACTCCCCGATTGCCATCATCAGTTCGGCGGGCGGCTGGCCGATTTCGGCCGCGTTGGTGGTGGTCACCATGGTGAGATATTTCATCTGTCCAAACTCCGGTTTGTGCCGACCCGTCATGCGGGCCGACCAGAGGACGACTGGACCTTATGGCACCCGACATTTTTTATTCAGGCGGCCTTTGTGAGCACATCGGCAGGCAGGTGTGCGCGCGCATCGAGAACTCCCATGCCGACAATATGGCCCTCGGCATCGTAATCCAGCACAACGCCCGGCGACACCTCTTGGCTGGCCTCCACCCGGGCGCTCGAGAACCGAATATAGGCCGCGTTGGCTTCGGCATCGTATTTTACGACAGGATGGTTCATTGCGGCCTCCTGGCTCGGCTCAATCGTCCATCTTGAGCGCCTTGATGAAGGCTTCCTGGGGGATTTCGACCTTGCCGAACTGGCGCATTTTCTTTTTCCCCTCTTTCTGCTTTTCGAGCAGCTTGCGCTTACGCGTCGCGTCGCCGCCATAGCATTTGGCGGTCACGTCCTTACGCATGGCGCGCACCGTCTCACGGGCGATGATGCGCCCGCCGATAGCGGCCTGGATGGGAATGACGAACAGGTGCGGAGGAATCAGATCCTTGAGTTTTTCGCACATCTGGCGGCCGCGATGCTCGGCCTGTGAGCGGTGCACCAGCATCGAGAGCGCGTCGACCGGCTCGGCATTGACCAGGATACTCATCTTGACCAGATCACCCGCGCGGTAATCGTCGAGCTGGTAGTCGAAACTGGCATAGCCCTTGGAGATCGATTTCAGCCGGTCGTAGAAATCGAAGACCACTTCGTTGAGCGGCAGGTCGTATTCCACCATGGCGCGCTGACCGACATAGGAGAGGTTGGTCTGGATGCCGCGCCGGTCCTGGCAGAGTTTCAAAATCGCGCCCAGATAGTCGTCGGGCGTTAAGATGGTCGCCTTGATCCAGGGTTCGCGGATTTCCTCGATCTTGACCGGATCGGGCAGGTCGGCGGGATTGTGCAGCATCACTTCGCTGCCATCGGTCATCTGCACTTCATAGACCACCGAGGGTGCCGTGGTTATGAGATCGAGATTGAACTCCCGGCTCAGCCGCTCCTGAATGATCTCGAGATGCAGCAACCCCAAAAACCCGCAGCGGAACCCGAACCCGAGCGCGGCAGAGGTTTCCATCTCGAACGAAAAGCTCGCATCGTTGAGACGCAGCTTGCCCATGGCGGCACGCAGATCGTCGAAATCTGAAGCATCGACCGGAAACAGGCCGCAGAACACCACAGGCTGGGCCGGGCGGAAGCCGGGAAGCGGTTCTGCCGTGGGCTTTCTGTCATCGGTGATTGTATCGCCGACATTGGTATCGGCCACTTCCTTGATCGAGGCGGTAAAGAACCCGATTTCGCCCGGGCCAAGTTCGCCCACTTCGACAAGCTTGGGGGTGAACACGCCCACCCGATCGAGTTCATAGGAGGCTCCGGCCTGCATCATGCGGATCTTCTGGCCTTTCCGGATACGCCCGTCGATCACCCGGATCAGCACAACGACGCCGAGATAAAGATCGTACCAGCTATCGACAAGCATGGCCTTGAGCGGAGCATTCTCATCGCCCTTGGGCGCGGGCAGACGCTCGACGATGGCGGCCAGAACCTTGTCGATCCCCAGCCCCGTCTTGGCAGAGATTTCCACCGCCTCGGACGCATCGATGCCGATCACGTCCTCGATCTGGGACTTGACGCGCTCGGGCTCGGCGGCAGGCAGGTCGATCTTGTTGAGGACCGGCACGATCTCGTGGTTGACCTCGATGGCGTGATAGACATTGGCCAATGTCTGCGCCTCGACGCCCTGCGCAGCGTCCACCACAAGAAGCGAACCTTCGCAGGCGGCGAGCGAGCGGTTGACCTCATAGGCGAAGTCGACATGGCCCGGGGTATCGATCAGGTTGAGCACATAGTGGTTGCCATCGGTGTGCTCATATTCGAGCCGCACGGTCTGGGCCTTGATGGTAATGCCGCGCTCGCGCTCGATATCCATGGAATCGAGCACCTGCTCTTTCATCTCGCGCAGATCGAGCCCGCCGGTGAGCTGGATCAGACGGTCGGCAAGCGTCGATTTCCCGTGGTCGATATGGGCCACGATGGAAAAATTGCGGATGGAAGAAAGCGGGGTCTTCTGCGGTGTTTTCATGGGGCCGCTGATAGCAGCAAACCCGGCGTTTCGGGAAGATGGTTTGTGCGCGGTTAACGCGAGTTTTGGCAACATGTCGCGGCTTTGCGCGTTGGAGATGGACCCGACCGCCCTCCGGAGCCGCAAATGACCCGCCTTGCCGTGCTGTTTTCCCTGGTCCTGTTCACCGCGATACCGGCCAACGGCCAGGAAACCCAGGCCCAACCCCCGCTGCCCCAGCCCCGGCCCGAAGGGCTTGGCGACGAGAGTGAGGAACAAGCTCCGGTCGCCGCGCCAGAAACATTGCCCGAGGATGAACCCGGGCAAACCGGCGAGGTCGATCGCGTCTATCAGGCCGCCTGTCCGGCCCTGCTCACCGGATCGGTGATCGGGGAGATCGTGCCGCCGCTCTCGGAAGGCAGTTGCGGTCTGCAAAGCCCGATTGCGGTTTCAGGTATTGTCGTCAATGGAAGGGAAATCCCGCTTTCGGGCACGCCGGTCACCAATTGCACGATGGCCACCGCCCTTGTCGATTGGGCCGGCGAGGTCGATGCCTATGCCGTCGCGGTGCTCGATACAGAAATTGAAAGCCTTGCCACCGGGCCGGGCTATACCTGCCGCCTGCGCAACGGCGCGGACACCGGCTTTGTATCCGAGCACGGCCTGGGCAACGCGCTCGACATCACAGCGGTCAATTTCGCCGATGGCACGGCGGCATCGGTCCTCAATGACTGGAGGGCGCTGCCCGCGCAGCCGGAAGCCAAATTCCTCTCCTTTGCCCATTCGGCGGCATGCGGGCGGTTCACCACCGTTCTAGGGCCGGAGGCCAATTCCGAGCACGAGGACCATTTCCACTTCGATCTGGGCTGTCACGGCCAGAGCTGCACAGCCCGGATCTGCGAATAATCCTACTCGGTCAGGCTCAGCGCGATCAGCGCACCCTGCTGCATCTGGGGCACGAGGACGATCGAATCATAGGCCGAGATATCGGCCCCGCCGGCGCCCACATTGGCGAGTTCAACGGCCTCGTCATCCTGCCAGCCATAGATGGCCCCGGTCGGGTTATCGTTGAAGATGATGGTGTCCCCGATCACCGCCACCCCGTCGATGGCACCGATTTCGGTCGCTCCGTCGAGCGGGGTCACATCGGTTGCGTCCATATCGACGCCATAGAGCCCGCCCGGCGTTCCGAAGGTGAAATTTTCGCCCATATCGGCGCCCATCGAACCTATTATGATCTGGCCGTCATGGGCCAGGAGCCCGTTGGGGAAGGTCATGCCCTCATCAGGCCCGAACCATATCGACGCCGCGCCATCGGCGTAGCGCCATATGGTCTGGTTGAACATGTCGGAAATGTACACATTGCCGTCCTGGTCGGCCGTGACGTCATTGGGAAACGCGGCACCCTCCATGGTGACGGTTTCGACCAGCGAGCCGTCGGCAAGCGAAATGATATGGAAGCCCATATTGTCGGCGACGAACAATTGATCCTCGACGATGGCCATGCCGCGCGGGTCCTGCAGGCCAGTCACCCATTGCTCCTCGACCATCTCGCCGTCGGGCGAAACGAGCGACAGGTAGCCGTTTTCGCCGGCCTCGGCGCCCATGGCGACCATGTTGCCGATGACGATGCGGTCGTTGGCGGCATCGTAAATCACCGATTCGGGCATCTGAAATCCTTCCAGACGCCAGGTTTCGGTCAATTCCATCCCCAAAGCGGGCAGCGCAAGGGTCGATGCGGCACAAGCCGCCAGAAGGGCGAGCGACAGATTTTTCATGGGTTTTCTCCTCATCTGGGCGCCATCCACCCGGCACCCGAGGTCAAACTTTAGCAATCTGGCGGCATCCTGTCATGTAGGACCAATGGGCGGCCCGGTTCGGGGCGCGGATGATAGGCCGGCAGGTCGGCCAGGGCGCGCAGATCGAGGCGATCGAGCCCTTCGGCATCGTTCTGCCGCGTCCCGGATGCCGGTTCGGGTTCGGGTTCGGTCAAAAAGCGTAGGATGGATTTTAGCATTTGTCGTAGCCTTCGATGAATTGATCCACAGTATCGCCGAACAGTCGGTGGGCTCCCATCGACAACTTCTTCTCCTTCGTTTAGAAAAACTATATGAGCGAAGCGGCCTTTATTCCCTTCAATGCCCTCCATGCCCTCGCTCTCGTGGCGCGGCACGGGGCGCTTGGCCCAGCCGCCGAGGCGCTGGGGGTGACGCCGGGCGCCGTCAGCCAGCACATTCGCCGCGCCGAAGACCGGTGTGGGCTGGCCCTGTTCGAGCGCACGCCCAGGGGGCTGGTGCCCACGCGCGCGCTCCTGGGCGTTCTGGGCGATCTCGACACCGGCTTTGCCGCACTGGCCCGCGCGCAGGCGAGCCTTATGGCCCCTTCGCAGGACCGTAATCTTCTCACCGTCACGGTGGGCAACGTCTTTGCCTCGCGCTGGCTCATATGGCGGCTGGCCGATCTGGGTGCCGTCCATCCCGAAATCGAACTGAAACTCCTGACCACCGGCACTCTGGTCGATCTCGGACGCCCGGACGTCGATTGCGCCATCCGGTTCGGGGCCGGTGACTGGCCGGGCGTTATGGCCGAACCCATCGGCACCCATGCGGTGTTTCCGGTCTGCGCGCCCGGGCTGGCCGAACGGCTCAAAACCCCGGCCGATCTGGCCCAGGTTCCCGTCATCATGGATCAGGCGTCCATGCTCTCCTGGCCCGACTGGCTGGGCGCCGCCGGCCAGTCCGATCTGAAACTTGCGGGCCCCACGATCTCCGATCCGGCCCTGGCGTTCGACGCGGCCATTGCAGGGCAAGGTGTGCTTCTCGCGCTTGGCATCATGGCCGAATACGGGCTGGAGCGCGGACAGGTGGTCGCCCCGTTCCCGACCATCACGCATTCAAAATTTGGCTACTGGTTCGCGACCGCCAGGGGGCGAGAGCTGCCGGCCCGCACGCGCAAATTCCGCTCATGGCTGCTTGACCAGATGAGTGCCTGCGAAACAAGAACACAAAAGGTGGTTGCCAGAAGCGCCGAGTAGTTTAGAATAGTTCTAAACTATTTGATCGAGTGCCCTTCCATGCTGACAGCCTTTCGTCCCGCCCGACGCGATTTTTCGTCCCTGTCCGAAAGGGAAATCCTTGCCCTGGCCATTTCGTCCGAAGAGGAAGACGGGCGGATCTATGCCGCCTATGCCGAACGGTTGCGCGAGGACTATCCGGCCAGCGCCGCGATTTTCGACGGCATGGCGGCCGAAGAAGACACTCATCGGCGCCTTTTGATTGACCGTTACGCGGCGCGGTTCGGTCCCTCCATCGTGCCGATCCGGCGTGAGCATGTGCGTGGCTTTTACACCCGCAAGCCCGTGTGGCTGATGGCCGAACTCGATCTGGACACGGTGCGCAATCAGGCCCGCGACATGGAGCAGGACGCCGCGCGGTTTTATGCCGAAGCCATCAAACAGACCAAGGATGCCGATACCCGCAAATTGCTGGGCGATCTCGAACGTGCCGAGCGCGGGCACGAGCACAAGGCCGAAGCCCTTGAAGACGCCCATCTCGACACCGAAATCCGCGATAGCGAAAAAACCACGGCGCACCGCAATTTCGTTCTGACCTATATCCAGCCCGGTCTTGCGGGATTGATGGACGGTTCGGTCTCCACCCTTGCACCGATCTTTGCGGCCGCCTTCGCAACGGGCGATACGTGGTCGACCTTCCTGATCGGTCTTGCCGCATCGGTGGGCGCGGGCATTTCGATGGGCTTTACCGAAGCGGCCAGCGACGATGGGCGTTTGACCGGTCGCGGTTCGCCCATCAAGCGCGGCTTTGCCTCGGGCATCATGACCGCCGTGGGCGGGCTGGGCCACGCCCTGCCCTACCTGATCCCCCATTTCTGGACCGCCACCACCATCGCCATGGCTGTCGTGGTGGTCGAGCTCTGGACCATCGCCTGGATCCAGAAGCGGTTCATGGACACCCCCTTCTGGCGCGCCGTCCTGCAGGTGGTTCTGGGCGGCTCCCTGGTCTTTGCCGCCGGCATCGTCATCGGCAATGCGTAGGTGAAACCCCGCTGATCTCCCAGAAGGGCGAAGCCCGGTTGCGGCATTCTGAGCCCAATATCCGGACCGCGAATTTACAGCCCGAGAAAACCCTCTCCCTCAGGGGGAGAGCGTGACCGGCAGGCCGGTGAGGGGGCCTTGAGCGATAGCGTATCTGGCCTCACCCTGCCGCCCCACACACCACCGTCATCCGGGCGAAGACCCGGCTGCGAAGTCCCGAGCCTGCCGTTTCTCTCCGCCGTATCGGCCAGACCCCTTCAGGCTTTCACGGAAGCAGGACAAGTGCGGGCTTCACCTCTTCCTTTGGGGGGGAGGTCGGGCCTGAGCGCATGCGAAGCGGCGGGTGAGGGGACCTTCAACAACCGCTGCCAAGACCCCCTCACCCGCCGCTTCGCGTCGACCTCTCCCCCAAGGGAGAGGTGAGCAGGCTTCCGATTCAGTCAATCACTGAACCGCTCTAGATGAACCCTCTCCCTCAGGGGGAGAGGGTGGCCGGCGGGCCGGTGAGGGGGCCTTGAGCGGTAGCGTCTCTCGCCTCACCCTGGCACCCCACGCCCCACCGTCATCCCGGGGGGCGACCCGGCAACAGTAACCGGCAGCGCGGTGGCTCCGGCCGTTGCCGCTCCCCTCGCTTCCCCGGGCCCGACCCGGGGCCCATGCGTGCTGCCGCACCCTCCGGTGGTTCGGCAAGGCCGCTCCGCCCGCGTTCTCCTCCATTGCCCATCCCCCAATCTCGTTTCATAATTGAAACATGGATGTGTCCTGGGATGATCTTCGGCTGTTTCTCGACGTGGCGCGGCTCGGCGGGCTGTCGGCTGCGCGAGCCACGACGGGGCTGAGCGCGGCCACCTTGGGGCGGCGCGTCACGGCGCTCGAACGCCAGATTGGCGAAACGCTTTTCATCCGCGCCCAGACCGGGTTCACCCTCACCAGTGCGGGCGAAGCGCTGCTCAAGCGTGCCGAGGATGTAGAAGCTGCTATGCGGGCGGTCACCCATTGGCGGGACGGGGCCATCGGGGCGCGGGTGGTGCGGGTGTCGGCGGGAGGCTGGACCACCGATTTTCTGGCGCGGCACATCGAGCAGCTCTGGTCACCCGATGACGGATTCCGGGTCGAATTCGTCACCGCCTATGACAAGGTCGATATCGGGCGCCGCGCCGCCGATATCGGCATCCGCAGTTCAGCGCCGACCGAGCCCAGCCTGGCGGGCCGCAAGCTGACCCCGGTCGCTTATGCGCTCTATTGCGCACCGCGCCTTGTCGCAGGCGTTCGCGAGGGGCTGTTTGTCGGGGTTACGGGTCCAGCCGCCGCAACTGCCTCGGCCCGCTGGCTGCAAGCCCATCACGGCGACCGCATCGTGGTCAGCGGCAATGATGCCCATTCGGTGCGCGAACTGGTGGCTGCGGGCACGGGGCTCACCGTGCTCCCCTGCTTTATCGGCGACGCCGACCCGCGCCTGTCGCGCATAAGGGGCCCGATCGCCGACCTGGCCTCGCATCAATGGCTGATCCTGCACCACGAGGAACGCCACAGTCCGCCGGTCAGGACGCTGGCCGACCGCATCGCACGGCTGATGCAGGGCCATTTAAAACTGTTCGCCGGCGATATCTCGTAGCTTGGCGCGCCGCCGCTGGTAGTAGAGCGCTGCCAAGATGGCTGCAACACCCAGTGCTGCAAGAAAAGCAGTAACTCCGCCATCGGCGAACACCACGGCGTGCATACGGCGTCCGGGCAGGAGTGTGAAGGCTCCGGCAAGGATGAGAGCACCGGAGTACAGAGCTATCATGTGGCGCCGATGGGCACGGACATTGCCGCGCCGGATGGCGAGCACCGCCTGCACCAGACCCAGAAGTGTATAGAGCGATAGGGCATGGATCAGGCTATAGGGCCCGAACATCCTGATCTCGGCGATCAGAAAGGATGAAAGCGCAACCACTATCATGAGCCCGATCCACATGCGGCCCATCGCCTTGTGAAGTCCCGTTCCCTTGCGCATCAGAAGAACGATGGTTCCCAGGGCAAGGGCCGCTATGGCGCTGACGGCATGAATCTGGATGGCAAGGGGCGACGCGACGAGGGCTGTTGCATCCATTGGACGGCTCCGGCATGTAGTTTGGACGTAAGACACGTGTGCACCGAGTGTCCAATGGGCGTCGCAGCCGCAAGCCCGGATACGTGAACCAGGAATTTGCCTTCGTGAACGACAGCCCCATTCATTTCACGCTTCGCCAATTGCATGGCGTTTTTTCCAGCCCCGTCGCGTGGGGTGTCATGGTGGGCGTGGGAGTAATTGCCGGGATTACCGGGCCTTTTTCGACGTTCGAGCATCTGGCCCCCGCCCCCCGCATAGCCTACTGGCTGATGATCGTTGTGGGCAGCTATGGGGCGGGCGCGATCGGCGCGACGCTTGCTCAGGTCCTGATCCTGCCGCGCGGCGGTCCGCTTTTAGCGCGCATCGCCGTCTTGGGCATCGGCTCCTCGATTCCCGTCACTGCGGCCGTCACCCTTATCAGCTGGCTGTTCTTTCCCGACCTCAGCTACACCGGGCTAAGTCTTTTTGAACTCTACATCTATTGCCTCTTTATCAGCTTGGCGCTGATGGGTGTTATAGAAGGGGTGGTTGAGCCCCAACTCGAAAGGCGAAGAGCACAAACGACACCGGAAACGGCAAAAACGCCGAAAATTCTCGACCGCCTGTCAAAGGAGATGCGAGGACCGCTCAGCCATATGTCGATGGCCGACCATTACGTGGAAGTTCATACGGACAAAGGTAAGTCTCTGATTTTAATGCGTCTTTCCGACGCCATCGCCGAGACCGAAGGCGTCGAGGGCCTGCGGATTCACCGCAGCCATTGGGTGGCGACGCGCGCCATTTCGGCCATCAAACGTGTGGACGGTCGCGTGGCCGTCCAACTTGCGACCGGGGAAATCCTTCCCGTTTCGCGCAGCTATCTTGCCGCCGTTCGTGCCCATGAAAAAGGCGCCGCCCGATGAGCAGCGCCTTTTAAAATCAGTGGCTTAAACCGGTTACAGCGTGCGCTGAACCTTTTCGACGCGATAGCATTCGATGACATCGCCGGGGCGCATGTCCTCGTATTTCTCGAACGCCATACCGCATTCCTGACCGGACTGGACTTCCTTGACCTCGTCCTTGAAACGCTTGAGCGTCGAGAGCTTGCCTTCGTGGATAACCACGTTGTCGCGAATGAGACGCACGCCGGCGCCACGCTCGACCATGCCGTCGGTAACCCGGCAACCGGCGACCTTGCCGACCTTGGAGATGTTGAACACCTCGAGGATTTCGGCATTGCCCAGAAAGGTCTCGCGCACTTCAGGCGCCAGCATCCCGCTCATCACGCCCTTCACGTCGTCGATCAGGTCGTAGATGATGTTGTAGTAACGGACCTCGATGCCTTCGCGCTGCGCTAGTTCGGCGGCCTGTTTGTTGGCACGAACGTTGAAGCCGATGATCACCGCGCTTGAGGCCGTTGCCAGTGTCACGTCGGACTCGGTGATCCCGCCCACACCCGAATAAAGGATCTGGGCCGACACTTCGTCGGTCGAGAGCTTGTTGAGCGCGGTCACGATCGCTTCGACCGAACCCTGCACGTCGCCCTTGATGAGCAGCGGGAACTTGGCGATGCCCGAAGCCTTGAGCTGATTCATCATCTGCTCGAGCGAAGTCGCCCCACCCCCAGCGGTCTTTTCGCGAATGACCCGCTGGCGGTATTCGGTGATCTCGCGGGCCCGGGCTTCGCTTTCAACCACGGCGAAACGATCGCCGGCGTCAGGAACGCCCGAAAAACCAAGCACTTCGACCGGAGTCGAGGGGCCGGCGGATTTCACCTGCTCGCCCTTGTCGTCGATCAGCGCGCGGACCTTGGCCCACTCGTTGCCGGCCACGACGATGTCACCGACGCTCAGCATGCCCCGCTGCACCAGAACGGTCGCCACGGCACCACGGCCCTTGTCGAGCTTGGATTCGATAACGAGACCCTGGGCGGGACCTTTTTCGGGAGCCTTGAGTTCAAGCACTTCGGACTGCAGCAGTACCGCTTCGAGCAGACCGTCGAGATTGGTCTTCTTGAGCGCGGAGACTTCCACGTCGAGCACTTCGCCGCCCATCGATTCCACGAACACTTCGTGCTGAAGCAGTTCGGTGCGCACGCGGGTGGAATCGGCGCCCTGCTTGTCTATCTTATTGATCGCCACGATGATCGGAACGCCCGCCGCCTTGGCGTGCTTGATGGATTCGATGGTCTGGGGCATCACGCCATCGTCGGCTGCCACCACGAGAATGGCGATGTCGGTGGCCTGCGCGCCACGGGCCCGCATGGCGGTAAACGCTTCGTGGCCCGGGGTATCGAGGAACGTGATCTTCTGGCCGTTCTTTTCGACCTGATAGGCACCGATGTGCTGGGTGATACCACCGGCCTCGGTCGAAACCACATTGGCCTCGCGGATCGCGTCGAGCAGCGAGGTCTTGCCGTGGTCTACGTGGCCCATGATGGTCACAACCGGCGGACGGTTGACCAGATCTCCGGCGTCGTCATTGTCGATATCATCGAACAGGCCACCTTCGACGTCGCTTTCGGCGACGCGCTTTACGGTATGGCCCATTTCCGTGGCGATCAGTTCGGCGGTATCGGCATCGATGACGTCGTTGATCTTGAGCATCTGGCCCTGGGCCATCAGCAGTTTGATGACGTCGACAGCGCGCTCGGCCATACGGTTGGCCAGTTCGGCCACCGTGATCGCCTCGGGGATCGTAACCTCGCGGGCCAGCTTGGGCTGGGCCACCTTGGTGTTGCGACCCATCTTCTTGTTCTGGCGCCGGCGCATGGCAGCCAGCGAAGGCCCGCGCCGATCACTGTCATCGAGCGCCGAATTGACGTTGAGGCGCCCACGCGAATTGGAATCGCGGCGGGCCGGTGTTGCGCTCGGGCGCGGTGCGGCATTGCGCTTGGCGCGTTCGAGTTCGTCCTTGTCGACAAGGGCCTTGGGACCGGGAGCTGCGCGACGGCGCACGCGGTCATCCTCGCCTTCGCCCGGAGGTGGCGGGGGCGGCATATCAGGCTGCGCAGCGCGCGGGCTGGGCTTGGCAACGGGCTTTGGCCGAGCCTGACCGGCCTTGACCGGCACGATCCCGTCCAATTCCTCATTGGCCGCTTCCCGGGCCTTTTCGGCCTCCACAGCGGCAGCGCGGCGTTCAGCCTCTTCGCGTTCGGCCTTACGGCGGGCGTCGATCTCGGCGTGGCGCTGCGCTTCTTCTTCGGCCTTGACGCGATCTTCTTCGGCACGGGCCGCAGCTTCGCGCAGGGCGCGCTCGCGGGCCTGGTTCTCATTTTGGGTGAGACTGGCCGAATTGGCATTCTGACGCGGGCTGGCCGATTGTGGGCGCCCGCCCGGACGGGACGGCTGAGGCCGCCCGCCACCTGATGCATTGCCGCCCGACTGTTGTGGCGCGCCCGTACCGGGCCCACCCACGCGGCGGGTGCGCTTTTCAACAACGACGGTGCGTGAGGACCGCGACATGCCGGGCCGTGCGCCAAGGTTTGGCGCGCCCTTGAGGGTCAGGGTCTTTTTCCCCGAACCCGAATTGTCGCTGGTCTTGTCCTTGTCGGTCATATGGTGCCGTCTTCTTCTCTGTCTGTGGCGTTGAAAAGGGCAAGCCGATTTGCCCGCTCAATCACCGAATTTGCTGCCGCGCCGGGAGTCAGCGCAGCGTGTATCACATTTTCGAGCCCCAATGCCAAACCCAATTGGGTCGACGAGAGAGATTCGATATGAGCCAGCCTGTCGGCGACTTCGCCGCGACGGGCCCATTGCAGCATCTTGCGGCGGCCGTCGGGCGCGGCATCGCTGGCTGTAATCAGCGCGCCCACCCGCCCCGACTGGAGAACCGAAGCGACCTTGGCGGCGCCTGTCACCAGCACACCTGCCTTGCGCGCCAGCCCCAGGGTGCCCGTCAGGCGCTGTTCTAACCGGGTCCGCACCTGTTCTGCAAGGTCGGGCGGCACCGATACGTTTTCCTTGAGGCTTCGCGCAAAAACCTTCTTACGCACCGCTTCGTTCACTGCGTCGGCAGAAAGGGTGATCCAGACACCGCGGCCGGGAGCCTTGGCATCAACATCCGGCGCCAAAACCCCATCAGGGGAAACCGCGAAGCGGATGAGCGCGGAAGCGGGTTTTTCGGCCCGCGTAAGAGCGCATATCCTGTCTACATCTTTTTCGCGGCCCAATTGCGGCGCCCTTTTTACCCTTGTTCTGACAAACGCCCCGATAAGGGGTCGTTTGGTTATTCTGCGACTTCACCTTCGGCGGGAACTTCGCCTTCACCCTCAACGACTGCGGCCTGAGGCAAGTCGTCTTCGGTGATCCAGCCAGCCTTGAGCCGCGCCGTCATGATCATGTCCTCGGCCTCTTCCCGGGACAGCGGAAAAGCCGAAAGCGTACCGTCGAAGCGTTTGGTTTCACCATCCTTGCGCTCGGTCCAGCCGATCAGGTCGTCGGCGATGCAGCCAGCAAAATCCTCGACCGTCTTGATTTCATCCTTGCCCAGGGCGACCAGCATTGCTGCCGAGAGGCCCGGAATATCGTAGAGTGCGTCCTCAACACCGAGCTTTTGGCGCTCTTCGTCGAGTTCACGTTCCTGCGCATCGAGAAACTCGGTGGCGCGGTTCTGGATTTCTCCGGCCGTTTCCTCGTCGAAGCCGCCGATCGAGGCGATTTCCGCCAGTTCCACATAGGCCAGTTCCTCAATCGAGGAAAAGCCTTCCGAGGCGAGCAACTGGGCGACCATTTCGTCGACATCGAGCGCGTTCATGAACAGCGCCGTCCGCTCGGTGAATTCCTTCTGGCGGCGTTCGGATTCTTCCTGCTCGGTCAGGATATCGATGTCCCAGCCGATCAACTGGCTGGCCAGACGTACATTCTGGCCGCGACGACCGATGGCGAGCGAAAGCTGCTCGTCGGGAACCACGACTTCGATGCGCTCAGCCTGTTCGTCGAGTACGACCTTGGCGACGTCGGCGGGCTGGAGCGCGGATACGACCAGATCTGCTATATTGTTCGTCCAGGGGATAATATCAATCTTTTCACCCTGCAATTCTCCAACAACCGCCTGAACGCGGGAGCCACGCATACCAACGCAGGCACCGACCGGATCGATCGAAGAGTCCGAGGAGGTCACGGCGATCTTGGCGCGCGAACCCGGATCGCGGGCAATCGAGCGGATGGTGATGATGCCGTCGTAGATTTCCGGCACTTCCTGGGCAAACAGCTTGGCCATGAACTGAGGATGGGTGCGCGAGAGGAAAATCTGCGGCCCGCGCTGTTCGCGGCGCACATCGTAGATATAGGCGCGCACGCGGTCGCCATAGCGGAACTGTTCGCGCGGGATCAACTCGTCGCGGCGAATGATGGCTTCACCGCGTCCCAGATCGACGATCACATTGCCATATTCGACGCGCTTGACGCTGCCGTTGACGATTTCACCAACACGGTCTGCATATTCTTCATACATGCGGTCGCGCTCGGCGTCGCGCACCTTCTGGACGATAACCTGCTTGGCCGATTGGGCGGCGATGCGGCCGAATTCGATCGGGGGGAGCGGCTCTGTCACGTAATCGCCGAGCTTGGCGGCGTCGTTTTTGGCGAGCGCTTCCTTGAGGGAAATCTGGCGGCCATATTCCTCGACACGCTCGACGATTTCGAGCAGGCGCCACAGGCGCAATTCGCCGGTGCGGGGATTGATCTCGGCCTTGACTTCGGTTTCGGCACCATAGCGGGCCTTGGCGGCGCGCTGAATGGCCTCTTCCATAGCCTCGATAACGATCATGCGGTCGATGGACTTTTCGCGCGCCACGGCATCGGCGATCTGCAAAAGCTCCAACCTGTTCGCTGAAACGGCCATTGGATCAATTCTCCTGGGTTCGCTCGTCGGCGTCGCCGCCGTCGGTTTCGTCAATGATGGTTTCGACGTCCTCATCGGCTTCGTCGTAATCGGGATTTTCGGCCTGGCGCTGGCGTGCTTCATCGAGCAGCTTGTCGGTCATCAACAACTTTGCTTCAGCCAGAAGCGCCAGCGGCAACACGTGAACGGGATCGGTTCCCGCCGGTGCGTCGGGGAGGCGGATCGAGAAATTGTCATCGTCGGCGCCGACGATATCGCCCCGGAAGCGCTTGCGGCCCTCGATCATTTCGGCCAGTTCGACCTTGGCTTCGTGTCCGACCCAGGCCTGGAAATCGCGAGCCCGAACCAGCGGCCGGTCGACGCCGGGGGAGGAAATCTCGAGGTGATATTCGCGGTCGATGGGGTCTTCGAGATCCAGAACCGGATTGAGGTCGTGGTGGAGCTTTTCGCAATCGGTGATGGCGAAATGGCCGTTCTCGTCCTCGCACATGATCTGCAGCGTGCAGCCATTGTCATTGCTGATGCGCACGCGAACCAGATCGTAACCCAGCGATTGGGCCACCGGCTCAACGATCGCGGCGACGCGCGCCTCAAGGGCAGATTCGCGGATATAGCGTTTTGTATTGGCCGTCATGCTTACCCTGATTGAGGTAATAAAAAAGAGCGGGGCCGGTCGGCACCCACTCTCTCATTTTCCGAGATTGTTACGCTTCATATAACGCCGCATCGTCACGAACGCAAGAACTCGAAATAAAAGCTCTTCATGCGCCCCTGACGGCGGGCCTTCTGTTCGTACCGCGTTGCCTGCCAGCCGGGATAAGGTGCGTGCCAAGCGCCAGGTTCGGCGATGGGCCAGTCAAAACTGTCGGTCCTTGAGATGTGGGCCAACGTCCAGTTGGCGTAATCCTCGATGTCGGTGGCGAAGCGGAACAAGCCAGCGGGCTTAAGCACACGGGCAAACTCAGCAAGAATTTTGAACTGGATCAGGCGACGCTTGTGGTGGCGCGGCTTGGGCCAGGGATCGGGATAAAGGACGTAGAGACAATCGACCGAGGCGTCGGGCAAGACGGCGAGCAACTTGATGACGTCGTCGGGAAACAGCGCGATATTTTCGATGCCCTCCGCATCGATCGTTTCCAGCAGTTTGCCGATGCCGCCTGTAAACACCTCGCAGCCGATAAATCCGTCCCGGGGATTTTCTCGGGCCATGCGGGCGAGATGCTCCCCACCGCCATAACCGATCTCGAGATGGATGCGGCTTGCTTTCGGAAACAATTTTCTGGGATCGACGGGCGCAGAAATATCGATGGTCAGCTTGGGAAGCAGGGTTTCGAATAGCGCCTGCTGGCCCTTGTGCAACTTCTTACCGGCGCGGCGCCCGAAAAAGGCGCGCGGCCCCTTCGGGTCCTGCGGGATGGGTTTTGGTGTCATCGGCTCACTAGCAAAGACAAAAGCGCGGCGTGTTGCGCCGCGCTTTACAATCAATGGACCGGCCGGGCAAGGATCAGGTCAGTTCGGCTCTGATCGCTTCGGCCAGATCGGTCCGCTCCCATGAGAATCCACCATCGGCCTCCGGCTCGCGCCCGAAATGGCCGTAGGCGGCGGTCCGCTCGTAAATGGGCTTGTTGAGGCCCAGATGTTCGCGGATCCCGCGCGGGGAAAGGTTCATTACCTTTTGCAGCACGGCGCCAAGCCGGTCTTCATCGACAGTACCCGTACCGTAGGTATCGACAAATATCGACAGCGGCTTGGATACGCCGATGGCGTAAGAAAGCTGGATGACGCATTTTTCGGCCAGCCCAGCCGCGACGACATTCTTTGCCAAATAGCGGGCCGCATAGGCTGCCGAGCGGTCGACCTTGGTCGGATCCTTGCCCGAGAACGCGCCGCCGCCATGGGGAGCTGCGCCACCATAAGTGTCCACGATGATCTTGCGACCGGTCAGCCCGGCGTCGCCATCAGGTCCGCCGATAACGAAAGCGCCGGTCGGATTGACGTAAAATTCATCCTCGGGGGGCATCCAACCCTTAGGCAGCACATCTTCAACGAAGGGACGGACAAGATCACGGATGCACTGCTGGGATACGTTTTCGGCATGCTGGGTGGACACAACGACGGCGGAAACTCCGATCGGCTTGCCGTTTTCGTATTTGAGCGTGACCTGGCTCTTGGCGTCGGGGCCGAACTGGGAAGCAGCGCCGGAATGGCGTGCCGCAGCCATGTTCTTGAGAATCTTGTGCGCATAGAGCAGCGGGGCCGGCATCAATTCAGGGGTTTCGTTAACGGCAAATCCGAACATGATGCCCTGATCGCCGGCGCCTTCATCCTTGTTGCCCGACGCGTCGACGCCCTGAGCGATATGAGCGGACTGTTCGTGCACATGGCATGAAACATCAAGGGACTTCCAGTGAAACCCCTCCTGCTCGTAGCCGATCCGTTTGACGACACCACGCGCAATGTCCTCCATACGCTCGGCATCGATAGAGGCAGGCCCTCTCACTTCGCCGGCCAGAACGATGCGATTGGTTGTCGCCAAGGTCTCAAGGGCAACGCGCGAATAGGGATCTTCGGCAAAAAATGCGTCCACAATGGCGTCGGACACCTGGTCGCAAATCTTGTCCGGATGACCCTCGGAAACCGATTCCGAGGTGAAGAGATAGGAAGAACTGGCCACGTTAAACCTCATTTCAACTGGCGAGGGCGCACGCGGAAGTGCGCGTGCCCAGACTCAGTCCCAGGCACTTTCGGATTTGCTTTTCGCAGGTTGGGACACGGAAAGCAAGTGCGATATAAAGAAAGCTTTATATGGATCGATCAATCGAGGCGCCTGAGGCGGCGACGCCAGCCCGGCAAAGCCAGAAGCCCACCCAGGATTAACATGGCGACCAGCGGCCAATGGCGATATCGGGCAAAAACGGTAGGCGCTAAGGGTTGGGCCGGTGTTCCTTTGATGGCGCCCACCATGCCCTCCGCCAGCGTAACATCGATGTGCCCGAGGGGATCGACGATGGCCGAAATGCCCGAATTTGCCGCCCGAACCACCGATTTACCCTCTTCGACCGCCCTGACGCGGGCATGGTGGAAATGCTGGGCCAATCCGATCGAGCCGTCGAACCAGGCATCGTTTGTGACAACGAGAATGAAACCCGCGTCGGCCACGGGATCGCCGAGGCTGCCGGGAAAAACAATCTCATAGCAAACGAGCGGCAGGATGGCGGGCGAGCCGGGCAGTTGAAGCAATCTGCGCTCACCACCAGCGGCCCAACCTTGCGATCCTTCCACGAACTGGGTGATGCCGAACTGGCTCCAGAAATCGCCGAAAGGCAGATATTCGCCGAACGGAACAAGATGGGTCTTGTCGTAGGAGGTCACGACCTCCCCCGCTCCGTTGAAGGCCAGCACCGAATTGAACGGTTTTGCGCCGGGCAGTATTTCGCCATTGGCCCCATAGGGCTGCCGCGGCGCGCCAGTCAGGAGCCAGATATCATCCGGCAGGGTGCGGGCGATACGGGCGAGCAGTTCGGGCTCGTCGGACAAAAAGAACGGAATGGCCGCCTCGGGCCAAATGAGATGGGTGACGTCATCGAGCCCCTGATCTTCGGCATTGGTCCGCATGGTGGAAAGATCGAGCAGGCGGGTAACGGTCTCCTCGCGCGCAAAGGTCTGCCATTTGATGTCCTGTGGGATGACCGGTTGGACGATGCGCAGAACGACGTCTTCAAAGGGTTCGGTCTGAGTTTCAGCAAGTCTGTAATTCCCCCAGCCGATCTGGGCGGCGAGCAGACCGAAGGCGGCGAACAGGGGCAAAGTGCGAGCCATCAAAGATCGCTCCGCCGCCGGCCAGACCAGGGCCGGGGTCGCTGAAATAAGGACAGCCACAAATGTCAGGCCGTAGACACCGATGAGGCTTGTAGCCTGCATCATCTCAAGGTTCGCGGTCAGCGCGTACCCCAAAAGATCAAAGGGAAAGCCGGTAAAAAGATAACCACGCGCCAGCTCCGCTAGGGTTAGCGCCGTCGCCAGGGCAAATATCCGCGCTGGCCCGGTCGACCAGAACAGATGGGCAAGCGCTGTGCCCAGTCCCCAGAATAAAGCAAGAATCAGGGCAAGCCCGGCGACGGCAAAGGGCATGACGACGACAAGCAGCCACTCGCCATCAACCAGGAACGCGGCGCCTATCCAGTGCAGCGTGACGAGAAAATAGCCAAAGCCAAAGGCGAGCCCGACTTGGAATGCCGGCCCCAATATCGCGGCGCGAATCGAGGGCTGGCGCTCAGCGCCATCGAGCGCCCAGACAAGAACCGGCATTGCAATGAACAGGGCGACGAGAAAGAAGGCTGGCGGCGCGGACAATCCGGCCAGCGCACCTGCAACCACCAACATTAGAATGCGCCGCCACCCATGGGCGAGCATTGCAAACTCGGCAAGAGCGGTCATGGCGGTCCTTGCGCATCGAATCACTGGCCAGAACCGTGACGGTATGGCCCCAAACGGTCAACTGCTGCCGGATATCTGATGAGCGCACGGCTTTGATAATGCCCCGTACGCCTCGCGAACGTACGGGGCGATGAGATTGTGGTGCAAACAACCTCTGCCGGAGGATATCCGGCCATAAAGTCTTAACGCACTATGACGAGTTTGTCATTTAACAAATGCCTGAAAAATGTGCACATCGAACGGGCGCCGCTAACGGCAACGAACAGTTTTTAAGCACTTTTCGCGCTTCGCGGCAGACAGGTCAAAATTCCGCAATAACCTGAAGCGCTTGCACGGCCTTGATGGCCGCCGAGGCCCGGTTCTCCACGCCCAGCTTGGCATAAACCTGTTCGAGGTGCTTGTTCACGGTTCGCGGGCTGAGCCCCAGTATGTCACCGATATCCTTGTTGGACTTGCCCCGGGCAATCCAGAGCAGCACTTCGCTTTCGCGCTGGGTCAGCCCAAAAGACTGGCGCAGCGCGTCCTCTATGCCTTCCGTCCGGGCGCTCGACAGCCGAAACAAATATTCATCGCCAGCGACAAGCCCCAGAAACGAAAACTGCAGGCCAGGCGAGCCGGGAACAGCGACGTCAAAACCGCCGCCGACGTCGGGCATGCCACCGGTATCTTTGAGCCACTCCAGGAAGCGCTCTGACATAGTCCGGTCCTGTTCGGGCTCGATACCAGAGCGGGTCAAAAGGCGATTGGCCTGCGGCGTCGACCAAAGCAACCCCCCGTCGGTGGCAAAGGCCGCAAGGTGTCGCCCGGCAGCGTCGAGAGCAATATGAGCGCTTTGAGCCCGTCGGGCATTGGCCAGATGCACACGGATGCGCGCTCGCAATTCATCGACATTTATAGGCTTTGGGAGATAATCGACCCCGCCGCTATCGAGCGCGTGTACGATATGCTCGGTCTCGGTCAGGCCGGTCATGAAAATTATCGGTATGTGAGCGAGAGCTGGCATGGTCTTGAGCCGGCGACAGGTTTCAAACCCATCAAGACCCGGCATCACGGCATCCATGAGCACCACGTCGGGGGTTACCCGACCGGCAATACCAAGCGCCATTTCTCCCGACCGCGCAACGAGAACGGTCAGACCGGCATCCTCAAGCGCGCTGGTTAGAAATCCCAGCGATTCCGGAGAATCATCGACCAAGAGCACGATATCGTTTTCGCGCTCAATCGGGCTCATGATTCATCCGTTCCAAAAGCTCCGCATAGCCGTCAAAATCAAATACGTCCATATGCCGGCGCAGCGCTTCCACCAAAGGAAGGTTTTCAGGATCGGCGGCCAGTTCGCTGAGCTTGGCGTCGATCCCGCGCACATGCCCAATCTGTCCCAAACTGGCAAGATCGCGCAAATGCATGCTTCCCGGTGAGCGCATTTTCCTGGGTTTTGTATCGATGGGCGTCGGTTCGGCATACTCCCAATCAAGTTTGAGATGGAACGCCAGCTTGTCGAAGAGCTGGCTGACATCGACGGGTTTGCCCAGGGTATCTGTATGGGCGGCGTCGCGGCCAATCGGGCCGGAACCATCACCTATATTGGCAGACAACATGATGATCGGCGCCCCGACAGCGCGCCGTCTCAGTGCTGCGGCGAGTTCCCAACCGCTCATGGCCGGCATGCGGATGTCAATGAAATAGAGGTCCGGGCGGACGGCATCGAGATGGGACAGGCAATCGGGGCCATCGACAGCCGTCAGGACCGTAAAGCCCAACGGCATCAGCAGTTGCCGCATCACATCGCGATGCTCGGCATTATCGTCAACCACCATCACGATGCGCCGGGCACCCTTATACCCGATCACGCGACGCCCGTCGGTACTGGGCGCGCTCGGCCGCTCGACCCGTGCGAGCATCAGTCGTGCCTGAAATCGCGTGCCGGCGCCGGGGGTGCTGGAAACCGTTATCTCGCCGCCGAGGGTTTCGGTCAGAAGCTTGGTGATGGTCAGGCCCAATCCGAGGCCTGGGGCGAAGCGGGAGCGTTCGGCCTCGCCCCGTACGAAGGGTTCGAAAATGTGTTCGAGGTCATCGGCAGCGATGCCGCTTCCCGTGTCGGCGACGGTGAAGGTCGCAACCTGCGAGCGATAGGCAATCTCGAATGTGATTGTCCCTTCGGAGGTAAATTTGATGGCGTTGGACAAGAGATTGACGAGAATCTGGCGCAGGCGCTTTTCGTCGGTCCGGACGTATTGGGGCAGTTGGGCGGAGCGCACATGATTGAACTCAAGTCCCTTCGCCTCGGCCTGGAGCCTGAACATATCCACAAGCTGGTCGAGAAAGTCTTGAATATTGATTTCGTTGGAATAGACCTGCAGCCGCCCCGCCTCGATGCGCGAAATGTCAAGCAGTCCATCGATCAAGCCGGACAGGTGTTCGGCGCTGCGGCGGATGGTCTCGACCGAGCCGCGGCGGTTGGCCGGAATTTCACGATCGCGCTCGAGAATCTGGGCGTATCCCATAACCGCGTTGAGCGGGGTGCGCAGTTCATGGCTCAGTCCGACGACGTAGCGGGATTTGGCGTTGTTAGCCGCCTCGGCCTTTTCCTTGGCGCGCTGAAGCGCGGCATCGGTTTTCGAGTGCGCGTCGATTTCCTTGAGCAGCAGCGTGTTCTGGCGCGAACTTTCCTCTTCCGCGACCAGACGACTGTCATGGGCAAGCACCAGGAACCAGGTCATGATTCCGGCCGTCACCGAGAAGACGAAAAAGACCACGAGAAGTGTTCCGCCCACAACGTCGGCGGTTTCTGGAGCGAATTGGGCGGCCAGGCCATAGATGAGCGCCAACGCGCCTCCAAGTATCGAGACGGCGATCAGGGTTGCTATCGCGTATCGCCCCAGACGGGACTGGAGCTTTTCCACGACCCAGGCGGGCAATATTGTGGCGGCCACGGCCTGGGTCTGGGCACGGAAATGGGCGTGCGGCTTGCACATGTCATGGCAGCGCGCATCGAGAGAGCAGCACAGCGAACAGATCGGAGCAGCATAAGCGGGACACCAGGCCATGTCCTCGGGTTCGAACGGGTGCTCGCAGATGGAGCAGATGAGGGTCTTATGTTTTTGCCATTGGCGACGCGGCTTGCGCGCCAGATAATATTTGCCTTTGGTGGCCCAGGCCAGAGCGGGTGAAGCTACAAAGCACACGACCAGCGCTATATAGGGCGACAGCGCTGCTGCCATAGTACCGAACGCCCCGAAATGGGCAGCCAGCGCAATGGCGACCGACAGGAACATCGAGCCCACGCCGACAGGATTGACGTCGTAGAGATGGGCGCGCTTGAACTCGATCCCCGGCGGGGCCAATCCCAGCGGCTTGTTGATGAACAGATCGGCGGAGATCGAGCACAGCCACGCCATGGCAATGATCGAAAAGATGCCGAGGGTTTCTTCGAGAAGCCGGTAGATGCCCAACTCCATCAACAGCAGCGCGATGGAAACGTTGAACATCAGCCAGACGACGCGCCCCGGATGGGAATGAGTAAGCCGGGAGAAGAAATTGGACCAGGCGAGCGAGCCCGCATAGGCATTCATGACATTGATCTTGAGCTGGCTGATCACAACGAACACGGCCATCAACATCAGCGCCAGAAATTCGTTGGGGATCATGTAACCAAAGGCGATGGCAAACATGTAGCCCGGCTCGGAGGCGTGTTCGGGCGACACGCCTGCGGAAAGCGCGAGAAAGGCAAGGAACGATCCCGCCAGCAGCTTTGGCGCGCCGACCACAACCCAGCCCGCGCCGGCGAGAAACACTCCAAGCTTGTGCCGCCATCTGGGCATTTTTTCCGCCGGCAGGAAGCGCAAGAAATCCACCTGCTCACCGATCTGGGTCATGAGCGCCAGAATGACCGCCGATGCCGCGCCGAATTTGGCGATTTCGAACGGAGCGATGGAGCCCGGTTCGCCCACTGGCTGCCCCAGGCCGGGAAAGGCGCGCCAGAGATCGAATTTTTCCCAATCGAGCAGAGCGATAAAAACAAACGGCAGAATATTGAGCACGATCCAGACCGGTTGGGTCAAAATCTGAAAGCGTGAAATCATGGTGATCCCGTGGGTGACCAGTGGGATCACCACGAGTGCCGATATGATGTGGCCGAGCCAAAGGGGAATGCCGAAGGCCAATTGCAGAGCGCTCGACATGATCGAGGCTTCGATGGCAAAAAGTATGAAGGTGAAACCCGCATAGATCAGCGATGTGACCGTCGAGCCGATATAGCCAAAGCTTGCCCCGCGGGTCAAAAGATCCACATCGACGCCGTGGCGCGCTGCGTAGCGGGCGATAGGCACGCCGACGAGGAGGATCACGATAGAGGCTACCGCGATGGCGATCATCGCGTTGGTAGTGCCATAACTGAGGGTGATGGCGCCGCCGATGGCTTCGAGCGCCAGGAACGAGATGGCGCCGATTGCGGTTTGGGAAATCCGGTCGTTGGAAAAGCGCCGCGCCGACTTGGCGGTAAAGCGCAAGGCGTAATCTTCCAGCGTTTCGTTGGCCACCCAGCGATTGTATTCGCGCCGAATGGGGATGATTCTTTGTCGCGCCATCGATCGTCTAGATTTTAACCATTTTTTTCGGCTGCACAAAAATTTTCCAAAACTTTCATAGCATGGATTCCATTGGAATCACGCGGCTTTTCGTTTTCCGCCCATCGGGCCGCCGCATCCGGAAGCCTTCGATTACGTCAATCGACGTATAGGGTCCGGTCAACGAAGTGTCCCAAAGTCCGGCAAGGACGCCAGAACCGGCGTCTTGGGGAACCAAACTGAGGGACATCACCATGAAGACATTCAGCGCATCGCGCGCTTTGCTTGCCGCAACCCTGGCCGCCAGCCTGAGCCTGCCGGTTGCGCCGGCCATGGCGCAGGACGAAGGCCCAATCAAGGTCGGCATCCTGCATTCGCTTTCCGGAACCATGGCGATCTCGGAAACCACGCTGCGCGACGTCATGCTGATGCTTATCGAGCAGCAGAACGAGGCGGGTGGCGTGCTCGGCCGCCAGATCGAACCTGTGGTCGTGGACATTGCATCGGACTGGCCGCTTGCCGCAGAACTGGCCCGCCGCCTGATCGAGGTCGACGAGGTCGACGCGGTCTTTGGATGCTGGACGTCGGTGTGCCGCAAATCGGTCCTGCCGGTGTTCGAGGAACTCAATTCGCTCTTGTTCTACCCAGTCCAGTATGAGGGCGAAGAATCCCAGCGTAACGTATTCTACACCGGCGCCTCTCCCAACCAGCAGGCCATTCCCGCCGTCGACTATCTGATGGAAGAAGAAGGCGTCGAGCGCTGGGTGCTGGCCGGCACCGACTATGTCTATCCCCAGACGACGAACCTGATCCTTGAGCAATATCTGCTCGATGCCGGGGTCGCCGAAGACGACATAATGATCAACTACACCCCCTTCGGGCATTCGGACTGGCAGACCATCGTTTCCGACATCGTCGCCTTCGGGTCGGAAGGCAAAAAAACAGCCGTGGTCTCGACCATCAACGGGGACGCCAACGTGCCGTTCTACCGTGAACTTGCCAACCAGGGCGTCGCCGCTGAAGACATTCCCGTCGTCGCCTTCTCTGTGGGCGAGGAAGAGCTTTCGGGCTTCGATACCGCACCACTTGTGGGTCATCTTGCTGCATGGAACTACTTCATGAGCGTGGAAACGCCGGAAAACGAAGCGTTCATTGCCGCATGGCATGACTATATCGGCACCGAAGATCGCGTCACCAACGACCCGATGGAGGCACACTATATCGGCTTCAACATGTGGGTCGAAGCAGTCGAGGCTGCCGGAACCACCGATGCAGACGCCGTGATCGACGCCATCGTCGGGGTGGAAGTGCCCAACCTTACGGGTGGAGTCGCCACCATGCTCGCCAACCACCACATCACCAAGCCCGTCCTGATCGGTGAAATTCAGGACGATGGCCAATTCTTTGTGGTCTGGGAGACCGAAGACCTTGTGCCGGGCGACGCCTGGTCCGACTTCCTCCCAGAATCGGCAGTTCTCGAAGCCGATTGGACCGATCCGGTCAATTGCGGGAACTTCAATACCGAGACCGAAACCTGCGGCGGTTCGGACCTCGCCGCCGAATAATCGGCCATCGTTCTCCCCGGGGGCGGTATCGCCCCCGGACTTTCCTTACGGCTCGATTGTGAGAAGGGAACGCGCCATGCGCAGTCTCAATCGGCTTGGCAGACCGTTCCTGGCTCTGCTGTTTGTCGCGCTCGCCGCATTTGCAGCCCCGAGCGCAAAGGCGCAAACCGTCGCCGAAATTGTCCCCGGCATGTATGATGCGAGCCTTGGCGATTTGCGCGACGCGGTTGCCGCACTGGTTGCGAGCGGGGAAGACGCCGCGCTGCCTATCCTTCAGGGTCTGGGCGAAGGCGAACTTTACGAAGCCGACAATGGTGGCATCTTCATTCAGACGGGCCGCAACACTTACATCGACGCGCTGACCGGCACCCAAGCCGAGCTGGACGCCACCGGAGAGATGAGCGTCATCCGCATCAACAATTCGCTGCGCCGAGATATCGCCGCAGCCGTGGGCTCGCTTACGCTCATGAGCGAGGATCCGGCCACCCGCCGCGCCGCCGCCGAACAGATGTTCAGCGCCGCCGATCCGGAAAATATCGAACTTCTCGATGCCGCGCTGGCCCAAGAAGACAATTCCGGTGTGCGCAAGGTCATGGAAGAGGCACGCGCCGCTTCTATGCTCAACTCCGAGATCAGCGAGGCCGATTTCGCCGCCGCCGTCGCAACAATCGCCGCGCGCGGAGACCGGCAGGCGTTGGGAATCCTCAACGCCAATCTGCCAAACGCTTCCGAAGCGGAGCGCGTCAACATCGAAGCCGGGATCGCCAGCATCAACCAGTCGCTCGCACTGTGGGGCGTGGGCCAGAACGTCTGGTACGGCGTGTCGCTGGGTTCGGTGTTGCTGCTTGCCGCCATCGGGCTCGCCATCACATTCGGCGTCATGGGCGTCATCAACATGGCGCATGGCGAGATGGTGATGATCGGGGCGTATGTTACCTTCATGGTGCAGGAAGTCATCCGGACCACAAGCCCGGAGCTGTTCGATTATTCGCTCACAATTGCCATCCCCGTGGCTTTCGCTGTCACGGGGCTGATCGGGGTCGCCATAGAGCGCGGTATCATCCGCTGGCTCTATGGCCGTCCACTCGAAACGCTGCTAGCAACATGGGGGCTTTCGCTCATCATCCAGCAGGGCGTGCGAACCATCTTCGGCGCCACCAATCGCGAGGTCGGCAATCCATCATGGATGTCGGGTGCATTCGAGCTGGGGGGCCTGGCCATCACCTGGAACCGCATGTGGATCGTGGTGTTCGCGCTGGTTGTCTTTGCTCTTTTGCTTCTGGTCCTCAACAAGACGCCCCTTGGTCTGCAGATGCGGGCAGTAACGCAAAACCGTCGCATGGCGTCGGCCATGGGCATTCGCACCCCATGGGTTGATGCGATGACGTTTGGGCTCGGGTCCGGTGTTGCCGGTCTTGCGGGCGTTGCATTAAGCCAGATCGACAACGTCTCGCCCAATCTGGGACAGAGCTACATCATCGACAGCTTCATGGTCGTGGTATTCGGCGGCGTGGGCAATCTGTGGGGAACGCTGGTGGGTGCCCTGACGCTCGGCGTTGCCAACAAGTTCCTGGAACCCTACGCCGGCGCGGTGCTCGCCAAGATACTGATCCTGGTCCTCATAATCTTGTTCATCCAGCGCCGCCCCCGCGGGCTCTTCGCGCTCAAAGGACGGGCGGTGGAAGCATGATTACCGGCAAGATCTTCGAAAAGCTTGGCGCAAAAGCGGTATGGGTGGTGGCGATCCTTCTCGCCTTTGCCATCGCAGTGCCACTATCCAATCTCTTGTTGCCCGTTGGCCATCCATTGCGCGTACCCAATTATCTCGTACCGCTCATGGGTCAGTACCTGACCTATGCGACCCTGGCGCTGGCGCTCGATCTGGTCTGGGGCTATTGCGGCATCCTATCGCTTGGCCACGGGGCGTTCTTTGCCCTGGGTGGTTATGCCATGGGCATGTACCTGATGCGTCAGATCGGCACCCGCGGGGTGTACGGCAACCCCGTATTGCCCGATTTCATGGTGTTTCTGGGGTACCAGGAGCTTCCTTGGTACTGGCAGGGGTTCGACCTGTTCTGGTTCGCAGCCATCATGATGGCCTTCGTTCCAGGCCTTCTCGCCTTCGTGTTCGGCTGGTTCGCGTTCAGAAGCCGGGTGACGGGCGTCTATCTTTCGATCATTACCCAAGCCCTCACCTATGCCCTGATGCTCGCCTTTTTCCGCAACGACATGGGTTTTGGCGGCAATAACGGGCTGACCGACTTCCGTGATATCCTTGGCGCGCCAATCCCAGCTCAGACGACCCGCGCGTCGCTGTTCGCCGCCTCGGCGATCCTTCTGGCCCTGTGCTTTATCCTGTGTTCGCTGATCGTGCGCTCCAAGCTCGGCAAGGTCATGGTTGCGGTCCGCGATGCCGAAAGCAGGACGCGGTTCATCGGCTATCGCGTGGAAAACGTAAAGCTCTTCGCCTTCACGGTATCGGCCGCCATGGCGGGATTGGCGGGTGCGCTTTACGTGCCGCAGGTGGGCATCATCAATCCGGGTGAATTTGCACCGGCCAATTCCATTGAGGTTGTGATCTGGACCGCCGTTGGGGGACGTGGGACGCTGGTCGGGCCCATCATCGGGGCAGTGGTCGTCAATGCCGCCAAGTCCTATTTCACCGGCACCTTCGCCGATCTTTGGTTGTTTATTCTGGGCGGCATGTTCGTGTTCGTGACGCTGTTCATCCCCAAGGGAATTGTGGGCCTTTTCACCGCTGCCTCCGCAAAGCTAAGACAGCGCCGGCATTCAACCGTTGCCGAAGCACAAAGCGATCCCGAACCGCCGGCGCCACCGACCGCCAAATCGCGCTCTCATCGCACCGGCGACGCGCCCGACGGCGCCAAGCCCTCACCCGCGGAGTAACCGGTATGATCGACACTCTTCGCAACGACTCGCTTCTTTATCTCGACGGCGTCTCGGTTACTTTCGATGGCTTTAAGGCACTCAATGCGCTCTCGCTGGTTGTTCAGCGCGATGAACTGCAGGCGATCATCGGCCCCAATGGCGCGGGCAAGACCACAATGATGGATATCATCACCGGCAAGACGCGACCCGATACGGGCGAGGTGTTTTTTGAGGGCGGTGTCGATCTTACAAAAAAGGACGAAGCCGAGATCGCCAATATGGGGATCGGGCGCAAATTCCAGAAACCCACGGTATTCGAGAGCCATACCGTGTGGGACAATATCGAACTGGCGCTGAAAAAGCCGCGTGGGGTGTTTTCGTCATGGCTCTATACGCGTGACGAAACCGATACCGACCGTATCGCGGAGATACTGGACACTGTGCGACTCTCGCACAGGCAGGACGAATACGCCGCCAACCTGTCTCACGGTCAAAAACAATGGCTCGAAATCGGCATGCTGCTTGCCCAGGATCCCAAGCTCCTTCTGGTCGACGAGCCGGTGGCGGGGATGACCGACGCCGAAACCGAGGAGACGTCCAAATTGCTCAAGTCGATCGCCAAACATCATTCGGTGGTTGTCGTGGAACACGACATGAGTTTTGTGCGCGATCTCGATTGCCGGGTGACGTGTCTGGCCGAGGGCGCCGTGCTCGCGCAGGGTTCGCTGGAGCACGTTTCGGCCGACCCGCTTGTCATTGAACGCTATCTGGGGCGCTGAGCATGACGACACTGACCGTTACAGATATCGATTTGCACTATGGTGCTGCACAGGCGCTCAAGACGGTTTCGATCACCGCGCAATCCAACAAGATCACCTCGGTTCTGGGGCGCAACGGAGTGGGAAAGTCATCGCTGTTGCGCGCGATAACGGGCACGCACCCGATCTCTAGCGGCACGATTTCGCTCGAGGGTTCTGAACTCAAGCGGACACCGCCCTATGCGCGGGCGCGAATGGGCATCGGATATGTGCCCCAGGGACGCGAGATTTTTCCGTTGCTGACGGTCAAGGAAAACCTGCTTACCGGCTATGCACCGCTCAAAGCGAAGGATCGCTCTATCCCCCAGGCCGTGTTCGAGCTGTTTCCAGTGCTCAAATCCATGCTGGGACGCCGTGGTGGCGACCTTTCGGGCGGCCAGCAACAGCAATTGGCCATTGGCCGCGCCATGGTCACGCGCCCCAATCTTTTGGTGCTCGACGAGCCCACCGAAGGCATCCAGCCTTCGATCATCAAGGATATCGGGCGAGCACTGCAGTTTTTGCGCGATGAAATGGGTATGACCATCCTTCTGGTCGAACAATATCTCGATTTCTGCCGCGAATTGAGTGACCATATCTATGTCATGGATCGCGGCGAGATCATGCATGAGGGCCCCGCCTCCGATCTGGACGATCCCAATGTCAAACGGCATTTGATGGTTTGATGCTTGAGAGTCCGGTTTTCCAGGGTGGTGCTGCGCCCACATTGCAACGCGCAGAAGGTGATGGCCGCGTCACAACCAAATCGCGCGACGGGTTGTCGGTGCTCGATACGCTCTATCAATCTGGCTGCGGCAAGATTCGCGTGCCCAGGGCCTATGGGAACTGGCTCGAGGCGGTGCTCATCAACACATCGGGAGGGCTGACCGGCGGCGACAAAATGGGTTGGTCGGCGCAGGCTGCTGCCGAAACGCGTCTCGTTGTCACCACCCAGGCGTGCGAACGCATCTATCGCTCCAGCGGCGGCGCAGCGCGCGTGGATTCCCGCCTGACCATCGAAGCAGGTGCAAGGCTCGACTGGTTGCCGCAGGAAACCATTGTGTTCGACGGCTCGGCACTGGATCGAACGCTGGATGTGGACATGGCGGCAGACGCCACATTCCTCGGGCTGGAAGCAGTCATTCTCGGGCGCGAGGCGCACGGGGAAGAGGCCCTTTCGGCCTCGATCTCGGACAGCTGGCGCGTGTGGCGGGGCGGCACGCTGATTCACGCCGAGTCGGCCCGGATCGACGCCGGCGACATGATGGCGCGCAACAACAGCGCGCTCTTAAATGGAGCGCGTGCCTACGGAACGCTGTGCTATGTCGCAAAGGATGCCGAGCGGCATATCGAAAAACTCAAGACGCTGGTCGGCAATTTTCCCACTGCCGGGGTTTCCCGTATCGGGGACAAAATCGTGCTGCGGGCGACGGGCCGTTCAGGCTATCAACTGCGCAAGATCATCATGCCGGCAATTGCCGCGCTTTCGGGAGCCGGGGCGGTGCCCAAGCTCTGGTCACTTTAAGAAGGAGGCATCATGAACCTCACACCGCGCGAAAAAGACAAGCTGCTGGTCTCGATGGCTGCCATGGTGGCGCGGCGCAGGCTGGAACGCGGGGTCAAGCTAAACCATCCCGAAGCCATCGCGCTGATTACCGACTTCGTTATCGAAGGCGCGCGTGATGGACGTCCGGTCGCCGAGCTGATGGAGGCGGGCGCGCATGTCATTTCGCGCGAGCAGGTCATGGAGGGCATCGCAGAGATGATCCACGACATCCAGGTCGAGGCGACCTTTCCCGATGGGACCAAGCTCGTCACCGTCCATTCACCCATTCGCTGAGGAGCCTATTGATGTTCAGACGCATTTTTGCAGCACTTGTTCTCGTTGTGATTGGCACCGCTCCGGCCTTCGCCCATCTCGACCCCGTCGAGCACGGCTCGTTTGCCGCCGGGTTTACCCATCCCCTGTTCGGCTTCGACCATATCCTCGCCATGGTCGCCGTGGGGCTTTGGGCCGCTTCAGTCGGCGGCAAGGCGCTGTGGGCCGTGCCGGCGGCCTTTGTCGCAACCATGGCCGTGGGGTTCGGTGCGGCGCTGGCGGGTATGCCGCTCCCGTTCGTCGAGCCGGTCATCCTGGCGTCGGTGATCTTTATCGGCATCATGGTGGCTCTCGCTCTGCCGCTGCCCACGACCAGTGTTGCTGCCGTGGTTGCATTCTTTGCGCTTTTTCATGGCCATGCACACGGTGGAGAAATGGGTGAAGCGGGAGCGCTCGGCTATGCCGGCGGCTTTCTTTTAGCCACCGCATTGCTGCACACCGTCGGTGTCGCGGCGGGCGTCGGTCTGGGTCGCATTCTCGCGACCACACGAGGCGTCATCGCTACGCGGATAGCGGGCGGGCTGACGGCGCTTGGCGGGCTATGGCTGGTTATCGCAGGTTAAGGGCAGCGACATGATCCCAGGCGAAATCATCCCCAAAAACGGCGACATCGAACTCAACGTGGGCCGCGAAATGGCTACGCTCGAAGTCGCCAACAGCGGCGACCGGCCCATCCAGGTGGGCAGCCATTACCATTTTTATGAAACCAATGCCGGACTGGTATTCGACAGAGAGCGGGCCCGTGGGATGCGGCTCGATATCGCCGCTGGTACCGCAGTGCGTTTCGAGCCGGGCCAGACCCGCGAAGTGACCCTCGTGGCTCTCGATGGCGACCGCCGGGTGTTCGGTTTTCGTCAGATGGTCATGGGATCCCTGGATCGGTGAGATGAATTTAGCCGGGATTGCATATTTCGGGCAAGAAAAGGGGCGGAGTGCCATAGCACCCCGCCCGCCATCATGGTCATATCGGCGCTTACTGCGCCACTTCGCCTTCAACAGAGGCGTCGCCCTCGCCTTCGACACTCATGTCGGATTCCATGGCATCATCGGCAAGTCCGGCCTCTTCGGCCGCCTCGGCTTCAGCAGAGCTCTGGCTGTCAACGAAGATCGTCAGCGATCCATCGGCCTGGGTCCAGACCGCGACAACGTCGCTATCGGTGTAGCCTTCGGCCTCAAGAGCGGCGGTGATGTCTGCATTGCCCGAAATATTGGACTGCAGCAGGTCGATATCGGCCTGGAAGTCGCCACGCGCTTCGGCAAAGGCATCGGCAGTAAATTCACCGTCCTCGCCAAGCGAAGAGATTTCAACGATTTCAATCTCGGTATCGGCGGTCACAGCCGAAAAATCGGCAGTCCCCGCACCGTGAATCGCGTCGTCAAGATCGGCGTAGGTGTAGGCACCAGCCGAAGCATCGGCACCCACGTCGACGCTCATATCACCGGCGTCTTCCGAAGGCATGCCAGCGTCGACACCGGCATCAACACCGGCATCGACACCAACGTCGGCCCCGGCGTCTTCGCCACCCAGTTCGGTCTGGACGCCGCCGTCAAGGGTGACACCGGCGTCGGCATCCTGGGCGAAAGCTGCAAACGGCATCGACAAAGTCAGAGCCGTACCAAGAGCAAGAGCAGAGAGCTTATTCATTTTCATTCTCCGTTTGAGTTCGGTTTTACCGCCCCTCTGGAGCCTACAAACGGGCAAGCAGGCCGGAGGTTGCATTCTGTTTCGAGGCAATCGGACGCACTCAAATTGTACTCAAGCCGCCCGGGTGGCGGCATTCCCCTGTGACAAGGAGCTAAGCATGGCTGCAAAAATTTCCCGCGCGCTTTACGCAGACATGTACGGTCCCACCACAGGAGATCGGGTGCGGCTGGCCGATACCGAGTTGTTCATCGAAGTGGAAAAAGACTTCACCGTCTATGGCGAAGAGGTCAAATTCGGCGGCGGCAAGGTGATCCGGGACGGCATGGGGCAATCGCAGGTTACCCGCGCCGCAGGCGCGGTTGACACGGTGATCACCAACGCACTTATCGTCGATCACACGGGAATTTACAAAGCCGATATCGGCCTCAAGGACGGCGTGATCGCTGCCATTGGCAAGGCGGGAAATCCCGATACCCAACCGGGCGTCAACATCATCGTGGGACCGGGCACTGAGGCGATTGCTGCCGAGGGCAAGATCGTGACCGCCGGCGGATTCGACGCCCATATTCATTTTATCTGCCCCCAGCAGATCGAGGAGGCTCTGACGTCAGGACTGACCACAATGCTGGGTGGGGGCACCGGACCAGCGCATGGAACGCTGGCGACAACATGCACGCCCGGCGCCTGGCATCTGGGCCGAATGATCCAGTCATTTGACGCCTTTCCCATGAACATCGCGCTCGCGGGCAAGGGCAATGCCTCAAAGCCCGAAGCGCTTGTCGAAATGATCATGGGTGGCGCCGCCGCTCTCAAGCTGCATGAGGACTGGGGAACGACGCCCGCCGCCATCGACAATTGTCTTTCGGTTGCCGATGCCTATGACGTGCAGGTGATGATCCACACCGACACGCTCAATGAATCGGGCTTTGTGGAAGACACGATAAACGCCTTCAAGGGACGGACCATCCACGCATTCCACACCGAAGGTGCCGGCGGCGGGCACGCACCCGACATCATCAAGGTGTGCGGGCTGGAAAACGTCATCCCGTCCTCGACCAATCCGACCCGTCCCTATACGCGCAACACGTTGGCCGAGCATCTCGACATGCTCATGGTCTGCCACCATCTCGACCCTTCGATTGCCGAAGACGTGGCGTTTGCTGAAAGTCGCATCCGCAAGGAAACAATCGCTGCCGAGGATATCCTGCACGACATCGGCGCCTTTTCGATCATTTCCTCGGACAGCCAGGCCATGGGCCGGGTGGGCGAAGTTATCATCCGCACCTGGCAGACCGCCGACAAGATGAAGCGCCAGCGCGGCGCCCTGCCCGAGGAGGCAGGCGACAACGACAATTTCCGGGTCAAGCGCTATATCGCCAAATATACGATCAATCCGGCTATAGCGCATGGCATTTCAACCCATATCGGATCGATAGAAATCGGCAAGCGGGCCGACATAGTCGTCTGGAACCCCGCCTTTTTCGGCGTAAAGCCGGAACTGGTGCTTATGGGTGGAATGATCGCCACCGCTCCAATGGGCGACCCCAATGCGTCAATTCCGTCTCCCCAGCCGATGCACTATCGCCCCATGTTCGGCGCATATGGCAAGGCGATCGCCAACACTTCGGTGACCTTTGTCTCCAAGGCGGCATTTGAAAGCGGGCTCAAGGGCAAACTGGGCGTCGATAAATCTATGCTTGCGGTCGACAACACCAGGGGCGGCATCGGCAAATCCGCAATGATCCACAACAGCGCGACGCCCGAGGTTACCGTCGATCCGGAAACCTACGAGGTCCGGGCAGACGGCGAATTGCTGACCTGTGAGCCTGCCGACGTGCTGCCGATGGCGCAGCGCTACTTCCTGTTCTGAAACACGAGCAAGCACCGAGGTCGCGGCTGGCTTTCACGATGGATCGGCCCTATAGAGGATGGGCCTATCCATCCGTTACAACCCTTCCATGCCCGCTCCCCTTGCCAGTTTCCGTTCCGGCGCAAGTGCGTCAACGCCCATAGCCATCGGGTATGTACCGGTCGGCATCGCGTTCGGCATTGCCGCGATCAAGGCGGGGTTTTCGGCGCTCGAGGCAATTATGCTCTCAGCGGTCGTTTATGCAGGAGCAAGCCAGTTTCTGGTTCTCGCTCTGGTCGGAGCGGGCGCTCCGATCCTGGTCACCGCACTTTCAATCATCGCGACCAATCTCCGGCACGTTTTTTACGGCCCGGCGATCCTCGAAGCCGCGCGGGACCGGGCGACCCGACGTCATGCCTGGGCGTGGAGCTTTTTTCTTTCCGACGGCGCATTCGGTTCGGCGATCATTGCAATCAACCGAACAAAGGAACATTTTTCGCCGCGCTTCATGTTCGGGGTCGCCGCCGGTCCCTATCTGTCCTGGGTGATCGGCACGGCTATCGGGTCGCTGCTGGGCACGTCGCTCGCGGCGTGGCCGGCGGTCGATGCGGCCATGGGTTTTCTCATGCCGGCGCTGTTTCTGGCCATGGTGCTTTCGCTCCTGACCAAAGAGCACATCCCCGTGGTGATCGTCACCGCATGCCTTACATTGCCGTTGATTGTCCTTGTTTCGCCGACAGTGGGAATATTGGGCGGAATGGTCGTGGGAGCGCTGTCGGGTCTGGTGATCCGGAGGCGAACATGAATACCGAGTTTCTGATCGTTACGCTGCTCGTCGGGCTGGGCACCTGGATGCTGCGCTTTCTGCCGACGCGGTTCATGCGCGGGACGGGTAATCCCGAGGCACCCCTGAGCCGGTTTTTGTCTGCAACCGGACCCGCAGCCATTGCCGCGCTTTATGTGGGCGCCATCCTGCCGATGGTGTCGCCCGAACTGCACGCGATTGCCCCGCTCGTATTGGGTTCGGGAGCCGTAATCGCGATATACTACTGGCGCCGCGACGTATCACTTGCGACGCTGGGCGGAGCTGTTGTGTACGGTCTGGTCTTTGCCATTGTTTGATCGGGCCCGTCATGGTGCTGCCGGGAATCGAATGGTAGGGTTCATGGGCCAAATCACAGGAGGTCGATGATGAAATCCCCTATGCTCGCCGCTTGCCTGGCCATGTCCGCACTTCCCGCCGGTGCCGTGGAGACCTCCATGCAATTGGTTCTCGAATTCGAGGGCAACGCCCAGCGCGATATTGTCACCTATCAGTGCGACGGCATCGACGAGCCGATGACAGTGCACTACATCAATGCGCATCCAACCTTTCTCGCCATCGTTCCGATCGAGGGCGAAGAGATGATTTTCGCCAACGTCATCTCAGCCTCCGGCGCCCGCTATGTTTCGGGGCAGTACGAATGGTGGTCGCGCGGGAACGAGGCGATGTTCACCAACGTCATGGATGGCACCGAGGATGCCGAGGCCGAACCGATCACCTGTCATGCAGCCCAGGATATCCCCTGAACGCTGGCGCATTTCTTGCATCTGATGCCGGCAATTGAACGGGCTGCGAAAGAGGATGGAATGCGCGCAACAGGAGTTGGACTTAAAGGCAAATGGCAGGGCGCTCTCGCCGGACGCGTTGAGCTGGCTCACGATCAGCGGGCCCTCCGCCGCAAGCTCGTTACACTCGATAACGGGCTCGATATCCTCGTCGACCTTCCCCAAACCGTGGCGCTTGAAACCGGGGATGCGCTCAAGCTTGAGGACGGGCGTTTCGCCGAGATCGTCGCCGCGAAAGAGCCGCTCTATGCGATAACCGGTACCGACACGGCCCATCTGGCCCAATTGTGCTGGCATATCGGCAATCGGCACCTGCCTTGCCAGATTGAAACCAAATCGGGCGTGCCGCAACGGCTTCTGATCGGACGGGATCACGTCATCAAGGACATGCTTGAAGGTCTCGGGGCGAAGGTCGTTGAAATCAGCGCGTCGTTTTCGCCGTTGCGCGGGGCGTATTCGGGCCAGGAACATGGACACACGCACCATCACCATGGATGAGCGGGCCGCGCTGATCCGCCTTTTCTCATGGCTCTCTCCGGCATTCCCCATAGGCGGGTTCGCCTATAGCCAGGGCCTCGAGGTAGCCATCGCCGATGGACGGGTCAAAGATAAGGGCGAGCTTGCCGATTGGATAAACGGTCAGCTTCATCACGGCAGCCTGCGCACCGATGCCTATTTTCTCGCCATTGCTGCCCGTGCAGTGACCAATGGCGACTGGACGATGCTTGCCGAAGCAAATGGATTGTGCCTCGCCCTCCAGATATCGTCGGAGCGTGACAAGGAAACGCGCGAACAGGCGCAATCCTTTCTCGCTGCTGCGTCTGCATGGCCAACGGCCATGCCAAAGGAACTCGGCACTGTTCTTGAACGGCCAATGGCCCTGCCAATCGCGTTTGGCGCAATGGCAGGTTTGCACGGCGTTTCACCGGGTGCCTCAGTTGCCGGCTTTGCGAACAGCGCAGTGGCGCAGCAGATCTCGGTCGGCGTCCGGCTCATTCCGCTTGGACAAACTGCAGGCCTCGCCATACAGGCCGGGCTGGAAGCAGAAATCGCGCAACTGAGCACAAAGGCGCTCTCGGCCCAACTGGAGGACATTTCGAGCTTGTCCTATGGCACCGATATTGCAAGCCTGAAACACGAGGATCTCAAGGTAAGGATTTTTCGATCATGAGTTCAAAAAACGGCCCGCTTCGCGTCGGGATCGGAGGTCCGGTCGGCTCAGGCAAGACGGCGCTTACCGAAAAGCTCTGCAAGGCGATGCGTGACGATTATTCGGTGGGGGTCGTGACAAACGACATCTACACCAAGGAAGATGCGATGATGCTGGCACGCCTGCAGGCTCTGCCGGAAGACCGTATCCTTGGCGTGGAAACCGGAGGGTGTCCGCATACGGCAATCCGCGAGGACGCATCGATCAATCTGCGGGCCATCGCCGAACTCAATGCCCGCATCCCCGATCTCGATATCGTTTTTATCGAATCTGGCGGCGACAATCTGGCGGCAACGTTTTCTCCAGACCTCGCCGACATCACGCTTTATGTCATTTCGGTCTGCCAGGGTGAAGAAATTCCGCGCAAAGGCGGGCCCGGCATCACGCGCTCGGACATGCTGGTCATCAACAAGGCCGACCTCGCCCCCTATGTGGAAGTCGATCTCAACGTCATGGCGACCGACGCTCAAAGAATGCGCGACGGCCAGCCCCACGTCTTCACAGATCTCAAGCGGGGTAAGGGCGTCGATGAAATCGTTGCGTTTCTTGAGCGTCACGGCGGGCTGGCCCGCACGCAGATGACGCTGTAGACGCGATAGGGTGCCCGGCGTCTGCTCGAAATTCCTCGTGCTCCTCCCGCAGCGCAAACAGGCTGATGGGACCTTTCTTGTGCATCACCTTGCGGCTGATGCGCCGCAAATCGGCCCCGCTTAGCCCGAGGTCGCGCCTCAGTTGGGGATCGAGCCGCCTCAGCGCGCTATAGGTCTGGTGGAAAGCGATCCAGTCACGCAGTATCGTGAAAGCAGAATTGAACATAACACAGCCTTTCAGGCGCGCTCGACGCGCTTTTTCTTGCATTTGAAATCTGGATTAACGAACGACGACATATGCCTACCGTTGAGTTCATTGTGCTCTCTGGGGTCCGCGGTACGCTACGGACGTGTTCGCAATTGCCATTTCATTTTTGAAACGCCGTGAGTCTGGCCAGCATTTGTCAAAAGGAATAAAATGAGAACATGACCCACCCCGAATCCAGCATCGAGCCTCAAATCGTCGATGGTCGTCAGTCACCCACCGCACTGCGCGTGCAGCGCGGCGTGATGCGTTTTCTGCGTTCGGTCCACGACATGACCTGTTTTGCCGAAGTGCCGCTTTCCAACGGGCGACGCGCCGACGTGATCGCTCTGGGCGGCAAGGGTGAAATCTGGATCGTGGAAATCAAATCGAGCCTTATGGACTACAGGGTCGACGCCAAATGGCCCAACTACAAGGATTTTTGCGACCGGTTCTTTTTCTGCAAGCCGCCAGAGCTCGATGCAGAAATTTTTCCCGCAGAAGAAGGGCTGATGGTGGCCGACGGTCATTGGGGCGATATCCTGCGCCACGCGGCGCACGAGCCCCTGCCCGGCGCGCGGCGCAAGGCGATGCTGTTAAAGCTCGCTCGTTTGGGGGCAGACAGGGTCCATGCGCTGATGGACCCCGAAACCCGCAGGGAAGGCCTATTCTGAGGCGTGCGCCTCAAGGGTTGCGACAGCATTTCCTGCGCTATCGAGGAGGATGAGCGCCTCGCTCTCAATACGGTAGCTCGATGTTGCGCCCAACGCGTCGAAGAAGGCGCGTTCCTGGCTCATTTTGCGATCCTCGCAGGCCATCATCGTTGAAAAGACATCTGAAATCGACAGGCGGCCGTCATCCTCAAAGGTGACGGACCCGCCATAGGAATTGCATCCGCCCGTACCGCCCAAAGATGAATCGCTTTCGCCGAAAACGAGCGTCGTTTCGATGCCCTCGGCCGATGGTGTGTCGCCGAGCATGGTGAGCAGCCATCCCCTACCGGCCAGATCGGCCGGCAAGATAACCTCGGTCGCATCGCCATCTTCGGGCTGAGGCGCGGGCTCTGCGCTACGCGCATTGACCAAAGGCACGGAAACCGGTTCGGTCTGGGTCAGCGGATCGACGGAAATGCGCGTGTCGTTGATAAACCAGACGTCGCCATCGACCTCGATACGTGCCGCAATGGCATAGGAATGACCCTCCACGACAGCGTCGGCGTCAAAATCAATGACAAAGTCAATCGGGACCTGCCCGGCGGGTTCGATGACGTCCACACCAATCGTTGTAGACGGCGCATCGGCCAGAGAAACATCGATCAGCGACACGGTCGCCACCGCATTTTCGGGCAGCGCGATGCGTTCGCGGTAGGCGATATCGCCGGTGATGGCCAGCGTATCCGCAAAAGCGGCGCCAGCCATCATGCCTGCTGCAAGCGCCGCAAGGCCCATGGGTTTTACGAAGGATTTCATGGTTCAAATCTCCTTGGCTGTCAGGCAATCAATTAATGGCCGGCCTTGTCGGTTCGGCGGGCTGAACAGGGGCTGAACGAGCGCATGTGAAGCTCATTTCGCCGACAGCGGTGATAGCTGCACCGGCGCCGCACCAACGCCAATTCCAAGTCTTTGCTGGCGCTTGACGAAATCGTTTGAGTTGAACGCTTCTCCTCTGGCACAAGGGAAAAAGATGCACTTGGGAGGGTAGTTGCCGTGATCGTTGTGTTCGGCTCCATCAATATCGATCTGATCGGTCACGCGCCAGCGCTGATGCGACCGGGCGAAACCGTTCTGGGCACCAGCCTTGAATTTTCGCCTGGCGGCAAGGGTGGCAACCAGGCACTCGCAGCAAGTCGGGCGGGCGCTGACGTTAAAATGGTAGGGTGCGTGGGCAGCGACGATTTCGCGACCCGTGCGCTTGCGCTGCTGAGCGAGGCCGAGATCGACCTCTCCGGTGTCCGACACATGGACCGCCACACCGGAACCGCGCTCATCATCGTCGATGATGCCGGGGAAAACATGATCACCGTACTGCCCGGCGCCAATTCCCGCCTGACGGCCGCGGCACTCGAGCAAGCCGGCATCGAGAGGGGAGACTATCTGCTGCTCCAGCTCGAAACGCCCCTGGAAGGCGTGCTTGCCGCTGCAGCTCTGGCGCGAAACAATGGCGCCGAAATCGTTCTCAACCTGGCCCCGTTCATGGATTTCGACCCGGCATTGCTGGACAATGTCGATGTGCTGGTCATCAACGAAACCGAGTTGGCCGGCGTGCTCAAAATGCTCGACGCTCCCCAGCTCGACGAAGTCGATGCCGTGTCCTGGCTCTCCGAAAAATTTGGCAATACCGTGGTGGCAACACTTGGCGCGCGCGGTGCCATCGGCGTCGCCGCCGGAGAGGTTACCGTCGTTCCTTCGCTCAAGATCAGACCGGTCGATACGGTGGGGGCCGGCGATACATTTGTGGGGTATCTTGCCGCCGGGCTGGCCGACGGCATCGATCTCGCATCTGCGATGGACAGGGCCTCGGTTGCCGCAGGACTGGCGTGTCTGACACCCGGTGCCCAACCCTCCATTCCCGAGCGCGGGGCTGTGGAAGACCGGCTGACGGCTGATGGGAGACCGAGGGCCCGATGAGCCATACCGAAACGCTCACGATCGAGCGCCTCGGTCATCGCGGCGAGGGCATAGCCACATTCGATGGCAAATCGGTTTTCGTCGGTTTAACGCTCGAGGGCGAAACCGTCATTGCCGAGATCGAAGGCAATCGCGGCCGACTCATCGAAATTATCGACCCAAGCCCCGAGCGACGGCCGGCCCCTTGTCCACATTTCGGCTCCTGCGGCGGTTGCCAGTTGCAGCATCTCGGCCTGGAAACCTATGGCCGATTCAAGCGCAGTCTGGTGGTCGATGCGCTCTCGCGCGCCAACGTCAACGCCAATATCGCAGATCTGGTCTTTGCCCACGGGGCCGGCCGGCGTCGAGCCACATTGCACGCAACCAGGGCTGCCGCCGGGTTCATGGCATTGCGCAGTCATCACATTCACGATCTCGACACCTGCCCAATCCTGGTTCCCGCCCTGGCGCCTGCGCCGGAAATCACGCGCTCGGTCGCCGCCGTCGCCGGGCCATGTGATGTCGGCTTTACCGCCAGCGATTTGGGCCTTGACGTTGCCGTCCGGGCCAAGGGCGCCAGGCCCACTGCGAGGCTGACGGAAATCGCCCGCCAGTTCGACCTCGCGCGACTCTCTCTCAATGGCGAGCCTTTGATCCTCCAACGTCTCCCGGTAGTAACCATGGGGCCGTCCAGCGTACCCTTGCCGGTGTCCAGCTTTCTGCAAGCTACTGCTGAAGCCGAGGAGGTTCTCGCGTCGCTCGTTCTGAACGCCATACGAGGCGCCAGGCATGTCGCCGATCTCTTTTGTGGCATGGGTCCGTTTGCCTTGCGGATCGCCTTGAAGGTCCCGGTTTTTGCTGCCGATTCGGATGCCCCGGCGATTGGCGCGCTGGAGGCAGCGAGACGCAACACCAAAGGACTCAAGCCGATTGCTGCTGAGCGGCGTGATCTGTTTCGCGAGCCGCTTGAGCTTTTCGAACTCAACCGCTTCGATGCAGTCGTGCTCGACCCACCGCGGGCTGGCGCGCAGGCTCAAGTCAGGACCCTTGCGAAATCGAAGGTCAAGACCGTCATTTATGTGAGTTGCGACCCGCAGAGTTTTGCGCGGGATGCCGCCATTCTGATTGCCGGCGGTTACCGGATCGGCACGGTCTCGCCGGTCGATCAGTTCGCCTACTCGTCACATGTGGAGATTTTCGCGGTTTTCTACAGGAACGAACAGCGTGCCTGAAACCGGTTGTCAATCGTGACGATACTGTCACAATGGAGTGACCGTTCACGCAAAAATGCGGAGGGGCCGGCCACATGATCGTGGCGTGAGGAGGAGGCTGGAGGAGGCATCGCGAGCTTGCCGGGTGGGCTCGACGCCACGCGCGTCAGGGTTTTCCACTGTCATGGAAACATCACGATACCGTCACCTGAGCTTTGCACGCCCGGTCTAGGCATCTCGCCCATGGTTCTACGCCATCGGCCGGATGCGGTCGCAATGACATTGATCGGGAGAACATCATGTTCAAGACACTTCTGGCCTGCGGCACAGCCGGCGTGGCCCTTTTCCTGGGAGCCACTTCGGCATTTGCCCAGACCGAAATCAACTGGTGGCATTCGATGGGTGGCGAGCTCGGCGAGCGCCTCAACGCCATCGCCGAAGATTTCAACGCGTCCCAGGACCTCTATTCCGTCGTGCCGTCCTATCGCGGTGAATACGAGGAATCGATGGTCAACACCATCGCTGCCTTCCGGGCTGGCGAACAACCGCATCTGGTGCAGATCTACGAAGTCGGCACCGGCACCATGATGGCCGCGCAAGGCGCCGTTTATCCGGTCTACCAGCTCATGGAAGAGCACGGAAACGATTTTGATCCGTCCGCTTATCTTCCGGTGGTTACCGGCTACTACAGCGATACCGAGGGCAACATGCTCTCGATGCCGTTCAACTCCTCAACCCCGATCCTCTATTACAACAAGGACGCGTTCGAGGCTGCCGGTCTCGATCCCGAAACGCCCCCGGCCACCTGGGAGGAACTCGCCGAGTTCTCGCAAACGATCATCGATGCGGATGCCGCAAGCTGCGGCTTTTCAATGGGCTATGCGGCCACATGGGTCGGCCTTGAGAATTTCTCGGCTCTGCACAATCAACCCTTCGGTACACTCGAGAACGGCTTTGGCGGTCTCGATGCCGAATTCAGCTTCAATGGCGAAACCCAGGCGCGTTTCTGGGATGACCTCAAGACCTGGGCCGACGCCGGCATCTTCATGTATGGCGGCCCCGCCGGTGGTCCAGACTCCGCACCCGCCTTCTATTCGGGCGATTGCGCCATGTACATGAACTCTTCGGGCTCGCGTGCCGGCGTTATGGCCAATTCCGATTTCGAGGTGGGCTTTGGCATGCTCCCGGTCTATGGCGACGTCGATGGCGCGCCGCAGAACTCGATCATCGGCGGCGCTACCCTTTGGGTGCTCTCCGGCCATGAAGACGCTGAATATGAAGGCGTCGCGGCATTTTTCGACTATCTCTCCTCCGCCGAGGTCCAGGCCGAATGGCACCAGGGGACGGGCTATCTGCCCATCACCCAGGCTGCCTACGAACTGAGCCAGGAGCAGGGCTATTACGAGGAAAACCCGGGCGCCGACATCGCGATCGAACAGATCAACCTCAACGCTCCGACCGAGAACTCCAAGGGGTTGCGTTTCGGCAACTTCCCCCAGGTCCGCATTGTGCTCGATGAAGAGTTGCAGGCGGTTCTTGCCGGTGAAAAGACCGGCCAGGAAGCCCTGGATTCGGCCGTCGAACGCGGCAACCAAATCCTGCGCGACTTCCAGGCTGCCAACAGCTAGAGCGTACCTTCACAATACCGACCCCGGCTTTCCAGCCGGGGTTTCTTGCATCCGACCGCCCGGCGGAAACCGTCGGGAACGACCAAAAGAGTCCGGCGGACATCTGATACGTCACGGGGCATTGTTCATGCAGACCAAGCGGTCGATCTTTACCAATCGGTGGCTTCCCTACCTCTTGCTGGGTCCCCAGCTTGCGATCACCCTGATCTTTTTCATCTGGCCGGCAAGCCAGGCCGTGAAATCGAGCTTCGAACGTGAGGACCCGTTCGGGTTCCGCACCACATTCATCTGGTTGGACAATTACACCCGCATTCTGTCGGATCCGAGCTATCTCAACGCACTGGGCCGCACGGCGGTGTTTGCGGTTTCGGTCACCTTGCTCTCGATGGGATTTGCCCTGCTTCTTGCGGTGTGCGTGGACCGCGTGCTGCGCACGCAGCGTTTCTACACAACGCTTTTGGTCTGGCCCTATGCGGTCGCTCCGGTCGTTGCGGGGGTATTGTGGTGGTTCATGTTCAATCCCACCATCGGGCTTTTGCCGCATATCCTCGACTGGTTCGGAATGGACTGGAACCACCGGGTTTCAGGCACGCAGGCCATGATCCTGATTACCATCGCCGCGGCGTGGAAGCAGATTTCGTACAATTTCCTGTTTTTCCTCGCGGGGCTGCAATCGATCCCGGCTTCTCTGTCGGAAGCTGCATCGATCGATGGTGCCGGCCCGTTCAAGCGCTTCTGGACAATCGTCTTTCCGCTGCTTTCACCCACTACATTCTTCCTGCTCATCATCAACATAAACTATGTGATGTTCGAAACCTTCGGGGTAATCGACGCAACCACGTCAGGCGGGCCGAACCAGGCGACGATGACGCTTGTCTACAAGGTCTATACCGATGGCGTCATCGGCCTCAATATCGGTTCGTCCTCGGCGCAATCGGTGCTGCTGATGGGTATCGTGATCGTCCTCACCTTCATCCAGTTCCGCTACGTGGAACGCCGCGTCAATTACTAAAGGGAGCGCCGTTCCGTGGTTGAAAACAGACCTTTTCTCGACTTTCTCACCCATCTGGTGCTGATCGTGGGTGTGCTGATCGTGGCATTCCCGGTGTATATCGCGTTCATCGCCTCCACCCACGAGCCATCGGCCTTCGTGCGTGGTGTGATGCCACTGCTGCCGGGAGATAATCTTGTGCAGTCCTATTCGACAATGCTGGGCGAGGGACACCAGATAGCGGGGACGCCGCCGGTATGGTTGATGCTGGGCAATTCGCTCTTGATGGCGCTGATCATTTCGGTCGGCAAGATCGCGATCTCGATTACCTCGGCCTTCGCCATCGTCTATTTCCGCTTTCCATTCCGGACGCTGGCGTTCTGGATCATCTTTGTGACGCTGATGCTACCGGTCGAGGTGAGGATCATTCCGACCTATGCAGTGGTCGCCAATCTCGACATGCTCAACTCCTATGCCGGGCTGACCCTGCCGCTTATCGCTTCGGCGACGGCCACCTTTCTTTTCCGCCAGTTCTTCATGACGGTGCCCGAGGAATTGATGGAGGCCGCGCGCGTCGATGGCGCGGGGCCGATGAAGTTCTTCAAGGACATACTCATCCCCATCTCGATCACCAACATCGCGGCGCTGTTCGTCATCATGTTCATCTATGGCTGGATTCAGTACCTCTGGCCGCTGCTCATCACCACGCAGGAACAGTTCTACACAATCGTCATGGGGATCAAGCGGATGCTGTCCCTGGCGGATCGCGAACCCGAATGGAACCTCGTCATGGCGACGGTAATCCTTGCCATGTTGCCGCCCGTCCTCGTGGTCCTCTTTATGCAGCGCCTTTTCGTCAAAGGCCTGGTCGAATCGGAGAAATAAGCTATGGCCGCCATTGAAATTTCCAGCCTGCGCAAGGTCTATTCAGGCAATGTGGAGGCCATCAAGACCGTTGATCTCACGATCGATGATGGTGAGCTCGTGGTTCTGGTGGGGCCATCGGGCTGCGGGAAATCCACTCTGTTGCGCATGATCGCCGGCCTTGAAACCATAACCTCGGGCGAGGTGAAAATCGGCGACAAGACGGTCAACAAGCTCGAACCCGCCGAGCGTGACATCGCCATGGTGTTCCAGAATTATGCGCTCTATCCCCATATGAGCGTCCGCGGCAATCTCGAATACGGTTTAAAGAACCGTAAGACGCCCAGAACTGAAATCGATGAACGGGTCAATGAAGCGGCCCGCATCCTCGAAATCGAGGCCTTTCTCGACCGCAAGCCCCGCCAGCTTTCGGGTGGCCAGCGACAGCGTGTTGCGATGGGCCGGGCCATCGTACGCAAGCCCAAGGCTTTTCTTTTCGACGAGCCTCTTTCCAATCTCGATGCCAAGCTGCGCGGGCAGATGCGGGTGGAAATCCGCAGGCTGCAGCGCACGCTCGGCACGACATCGGTCTATGTAACTCACGATCAGCTCGAAGCCATGACGCTTGCCGACAAACTTGTGGTGATGAACGGCGGTCAGATCGAACAGGTCGGAAAGCCGCTCGATATTTACACCAACCCCGCGTCGGTATTCGTCGCTGGCTTCATGGGGTCCCCGGGCATGAACCTGCTTGATCCTCATGCGCTTGGCCGCGTCGCCGGAAACCTTCCTGGGTTCGTTTCTTCGCAGTGCGGGACCATCGGCATCAGACCTGAAGACATAGCGCTCGTCGCCCCGAGCCAGCCCCACCTCACCCTTGAGGTCATCGTGGACGCGGTCGAACTTGTCGGCTCGGAAAGTCTTGTCTATGCCCACGCCGAGGGGATCGACAAGGAGTTGGTGCTGCGCACGCAGGGCATTCATCCCGGAGAGCATGACGACAAACTCTCGCTTTATATCCAACATTCGGCCCTGCATTGCTTCGATGCGGCAACGGGGCGAAAAATCACGCGATAACGCCGACGGCCGGGGCCAGACGCCCTCGGCGCGTCAGTCGACTTCCGACCGGGAAGCCGCATCGCGCGCCATTGGGTGGGATGACATACATGCGGGAAGCGGAAATGTTTCGCTTTCCACCCATTGGGCGCACCCTATGCAACAAAAGGTGACCGATTTCGTCCCCTGGCGCTTGCCGCCACCCCATCGCAAGGTTAGCCATCAACCTCCATCCCTGTGTGGCCTCTCAGTACACAGGGGATTGGAATATGGAGGAAAATCAAATGACTATCGCTACCCGCTCCCTTGTTGGAGCCATGGTTCTGCTCGCCTCGACGTCAGCTTTCGCCCAGGATGTCGGGCCACAGCCCGGCGCTGGCGACGTCGGGCTGGATGCCCCAAGGCAAGTCCTGTTCGTGGGCAATTCGTACTTCTATTACAATGACAGTCTGCACAACCATACGAGCCGGATGGTTGGGGAGGGCGAAGGGATCGATGATCTTGCCTATCGCTCTATAACCATTTCGGGCGGCTCGCTGGACATGCATCCCTTTGAGCACTACCTGACCCCCGACGCCATCGGCTACGACACCCCGTTCGACGCAGTTATCCTGCAGGGGCATAGCGCCGCAGCCAATTCGGAATCGCGTACCGCCCGCTTCCGCGACGCGGTTGTGGCGGCGGATGCGCTGATCGATGAAAGTGGTGCTCAAACAGTGCTTTACATGAGCCACGCCTATGCCGAAGGGCACAACAGCTATGACCCGGAAATGACGGCGAACCTGGCGAGGGTCTATACTGAAGTCGGTGCGGAAGTGGGGGCGCTGGTCATTCCCGTCGGGCTGGCATTTGCCGGGGCGTATGAGGAGCGGCCCGATCTGGAACTGCATATGGAATTCGACCACAGCCACCCCAGCCTGGCAGGCTCGTATCTGGCGGCGGCGACGACGTATGCGACGCTTTATGACGCTTCGCCGGTGGGGCTGGAATATGATTATTTCGGCCGGCTGGACGCCGAAACAGCAGCGTTTCTGCAGCAGATTGCAGCGGATACGGTTGCAGAATTCCAAGGAAAATAAAAGACTTAGCGCTCTATCCGCGTCGATAGAATGATTGAAGACATGGTGCGCTCGACTCCGTCGAGCGCGCCGATTTTGTCGATGACGGAGTCGAGTTCGGCGACGGAGGGGGCTTCGACGATGACGATCATGTCGAAACTGCCCGAGACCGAGTGGACGGTGCGGACCTCTATCAAATCATCGAGGAATCTGAAGACCTTAGGCGCGAGCTTGGGCGAGACCGTGACCATCAGATGGGCGCGGATCTGGCCGGCGAGATAGTCGTAGGACAGCTTTACCACATAGCCGGCAATGGTGCCGTTGCGCTCGAGCTTTTCGAGGCGCGACTGGGCCGTACTCCTTGAAATTCCTAGCTTTCTCGCGATCTCGGCGACCGGCATGCGGGCGTTCTGGCGCAGCAGGGCGATCAGTTGGCGGTCGGCGTTAATTTTCGTCATTATGGCGTAAATTTTCGTCTATTTGCGCATTTTAAGTCGCGATTGTGCCTGATTGGAGCCTGCAAATCAACGGAACTCCGTGGCATCATGGGCAACAATGGCGCCAAAAGCTATGGAGTTGAGCGTTCGGTGCCACAACATTTGTGATCTTTGGCCAAGAGGGGTTTTGGGATGAAAGAGATCGTGGTTATCGGCGCCGGACGGATCGGTGCGACCATCGCGGACATGGCCAGCCAGAGCGGCGATTTCGCGGTGACGGTGGTGGACCGATCGGCCGAAGCGCTGGCCGCGCTCGACACGGACACGAAGGTGAGAACGGCGCGCTGCGAAGTGGCCGAGCCGGGGGAGCTGGAAACAATCCTTTCGGGTAAATTTGCCGTTTTGTCTGCGGCGCCCTACTCGCTGACCACGCGGATCGCCGAAGCGGCGGCGGCGGCGAAGGTCCATTATCTCGATCTGACCGAGGATGTGAAATCGACGCGGCGGGTGAAAGAGATCGCGGGCAAGGCGCAGACCGCGTTCATCCCCCAATGCGGGCTGGCGCCGGGGTTCATCGCCATTGCCGCGATGAGTCTGGCCAAACAGTTCGATACGCTGGACAGCGTGGCGATGAAGGTGGGGGCGCTGCCGCAGTTTCCCACCAATGTGCTCAATTACGCGCTGACCTGGTCGCCCGAGGGGGTGATCAACGAATATTGCGAGCCGTGCGAGGCGATTGTCGATGGGAAGATGGCGGAAATCGCGCCGCTCGAGGACATCGAGGACTTGACCATCGACGGGGTGGCTTACGAAGCGTTCAACACGTCGGGCGGGCTGGGCTCGACCCCCGAAAAGCTCTTGGGCAAGGTCAAGAGCCTCAACTATCGCACCATCCGCTATCCCGGCCATGCGCGGATCATGAAGCTGCTGCTCAACGATCTGAACCTTAAGGACCGGCGCGATCTGGCGCTGGACATTTTCCGGCATGCGCTGACCACGACCAAGCAAGACATGGTGGTGATCCGGGTCGATGTGACGGGCATGAAGGACGGCAAACCGGCGCATGAGATTTTCGAGCGCACCGTGCTTTCGGGCTTTGTGGGCAACAAGGAACGCTCGGCCATCCAGATCACGACGGCTGCGGGCATCCTGACGGTGCTCGACATGCTGGCAGCGGGCGATCTGGCGCAAAAGGGGTTCGTGGCGCAGGAAGAGATCGACCTTAGTGCGTTCCTTGGCAACCGGTTCGGGCGGGCGTTTGGGGCGGATCAGGCGGCGCGCAAGGTGGCGTGAGGGCTGAGGGGGTTTGTTCGCGCCGAGGCTGGGGGCATCACCTCTGTTGGGGGTGTGGCGGCCCGGCGGATCCCCGGGTCGAGCCCGAGGATGACGGTGGGGTTAGGTGCCCTGCAGTGCAGGTTTTGCAAGCGGTGCGGGAGTATCATTTCTGTTGAGGAGGGCAAGTGCGACGGATTGACGGGTCAGCCGGACGAACCGTGTCCTTGCCGCACTCAGAGCCGTTCAGGATTTGATTGACTCAAATCCTCGGCTCTAAACCCTTGTTTTGTCGCGTGTCCGAACCGCAAAACCGTTTCCATCCCCGATCGCGTCGAGGACATGCGTTTGCTGGACACGCTCTGACTGTCCCGCCCACCATCGCTGCCCCGGTGACAACCGGGGCCCATGTGCCCTTCCGCAAACGCCGGTGGCCCGGCAAGGCTGCTGGGTCCCGGATCAGGTCCGGGACAGCGATGGAGAGAGTGGTTGTCGGCGGCTTTAGCCTGACTAAGTGGAAGGCCTCACCAGTCTGCCGCTGAAGACACGCTAATGCGGGCGCGTGCCAGCCCACCCCCGGCCCCGAGTACGAGAATTTTCCCATCCTCTTTCACGCGCTCGGCCAGAAGCTGGGATGTCATGGCGTGCAGGCCATCGAAACCGGGCACCGTGCGCGGCGTGCCCGCGGCATAAGTGCTGGCGTGGCCGGCGCCGAAAGCGGGGGCTGTGGGGTTGGGGGTTTTCATGTAACTTTATGTGTGGCGGATTGGCGGGACGTCAAGGTGGAGGGAGCTTGCGACGCCATTGCGGTCATTAGACGCCGCTAGCCCGACTGCCAAAAGCGGCCATATGTTCGTATCACCACCGGTTGGTCTATGCTCACCGCAAGCGATACGACGACGAGGGGCCGATGGTGGACAGTTGGATTCAGACGAATGAGACGAAGGATGTAGCGGGATCGATCCGCCACGTTATACGCGCCGCTCAGTTTGTGGGCGAGGATCCCCAAGCATGGAAGTGGGTGGTGATGGCATTGCATTCAGCGCTACAAGGCGCGTGCGTATGCCATCTTACTACGACTGCGGCACCGGTGGGTGCTGTCACTGAGAGCAATGCGAGCGAATGGCTGGCCCATTTTGAGGACTCCCGCACAAATCCGAACGCAAAACCGCCCAAGACCCATTTGATGGGGCTTCCAGACCTGCTTACAGCCGTGAGAAAACCTCGTTCGGCGGGGGATTGCAGCAACGCTGCCGGTGTTGCGATCAGCGAGTCCGAGCTGAATTGGTTGCGCCGCTTTCACAAGAATATCCGGAATCAATTCGCGCATTTCGAGCCGATGGGTTGGTCGATTGAGGTGTCAGGAATTCCTGAGATTACGAAGCTGATCGCGCGCATCATCGGGGAGATTCTTGAATTTGGTTGGGCTTTCCGACGCCTGAATTTTGCGCAGCGTAAAGAAATGCGGCGAAATCTTCGGACCTTGGCCTTAATCGAATGGCCGGCCTAGCCGCCGACCCGCTGCAATTTTCATTGCCCCAGCGTGCCTTCGATAGTTGCTAGTCTTTATTGGTACAAGTACGCTGGACGCAAAACTGGTGTAATTCTGGCGTGGGGGCACGGGGGATGATAATCCAGAGGCTTTCGGAGTTGAAACAAGCGGGAGTCTGGAAAGAATTTTGCGCCTCAGGCGATCTGCAATTGGCTCCCCGCACCTTGATCTACGGGTTCAATGGTTCCGGCAAGACTACCTTATCGAGGGTGTTTTCTTCGATAGAGCGAGGCAATTTAGAAGACCGGTTGCCAAAGGCAACCACTTTTAAAATCGAGACGTCAGACGGAGCTACTGTTACGCATGACCCTATTTCAAACCCATTCGGGAATAATCTTCTGGTTTTCAATACAGACTTCGTGTCCAGAAATTTCGAGTGGGATGCCAGTAACACGAAGGGGATTGCGTACCTGAGCGAAAAGAAGGTCGATGCTCGCAAGGAGTATGATGAAATAGCACCGAAGCTATCGGCCGCGAAACATAAGACCAAGGCTCAGGAGAACTCGAAGACCAAAGCTGACAAGGCATTGTCAGACTTTAAGACGCGAGTTGCGCGCAATATCCGCGAGTTGGCGTCTTCAAGCAGCTACACACAGTCTTACGACGCGCGAAAGATTCAGGCGCACTATTCGAAAGCATCCTTCGGCATGGAGCAAAAGCTGTCCGAAGATAAACTCAATACGCACCAGGGGCTGCTTAATCAACGTGAACCGCTCCCAAGTCTCAGCTTTTCCCCGAGCATTCCGGAAGGGCTGGCCGATTGGTTCAAGGCCAGCCAGTCGCTTCTCACGCAGAGCGTCTCCACAATCGCACTGAACGAGTTTGAAGCGCATTCGGATGCTCTTCGGTGGGTAGAGGAAGGGCTCCACTACCATGATGAGCACAGCGTGTCGGACTGCCTTCTTTGCGGCAACCCTTTTTCGGAGGATCGCAGAGCTCAGCTCCGAGTTTTGTTCGACAAGTCGTGGGCCGAAGCACTGAGATCCTTGGAAGAGGCCGTGAAGCACGGACGAGGATACCAACAGGATTTAAGAGAGCTCTATCGCTCCACCCCCAAAGAAGTGGAGATTATCGCAGCGGAACGTGAAGCTTTCGCCATAAGCCGGGCGTCTATGGAATCGGCCATCGAGCGGCTCGGTGTATGCGTCGGAGAAGTTCTCAAAGGCTTAGAAGCGAGAGTTGCAAACCCCACCAATGAAATCGTGGTTGCGGGGGAGCTTTCAATCTTTGACCTTGGCAACTGGCTCACAGAGTACGCGACCATAGAGGCAGCCTTAGCGGCGACCTTGCGGAAGCACAATGATGTCTTTGCTAGCTTTGCGGCAATGCAAAAAGACGCATTCACGAAGATCGAAGCCCACGTCTTGGCTACCAACCAAAACGAGTGGAACCGCCTACAGAAGGCTGCCGAAGATGCTGAGACCGACCAGACAGCCGCGCAAAAGGAAGAGAAATATCTTGCTGACCGGCAGTTGGCACTTCGCAACGATTTGCAGGATCATGGCGTCGGCGCAGATAGGATGAACGAACTCATCTGGGCCTACCTTGGACACAAAGAACTTCGTCTTGTTGCAGAAAGTGGCGGATACAAAATTTTTCGACAGAATGGCAGCCCTGCGACAGAGCTGAGCGAAGGGGAGCGTACGGCTGTTTCCTTCTGCTATTTCTTGACCCAACTAGCCGCTGAGGGGCGCAAAGCTGAAGACTTGGTGCTGGTCATTGATGACCCGATATCGAGCCTCGATACCGCAGCTCGGACCTATGCCTACAGCTTGATGATCCGCATGACCAAGAAGTGCGCTCAGGTTATCGTTCTCACCCACAATACAAGCTTCATGAACATGGTGAAGCGTGAGTTTCAAAACTTTCAGAGACGGTATGAATCCAAAAAGGTGACGGCGCTCCTATCGCTTGATTGTCGGAGCTCGGGAGAAGGGAACGACCGCATCACCTCGCTCACACCCATGCACGAGCTGCTGGTGAAATATGACAGTGAGTATCACTACCTTTTCATGATGGTGCAGAAGGCGGCGCAAGATAAGGCAACCGAATACGTTTTCCTACTTCCGAACGCAACCCGCAAGCTCCTAGAGATGTTTGCTACCTTCTGTTCTCCAGGACAATCCAACTTCGCTGGCGCACTCATGGACCATCACGAGGCAGTGAAAGATAAGATCGACGTTCGCGCTCTCGAACGCCTCGTTCAAATCGAATCTCACGGAACTATTGAAGGGCTTGGCACCCTGCCAGACCTTACGCTCGAAGAAGCTATCCGCGCGGCTGATGCGGGTATCAACTTCATTAAAGAGGTCGGGAAGGATCACTACAAGAAAATGGTGAGGGCTTGCACTTAAGCGCAGAATTTCTGCATCGAGATTGGCCACCTATTACCGAATTCCGAATGCGGCGCTGTAGCATTCTATCATTTCCTCAAAGGCAGCTTTTAGCCGGGATGACGGTGGGGGAGGCTTGATCGCCGGGGGCCGGTTGCCACGGCCGGGCGGATAGGCTAGATCGGCGCCCCTTTTTGTTTTTGCCTCGGCGGCGCGGGTTTGCGGGCGGGGTGGGTTGGGTCGGGTTTTTCCATGGCATCGCTTTATTGTGGGGTCGATTTCGGCACCACCAATTCCACCATCGGGGTCGTTGGGCCCGATGGCGCGCCGGTGTTGATCCCGGTGGAAGGGGACGCGGTGACGTTGCCTTCGGCGCTGTTTTTCAGTTTCGAGGATCAGAGCACCCATTTCGGGCGGTCGGCGGTGCATGAATATATGGACGGGGCCGAGGGGCGGTTCATGCGGGCGCTGAAATCTGTGCTGGGGACGGCCCTGATGGAGGAGACGACCCAGATCGGGCGCGAGCGGATCGGGTTTGAGGGGTTGATCGGGCGGTTTTTGAGCCATTTGCGCGACAGGCTGACCGCGCACACCGGGGCGATGCCCGAGCAGGTGGTTCTGGGGCGGCCGGTTTATTTCGTCGACGGGGACCAAGGCGCCGACAGGGCGGCGCAGGACCAGCTTGCGGCGGCGGCGCGCAGCGTTGGGTTTTCCCATATCGAATTTCAGTTCGAGCCGGTGGCGGCGGCGCTGCATTTCGAGCGCACGCTGGAGGCCGAAGCGCTGGCGCTGGTCGTCGATATCGGGGGCGGCACTTCGGATTTTTCGGTGCTGAAACTTTCGCCCGAGCGCAGCAGAAGCACCGACCGGCGCGAGGACATTTTGAGCACGACGGGCGTGCATGTGGGCGGCACCGATTTCGACCGGCAGCTCAACATTTTCAAGGTGATGCCCGAAATGGGGCTGGGAACCGCAACGCGCGACGGCAAGCGGGGGATGCCGCGCTGGTATTTTCACGACATGGCGACCTGGCACAAGATCAACCAGCTCTATCGCCCCGAGGTGCTGCGCGACATGCGCGAGTTGCAGCGCGAAGCGGCAGAACCGGACAAGCTCGAACGGTTCAAACATTTGCTCGCCCACCGCTCGGGGCACAGGCTGGCCGGGCAGGTGGAGGCGGCAAAGATCGCGCTGACCGATACGCCGATGGTCGATATCACGCTCGACGAGCCGGGGCTGTCGCTGGCCATCCCCACGAATCGGGCCGAGTTCGAAGCGGCGAGTGCGGGGCTGACCGGCAAGATCGGGGCGGCGCTGGACGATGCGCTGGCTGCAGCGGGGGTGAGCGCTTCGGCGATCGAAACGGTGATCCTGACCGGGGGCGGCGCGCAGGTGCGCCAGGTGCGGGCACTGGTCGATGCGCGTTTTGCCCATGCGCGGATCGCCCAATCGGACCGGTTCGGGGCCGTGGGGCTGGGGCTGGCGGTGGACGCGGCGCGGCGGTTTGCGTGAGCGCTTCTGAGCGGGTCAGCTCGTCAGCTTTTTCACCCGTTCGATCAGCGCCATGGCGGCGGCGGGGTTTTTTTCCTTAAAGCCGGAAATGACGAAGGCGAAGACGTCGCGGGGGGTTTCGGCGGGGGCGGGGGCAAAGCTTGGGAGATCGGTGGGGACACCGCCCCTGGCGTAGGTCACGATGCGGTCGGCCCAGGCGTCGAGGGCTTTTTCCGAATAGCCTTTTTCGTTGTCCTCGGAGGTGCCCTGGAGGCGCAGATAGACGAAATCGGCGGTGGGGTCGGCGATGACGGAATAGTCGGCATCGGCGCCGGTGATCAGCGCCACGCCGGTCTCGCGGGCCAGGGCGACGGCCTCGGCGTTGGCAAAGCTTTCATGGCGGGCTTCGACGGCGTGGCGGAGGGTTTTGTTGTCCTGGGTGGCGGGCAGGAGGTTGAGGAAGGCGCCGAAATCGGCGGGATCGAACTTCTTGGTGGCGGCGAGCTGCCAGTTGATGGGGCCGAGCTTGTCCTTGAGTTCAACGATGCCCGAGGCGGTGAAGCGAAGAACCGATTCGGAGGCGTCGGCCAGCACCTTCTTGTTTGTGGCGTAGCGGGTGCCCTTGAGCGTAAACATGAAATCGGCCGGCACTTCGTCGTGCCATTTCCTGAAGCTCTCGGGCTTCTGGGAGCCATAGAAGGTGCCGTTGACCTCGACCCCGGTCATTGTCGAGCCCATGTGTTCGAGTTCGCGCTTCTGGGTGAGTTTTTCGGGGTAATAGGTGCCGCGCCAGGGCTCGAACGTCCAGCCGCCCACGCCGATGAAAATCCTGCCCATTGCCATTGCGCCCTCCTTTTAGGTGTCGGGGCGAGATTAGCATCGTGCCCGTTTGGCGACAGCCCGGAATTGTCCGGTGCGGGAAAAAATATGCAACCAAGGCAACCGAATGGGAGCGCCGGGGGTTCAATCGGAGCGGCAAGGCGGTTAGCCTGCGGCGCACACGCATCAACCCATCCTCAAGGTCCATGCCGGTTTTCATCCTTTCCCGCCTGTTTCAGTTTTTTGCCATCATCGTTGTTTGCGCCGGGCTGGCCGCGCCGGCCCTTGCGCAATCGGAAGGCGGCGATGGCGCCAGCGAAAACCCGCAACAGGCGCTGAGCCAGCTTATCGAAGTGCTGCGCGACGAAGGCGCGCGCGATGCGCTGATCGCCGAGCTCGAAGCGGGGCTCGAGGGCAGCGCCCAGGAAACAGAGGCCGACACACCCGGCGATGCCAGCGATGAGTTGCGCTCGATCGGTGGGCAGATTTCCGATGTGACGCGCTCGGCGGTGGAAAGCACAATGGCCTCGCTGAGCCAGCTCTGGCGGCAACTGGCCGCCACGCCGGAGGTGTTTTCGGCGCTTTCGCTTTCCGAGCTCAATGCGCTGTGGGCCATTCTGGCCAATGTGGCCGTTCTGGTGGTTCTGACCTATGGCGGGCTGGTTTTGATGCGCCGGCTGGTGCGCATTCCGCGCGAGCGGCTGCGGGCCCTGTTCAATTCGGGCGGCTGGATCGCCAAGCCGGTGGCGCTGGTTCTCGAATTCGTGCTCGACGTGCTGGCGGCGGTCATCCCCTACGCGGTCGGCTATGGCATCGCGGCGGCGCTTCTGGGGGAAGCGGGGGTCATCCGGCTCGAGCACGCGCTTTATCTCAACGCGTTCCTGATGGTCGAAATCGTGGTGGCGATCATCCGTACCGTGGTTTCGCCCAACCTGCCCGAGCAGCGGCTGGTGCATCTGTCGGACGGCGAGGCGAGATCGGTTATGGGGTGGTCGCGGTTCATCGTCTCGCTGTTCGTGTTCGGGCAGATGATGGTGCTGCCGCTTCTGACCGCCAGCGTGTCGTTCGCGGCGGGTCGAGCCATTTCGGTGGTGCTGTTGCTGCTGACGCTGGTTGCCATGGCGGTGGCCGTGCTGGTGGCGCGCCGGCCGGTCAAGCACAAGCTGATGGGGATGATCGAGAGCAAGGAGGCGAGGCGCGGATTGGCTCTGCCGATCCGCAACTGGCACATCTTCGCGCTGCTCTATCTGGCGGTGCTCGCGGTGATCGCCCTGACGCGCACCAGCGTGCAGTTCCAGGCCTATGTTTGGGACAATGTGCAGGTTGTAATCGCCATCATGATCGGGGTGGTGATCCTCAATCTGATCAAGCGCAGCGCCCGCAACGGGTTCAACCTGCCCGAGGGCCTGCGCAAGCGCTCACCGGAGCTGCAGCGGCAATTGCACAGGATCGTGCCCGCCGTGCTCAAGGTTGTCCGGTTCATCGTGATCGGCGCCATCGTCATCTTCTGCCTGCACAAGCTGGGGTTCTTCAACTTCGTCGATTTCATCGAAGGCGAGTTCGGGGCGCGGGTGGCCGGATCGGCGGTGACGATCCTTGTCATCCTCGGGGTGGCGATCCTCGCCTGGGTGGGGCTCAACACCTGGATGGACAGCCAGGTCAATCCCGAACTGGCGCCGGGCGCGACGGCCCGCAAGCGCACGCTGTTCGCGCTGATGCGGAACGCGCTGACCATCGCGCTGATCGTTATCACGCTCATGTTCGTGCTTTCGGAAATCGGCATCAATATCGCCCCGCTTCTCGCCTCGGCCGGTGTTTTGGGCCTTGCCATCGGGTTCGGGGCGCAAAAGCTGGTCCAGGACATCATCACCGGCATCTTCATCCAGCTCGAAGGGGCGATCGATGTGGGGGACGTTGTGGCAGTCGGGGGGATTTCCGGAGTGGTGGAAAGGCTGACCATCCGCTCGGTGTCGCTGCGCGACGTCGAAGGATCCTATCACATCATCCCGTTCTCCTCGGTCGATACCGTCACCAATTTCATGCGCGGCTTTTCCTTTGCGGTCATCGACATGGGGGTGGGCTATCGCGAGAACGTCGAGGACGCCCGGCAGGCCATGCTCGATGCGTTCGAGGAATTGCGGGCCGACCCCGAATACAAGAACGCGATCATCGACGATTTCGAATGGATGGGGGTCAATGCGTTCGGGGCGAGCGAGGTCGTGCTGCGCGCCCGCATCAAGACGCTTCCCGGCAAGCAATGGGGGGTCAAGCGCGCCTATAACGGCATCGTCAAACGCATTTTCGACGCGCGCGACATCGAAATCCCCTTCCCGCACCAGACGCTGTATTTCGGGGTGGGCAAGGATGGCAAGGCGCCGCCCATGCATATGGTGCGCGAGGACGAGCCATCGGACGGTGCCACAGACGAGGCGGCGGCCGGGGGCGCACCGGCCAAGACGCTGGAGGCCAAACCCCGGCGCCGGCGGCGCAAGGGAGACGTGGCTGGCAAGGACATGCCCGATGTCGATGAAGGCCCAGAGGACGAAACCTAGGGCATGCCCGGGTTGACACGATGCCGCCTTTTAACGGTCTTGCGAACGTGCTAGGGGACCGTGCTTTCCGAGCCTGGATCAAATCCGCTGTTCGCTTGCGCGGCCCTTCGGGTCTTCGAATCGCGGGCTTGATCCAACTCCTTGTTCTGTCGCGCGTCCGAACCGCAAAACCGTTGCCGGACGCGCTCTAGCGCGAAAGCCCAAAATGTCTCCTCTCGCCCACCCCTTCGACGCCGTCATTTTCGATATGGACGGAACGCTGCTCGACACCGAAGCGGTGTTCAAGGCCATTGTCTATGAGGTGTGCACCGAGATGGGATTTGAAATGACCGATCTTGTGCATGGGCGCATGGTGGGGTCCTCGCACGAGGCGACGGCGGCGCTGCTGGCCGAAAGCTTCGGCGCCCATTTCCCCTATGAAATGTTCGACGAAAAGTGCCGCTCGATCATGAAGTCGCGCCTGTCGGACGTTCCGGTCAAGGCGGGGGCGCGCGAGCTGGTCATGGCGCTGCGGGAACTCGACATACCGCTGGCGGTGGCGACCTCCTCGCGGTCCAACCATGCCATGAGCCATCTCGAGGCGGCGGGGGTTATCGGGTTTTTCGACACCATCGTCACCCGCGACGACGTCATCAACCCCAAACCCCATCCCGAGCCCTATCTGACAGCGGCGCGGCGGCTGAACGTCGAGCCGGTCCATTGCGTGGCATTCGAGGATTCGGTTTCAGGAGTGAGGGCCGCCCATGCGGCGGGAATGCGCACGGTGATGGTGCCCGATCTGGTGACGCCGTCCGACGAGATCGCGGCGCTGTGCGTGGCCGTGCTCGAAAGCATGGTCCATGCCCATGACCATCTGGTCTCCGCACCCCGTTCTGCAAATAGGTTGCAACAGCATTTGCAAGTAAAATCAAAGGGATAGACAAGGCACTCCGGTTGGGCTAGGGGCTAACCCAACGCTTCTCAACCGTTGGAGCGCCTGAGGCGCTCCCGGTCCTTGTTTTGTCGCGCTTCCGAATCGCAAAAGTGGGGGCCACTTTTGCTCGAAGCACTGCAGGATGTCCCGCCATGACCCAGGTCCTCAAACTCGCCATCGGCAGTATCGTCGTCGCTCTGGGCGTTCTGGGGCTGAAATTGTGGGCGGCGCAGATCACCGGGTCGGTCGCGCTGCTTTCGGACGCGCTGGAATCGATCGTCAATCTGGCGACGGCGGTGGCGGCGCTGATCGCCGTGCGGCTGGCGGCGCGGCCAGCCGACAGCAAAATGCCGTTCGGCTATTACAAGGCCGAATATTTTTCCGCGGTCCTCGAAGGCGTGTTCATCGTGGTCGCGGCGCTGTTGATCTTCTATCAGGCCTGGCAGGGGTTCCTGGCGCCCACCCCGCTCGACGCGCCGTTCGAGGGCATCGCCATTTCCATGGTGGCCACGGCGATCAACTGGGGCTGGAGCGTGGTGCTGGTGCGCCAGGGCCGCAGATTGCAGTCTCCGGCGCTCGAAGCGGACGGGCATCATCTGTGGACGGACGTGTTTTCCTCGCTGGGGGTGGCCGTGGGGCTGGTGCTGGTGGTTGTGACCGGCCAGCCCATGCTGGACGCGGCGCTGGCCGTGCTGGTGGGGCTCAACATCCTGTGGTCGGGGTCGAGGCTGCTGGCGAGCAGCGTGGGCGGGCTGATGGACGTTTCGGCGGCGCCCGAGCGGCTGGACGCCATCCGCCAGACGATTGCGGAAAACGCCGAGGGCGCCATCGAGGCCCATGACGTGCGGGCCCGCGAGGCGGGCAAGGCGGTGTTCATCGATTTTCATCTCGTGGTGCCGGCCGCCATGAGCGTTGTCGATGCCCACGACATCTGCGACAGGATCGAGGCCGCGCTCAGGGCCAATGACGAAGGCGCCATCATCACCATCCATGTGGAGCCAGAGCACAAGGCCAAGCATTCGGGAATAGTCGTGTTGTGATTCAGGTGAGAGCTGGCTGCAAACGGGAGTAAGCTGCGCTTCCGGTACTCACGTACCTGAAGTACGCTCCGTTCCGGTTCTCGCTCACCCCCGTTTTCGCTCAGCCCTGACCTGAATCGCGCCGTGCGACAGGCTGGCGTGTGCCGGCACTGCCTCTCGCCACCAGGAGAGCATCCGACAGACCGAATTTACCTAAAATCCAACGGGTTTGAAGCACTTCGCGTTCAGTCCCCTGCTTTAGGGCTCTTTGCAATACGACCCAAACACGATACAAATTAACCATCGATTAAGCTTAACATCGCGTTAACGGCTTAATCTGGTAAGGGTCAGGGCAACGAGATAACGGCATCACTGTGAGGTGCCGAACCGGACAAGGGGACACATGGCTGGCGATTTGGCGCGGGGCAAGCACGCCATCTTGAAGTGGGTGACGGGGGCCATACTCGGTCTCGTGAGCCTCTATCCGGCATATGCCGAAGACGCGGTTCTGACCGCCGATCTGCTCAGCGATTACGTTTCCCAAGGGTATGCAACGACCGCCGAACGCAAGCAGATCGCAGCCTCGGAAATCGAATGCCTTGCCCAGGCGATCTATCATGAATCGCGCGGCGAACCCGATCAGGGGCAATGGGCGGTGGCCTCGGTGATCCTCAACCGGGTCGACAGCCGCACCTATCCCGACACAGTATGCGGGGTGGTGTTCCAGAACGCGCATATGGTCAATCGCTGCCAGTTTTCCTTTGCCTGCGACGGACGCCCCGACGATGGCGGGCACGGCAACATCATCGACCGGGAAAGCTGGGTTCAGTCCAACATCATGGCGCTGATCGCCTATCGCAAATCGCTCGAGGGCCAGCGCCCCGAGGACGGGCTGACCACCGCGATGCATTTCCACACCACGACGGTTTCGCCCTCCTGGGCCTCGGCCTATACCCAGGTCGCCGCGATCGGGAACCATATCTTTTACTGATTGAAGGCCGGAGTGCGGGGGCGCTCTGACGTCTCCCCCATCGCTGTCCCGGACTTGATCCGGGATCCAGCAGACCTGCCGCACCACCGGTGGGTGCGGGCGCGCGCATGGACTCCGGCTTTCGCCGGAGCAGCGCAGTTGCGGAGGGGCCGAGCATCATAGGCTTCCGGCAGCGCCGGCGATTCTGTCTCATGCGCTGAGTGTACTGGACCCCGGCTCGGGGGCCGGGGTGACGGGGGTCCAAAAGAAAACCCGCACCGGACGCATCCGGCGCGGGCTTTGCTCACTGTGTGTTCTTTGCAGCTTCCGGGGAAGACTACTCGGCAGCCACCGCGAGGCGGGGGCCGGCTTCGGCGATCTGGGCGTCGGCGGCGGCGAATTTTTCGAAATTGGCTTCGAACAGCCCCACAAGCTTGGCCGACTGGCGATCATAGGCGGCCTTGTCCTCCCAGGTCTCACGCGGGGTGAGGAGTTTTGAATCCACGCCCTCGACGGCGAGCGGCACGGAAAAGCCGAAGACCGGATCGATACGGGCCGGCACGTTGATCAATTCGCCCGACAGCGCCGCGTTGAGCAGGCGGCGGGTATCCTTGATCGAAATGCGCTGGCCAACGCCATAGGCGCCGCCGGTCCAGCCGGTGTTGATGAGCCAGCATTCGGCAAGGGATTCGCGGATGCGCTTTTTGAGCATGCGGCCATAGACGGTGGGGTGCAGGCTCATGAAGGGGGCGCCGAAACAGGCCGAGAAGGTGGCCTGGGGTTCGGTGACGCCGCGCTCGGTGCCCGCCACCTTGGCGGTGTAGCCCGACAGGAAGTGATAGATCGCCTGTTCGGGGCTCAGCCGCGCAATGGGGGGCAGGACGCCGAAGGCGTCGGCGGTCAGGAGCACCACATTGGTGGGCGTTGGGCCGGTGCCGGTGCGCGAGACATTGTCGAGCACATAAAGGGGATAGGCGGCGCGGGTGTTTTCGGTTTTCGAGCCGTCGTCGAAATCGGGCTCGCGGGTGTATTCGTCGAGCACGACATTTTCGAGCACGGTGCCGAAACGCTTGGTGGCGGCATAGATTTCGGGCTCGGCCCTGGCCGAGAGATTGATGGTCTTGGCGTAGCAGCCGCCTTCGAGATTGAAGATGCCATCGTCGGACCAGCCATGCTCGTCATCGCCGATCAGAACGCGTTCAGGATCGGTCGAAAGCGTTGTCTTGCCGGTGCCCGAGAGCCCGAAAAACAGCGCGGTATCGCCCCCTTTGCCGGTGTTGGCCGAGCAGTGCATGGGCAGAACGCCATCGGAGGGCGCATGGAAATTGAACAGCGAGAACACCGACTTCTTGATCTCGCCGGCATAGGCCGTGCCGCCGATCAGAACGATGTTGCGGCTGAGATCCATGGCGATGACCGTATCGGTGCGCGTGCCGTGGCGGGCCGGATCGGCCTTGAATTCGGGATTGTGCAGGATCGTCACATGCGGGGCGAAGCCATCGAGCCCGGCCCGGGCCGGACGGATCAAAAGATTGCGGATGAACAGGGCGTGCCAGGCCGAGGGGGTCAGCACTTCGACATTGAGCTGGTGTTTGAGATCGGCGCCGGCCAGAAGCTGCTGGCCGAACAGATCGACGCCTTCGAGCTGGGCCGTGAAATCGGCAAGCAGGACTTCGAACCGGTCAGGATCGAGCGCGTTGGTGTTGTCCCACCAGACCAGATTGTCGGTCAAATCGTCGCGCACGATGAATTTGTCGGCGGGCGAACGGCCGGTAAACTTGCCCGTATCGGCAACGAAGGCGCCATCGGCGCTGAGCAGACCCTCCCTGCGTTCGGCAGCGGTCTGGACAAGGATGGGCGCGCTGTCGTTGAACCGCACCGAAGCGGCTTTGGCGGCTACGGTCTTGGCAAGGCTCTGGCACGTTGTGGCGGTCATTTGTGACACTCGTAAATGCTATGATATATTGAGCGCCACAATAGGGCCGCAGCCGACCCCGCTTCCATCTGGCAATGGGTCGTAAGACGTTCGTCTAGAGGCTTTGCGTTTTTCGCCGTGGCGGCCCTTTGCGTCTTCGAACCGCGAAAATCGGGGGCCCGTTAAGCGGGACAAAGCCGCGCAGGGCGGAACCGGCGACCATGACAGGCGTTGGTCTTGCCATAATTTACGCGTATTGTGCACGGCAAAAGTCGGCATAAAGAGTTCATTCAAGCGACATTGCAAAGTGCCGGGGGCATTCTTACCTGCCGGGCGCCTGCAACAGATAAAGGGAAATTCATGCCCAAGATCGCTCTTGTCGATGACGACCGCAATATTTTGACCTCGGTCTCGATGACGCTGGAGGCCGAAGGTTATCAGGTCGCCACCTATACGGACGGCGCATCAGGACTTGACGGGCTGACTTCGGAGCGGCCGGACCTCGCCATCCTCGACATCAAGATGCCGCGCATGGATGGCATGGAACTGCTGCGCCGGTTGCGGCAGAAATCGGACGTTCCGGTGATCTTTCTCACCTCAAAGGATGAAGAGATCGACGAATTGTTCGGGCTCAAGATGGGCGCCGACGATTTCATCACCAAGCCGTTCTCCCAGCGCCTGCTGGTCGAGCGCGTCAAGGCTGTGCTGCGCCGCGCCGCCGCCCCCAAGGAGGCCGGAGCCACCGTGGTCAACGGCGAGGAGGGTGCCCCAAAGACATCGCTCGAACGCGGCTCGCTGGTCATGGACCAGGAGCGCCACACCTGCACCTGGAAGGGGCAGCGGGTGACGCTGACGGTCACCGAATTTCTGATCCTTCTGGCGCTGGCCCAACGTCCGGGCGTGGTCAAGAGCCGCAACGCGCTGATGGATGCGGCTTATGACGACCAGGTCTATGTCGACGACCGGACCATCGACAGCCACATCAAGCGGCTGCGCAAGAAGTTCAAGAGCACCGATGACAGTTTTGACATGATCGAAACGCTCTATGGGGTGGGCTACCGCTTCAAGGAGCAATAAAACAATGCCTTCGGCATTTGTTTGAAGGCGCTCCAATTGGACGCAGGCGAGACCATTTCAGGATCGGCTCCTCCTTCCAAGGGGGAGGAAAAAGCGAGGGCCGCACGGGAACGCCAGGCGGCCCGCCGGCCCTTGCTGCGTCCGCTCTATGCGTTTTTCCGCGGGGTCGGGCGCCTTATCAACTTCACGTTCTTTTCGTCCCTCACCCGGCGGATCGTGATCCTCAACCTCGTGGCGCTGGCCGTGCTGGTGGCGGGGATCATGTATCTCAACACCTTTCGGGCCGGGCTGATCGACGTGCGGGTTTCGGCCCTGCGGGTGCAGGGGGAAATCATTTCGGCGGCGGTCGCGGCTTCGGCGACGGCCAATTCCGACCAGATCACGGTCAATCCCGACCGGTTGCTCGAGCTTTATATGGGGGATTTCCCGTCCTCCTATACGCTGTTCGATCCAAGCCTTGAATTTCCCATAAGCCCCGAGCGGGTGGCGCCGCTGCTGCGCAACCTCGTGACCCCGACGCGCACGCGGGCCCGGATCTACGACCGGGACGGGCTGATGATCCTGGATTCGAACAATATCTATGCCAGCGGAGAAATCCTGCGCTCTTCGAGCACCGAAGAGAGCGCGCAATCCCAGCCGTTCTTTTTTTCCGTCTGGAACTGGTTCGGGCGGCTTTTGCGGGGCGGGGATTACCCGGTCTATCAGGACTATCCGGCCCATGAGGGGTTGCGCTACCCCGAAGTGGCCTCGGCGCTCAACGGCTCGCCCGCCGATATCGTGCGGGTCGATGCGCGCGGGCAATTGGTGGTGTCGGTCGCGGTGCCGGTGCAGCGCCAGCGCTCGGTGGTCGGCGCGCTGCTTTTGTCGACAAGTCCGGGTGAAATCGACGCCATCGTTGCCCAGGAGCGCTGGTCGATCCTGCGGCTGGCACTGGTGGCGGCGCTGGTGACGGGCACGCTTTCTGCGCTGATGGCGGGAACCATCGCCGGGCCGATGCGGCGGCTCTCGGCGGCAGCGGAACGGGTGCAAAGCTCGATGAAGGCGCGGGCGGAAATTCCCGATTATACAGACCGGTCGGACGAAATCGGGCACCTTTCAGGCTCGCTGCGCGCCATGACCAACGCGCTTTACAACCGCATCGAGGCCATCGAGCGGTTTGCGGCGGATGTGGCCCATGAGCTCAAAAACCCGCTGACCTCGCTGCGCAGCGCCGTGGAAACCCTGCCGCTGGCCAAGACCGAAAAGGACCGCCAACGTCTCGCCGATATCATCCAGCACGACGTGCGCCGTCTCGACCGGCTGATTTCCGACATTTCCAATGCCAGCCGCGTCGACGCCGAGCTGGCGCGGGAAAACACCGAAACGGTCAATCTGGGCGAGCTGGCCGCGGCGATCGTTTCGATCCAGGCCGATCTCGCCGCCAGCCGCGACGTGTCGGTTGTGCTCGAAATCGAGGACAGCAAACATGCGCCATTGGTCAAGGGGCACGATACGCGGCTGGCACAGGTCTTTACCAACCTTATCGACAATGCCGTGTCATTCTCGCCCGAGGGGGGCACCGTCACGGTGAGGATTTCGACCAAGGGCGAGCGCGTGATCGCCCGGGTTGAGGACCAGGGGCCGGGACTGGGCGACACCGAAAAAGTATTCCAGCGCTTTTACACCGACAGGCCCGAAAGCGAGAGCTTCGGCGACCATTCGGGGCTGGGGCTGTCGATTTCACGCCAGATCGCCCAGGCCCATCAGGGTACGCTTGACGCGGGCAACCAAAGCAAGGCAACTGGAGCGGTGTTTACCCTCACCCTACCCAGAGCGAAGACTTGAGCGCAGAAAAGCACAATGCCCACGGCACCGGCATCCTGATCGGCCATCACGGCATCCTTCTCACCGGTGTTTCAGGGGCGGGAAAATCGCTTCTGGCGCTCGATATTATCGAACAGGCACGGCTGCGGGGGGAGACGGCGCTGCTGATTTCCGATGACCGCGTGCTGCTCTCGCGCGATGAGGACGGGCTGATCATGGAAGCGCCCGACACCATCGAGGGCATGATCGAATTGCGCGGGCGGGGCATCATTACCCTGCCTTTTGCCAAGCGGGCACATGTTCATCTCGTTGTCGACCTTGTGGAAGAAGAAGAGCGGCTGCTCGAGGAATCGGCGCTGACCACAAAAATCGACGGCATCTGGGTGCCGCGCTGCCCGGTGCCGCGGCGCGGGCGGATCGACGGACTGCACCAGAGATTTCTGGTTCATGCTGCGTTAAGGGCGCTTGGCGCCAATCTGGGGTAGGCCCGTCCGATTTCGCGGGATAGCGGGCCGAAAAGACTTGAAACCTTTACCGTCCCGATCAAGACTCCGCCCCGGTTGCGCGGACAGAAGAAGGTAGCGAAGCGATCATGATGGGCTTGGTCCTCGTGACCCATGGCAGGCTTGCCGAAGAGTTCAGTTCGGCGCTCGAACACGTTGTGGGCCCGCAGGAGGGGATCGCCTCGGTTTCCATCGGTCCCGAAGACGACATGGAGGGCCGCCGCCAGGACATCATTGCCGCCGTGGAATCGGTGGACAGCGGTGACGGCGTGGTGATCCTGACCGACATGTTCGGGGGCACACCGTCCAATCTTGCCATTTCGGTGATGCAGGACCGCGATATCGAGGTTCTGGCGGGGCTCAACCTGCCCATGCTGGTCAAGCTGGCGCGCATCCGGCCCGAAATGGCGATGCGCGACGCGGTGCGCCTTGCAGCAGAGGCCGGGCGTAAATACATTAACGTCGCAAACGACGTATTGGGCAAATGAGCACCACAGTCACCGAACCGGGCAAGGCCGTCTGCCAGCGGCTGACCATCTGCAACAAGCGCGGCCTGCACGCGCGCGCCTCGGCGCGCTTTGTGCGCACGGCGGATCATTTCGACGCGCAGGTCAGCGTCACCCGCGACGGGGTGACCGTGGGGGGCACCTCGATCATGGGGCTGATGATGCTCGCGGCGGGGCCGGGATCGACCATTCTGGTGCAGGCGACGGGCAATCAGGCCCGCGAGGCCGTCGAGGCGCTGACCGAGCTTGTCAGTTGCGGGTTCGACGAAGACCAGGACGGCGAACCGGGCGCCTGACAGTATTTCCACCGAGGGCAAACGAAAGACCGAGCGCTGATGCTTAAACGGATCGTCTGCCTGATCGGAGCCGCGCTTGGCGGGGTGACACTGTCGCAAACGCCCGAATATACCCAGCAATACACCCAGCGCCTGTCCGGCGCCGTCGATGAATTGACGACGATCATCGAACAGTTCGATGCCGACGCCGCCCGTTTCGGGCTGACCCGGCAGGAAGGGCTGGAGCGCTATCGGGCCAGCCCCGACGATTTTCTCGAAGAGCGCGGACTTTCCATGCAGACGGTGTTCGACCGCCATGCGCGGCTCTCCACCCAACTGGCCGATCTGCGGCAGGCGCCGGCCGGAACACAGCTTTTCGAGATCGCGCGCCATTTCGATACCGATGTGGGCGCGGCGGCGCTCGAGGATTTCCAGCCTGCCCTGCCGCTGAGCGTTGTGGGCTTTGCCTATATCGCCGTGGGGCTGGCAGCGGGATTTGCCGTGTTCTGGGTGCTGGCGAGCGTGCTCGGAGCGCCGTTCCGCAGGCGGCGGAGCAAGGTCAGGATCAGCCGCGCCGAGCGGATGTAGGGGGGCGCTGCCTCGTCACACCGTCGATTTGTATTGGGGCAAGAGGAACAGTTCCGGCCGGAGACACGGGCTCTGCCGTGTACTGGGTCCCGGGTCTTCGCCCGGGATGACGGCTGAGGGGGGAATCGGCTCTCACCATCGGCGCGTTTTTAATGATATAAAACTTTCTTTATATCCCGGTTGCGGGAGCGACCTTCTGTCTTGTATAAGCGGCCCACGCTTTTTTTCAGTTATCAGACGTGGAGATCGGGCCGATGAGCGCCGCATCCAATTACGCCGTCAAGGACATCTCGCTGGCCCCCTATGGCCGCAAGGAAATCGAGATGGCCGAGATCGAAATGCCGGGCCTTATGGCCATCCGGTCCGAATACGCCGCCAGCCAGCCATTGAAGGGCGCGCGCATCGCCGGTTCGCTGCACATGACCATCCAGACCGCCGTGCTGATCGAAACGCTCGTCGCATTGGGCGCCGAAGTGCGCTGGGCCTCGTGCAACATCTTTTCCACCCAGGACCATGCGGCGGCGGCGATTGCCGAGGCGGGCATCCCGGTGTTTGCCCACAAGGGCGAAACGCTGGCCGAATACTGGGACTTTGCCGACCGCATTCTCGACTGGGGCAATGGCGAGGTCGCCAACATGATCCTCGACGATGGCGGGGACGCAACCATGCTGGTGCTGATCGGCGCGCGCGCCGAGACCGACCCTTCGGTGCTGGCCAATCCTTCCAACGAGGAAGAAGAAGAGCTCTTCAAGGTCATCAAGCGCCGTCTCGAAAAGGAGCCCGGCTTTTATTCCAAGTGCCGTGCTGCGATCAAAGGGGTTTCCGAAGAAACCACGACCGGCGTGATGCGGCTCTATCAGCTCCAGGAAAAGGGCGACCTGCCCTTCCCGGCCATCAACGTCAACGACAGCGTGACGAAAAGCAAGTTCGACAACAAATATGGCTGCCGGGAATCGCTTGTGGACGCCATCCGTCGGGGCACCGACGTGATGATGGCGGGCAAGGTGGCGATCGTTTGCGGTTACGGCGATGTGGGGAAGGGTTCGGCGGAATCGCTGCGCGGCGCCGGCGCGCGCGTGCTGGTGACCGAGATCGACCCGATCTGCGCACTGCAGGCGGCCATGGACGGCTATGAGGTGGTGACGCTCGAGGACGCGATCGAACGCGCCGATATCGTCGTGACCGCGACGGGGAACAAGGACGTTCTGACCATCGATCACATGCGCCGGGTCAAGAACATGGCGATCGTTTGCAATATCGGGCATTTCGACAACGAGATTCAGGTGGCCGCGCTGCGGAACCTGAAATGGACCAACGTCAAGCCGCAGGTCGATATCGTCGAATTTCCCGGCGACAAGAAGATGATCCTTTTGTCCGAAGGGCGGCTGGTCAATCTAGGCAATGCGACCGGGCACCCTTCGTTTGTGATGAGCGCATCGTTTTCCAACCAGACGCTGGCCCAGATCGAATTGTGGACCAAGGGCGGCGATTACGAAAACAAGGTTTATGTGCTGCCCAAGCATCTGGACGAAAAGGTCGCGAGCCTGCATCTGGCCAAGCTGGGCGCAAAGCTGACGACACTTTCGACGGCGCAGGCCGATTATATCGGGGTGCCGGCAACCGGGCCGTTCAAGGCCGATCACTACCGCTATTGAGGCTCTGCAGCCGAAACCTTTGACGCTGCCCGTTACTGGATTCCGGCTCAGGGCCGGGATGACGGCAGAGGGTTTGAGGGCCGGCGCGTTAACCTTTATGACCGGATCCGGGGCGCTTCGGCGCCCCTTTTGTTAACCTTTTGGGGAACAAATCAGGATCAGAAGGGCTGCTACGGACTGTGCAAGCCCTAAGTTATCCACGGGTCGTCAGTTTGACTCTTTTTCGCGATTCGCGGCGCGGTTATGGTTAACTGATTCGGGGGGCTGTCCGGCCACCTCAGGGGCAAGTCAAGGCAAATCATTGAGCAAGAGGGCATCAGGAATGCAGCCGGCGGGATTCCGGAGATTTACGGGATTCGTATCCGTTGGCGTTGCGGGCGCAGCGCTTATCGCCGCCTCCCCTGCCCTTGCCGCCCCTTTTGCAGCCACCGCCATATCGGGCGCCGCGCCCTATACGATGGCGCTGGGCGCCGCCGGGTTCGGGCTGGTGGCGACGCTTCTGGCGCTCAAATGGCGGCGGGAAGCGGAAGCCGCCCGCCTCGACGCCGGCGAAAAGCTGGGGGCGATGCGCGCCGCACTCGATGAATTCGAGGGGCTATTGGCGGGGATGCCCGAAGTCACCATCATCTGGCGCGACGCGGGGATCGAACCCTCGGTGATCGGGCCGATCACGGCGCTCTTGCCGGGGGAAAGCCGCCCCCAGGCGGTGCTCGAATTCCGCTCCTGGCTCGAAGACGAAGCGGCGCGGGCGCTGGCGGGACGGCTGACCGATCTGCGGATCGAGGGGCGGGTGTTCGAAACCTCGGTGACGGCGCGCGACGGGCGGATCATCCGGGCCACGGGGCGACTGGTGGGCGGCGCGGCGGTCGTGCGGCTGCGGCCATCGGGCGCCAATGTGGAACCGCCGCTCAAGGGCGCGGACCTGACCCGCCTGCCCTCGCCGGCCGAAGCACAGGCCATCCTTTCGAACCTCACCATCCCCGCCTGGCTGCGCGACAGGGACGGGCTGCTGATCTACACAAATGCGGCCTATCTTCATTTTACCCGCACGCTGGGGCTCAAGGGCGAGCGCGGCACGGCGCCCGATATTTTCGACGTGGCGACGCGCGAGCGGCATTTGAAGGCCATCGAGGATGCGGCCGATACCATCGCCTTTACCGAGGAGCACGCGATTGCCGGGGGGCTCGAACTTGTGCTGTTTCCGCTTTCGGGCGGCAGCGCGGGCTATTGCTACCTGCCGGTGGCGCGGGCCAAGCCGGCCGAAACCGAAGACGCCGAGCCCGATCTGGGGCATCTGACAACGGTGATCGATGCGCTCGCGACGCCCATTGCCGTGTTCGACAAGCGCCAGCAACTGACCCATTACAACACCGCCTACGCCAATTTCTGGGGGCTGGACACCGCCTGGCTCAACACCGAACCCAATGAAAAGGCGATCCTGGACAAATTGCGCACGCAAGGGGCGCTGCCGGCGGAGACCGATTATCGCGACTGGCGCGGCAAGCATCTGATGAGCTACGCGCTGACCGCGCCGCGCGAGGTGCCCTGGTATCTGCCCGACGGGCGCTGCGCCAATGTGATCGCGGCACCGGCCACCGGCACGGGCGGGGTGATCTATGTGTTCGAGGACATGACCGAACGGCTGGCGCTCGAAACCCGGCACAATGCGCTGATGCACGTACAGCGCGAAACGCTCAATGCCCTGACCGAAGGCGTTGCGGTGTTCGGCACCAACGGGCGGCTGAAACTGCACAATCCGCGGCTATCGATGCTGTGGAAACTGCCCATGAATACGCTGGGCAGCCACCCCCATATCGACGAGATCGCAAGGGCCTGCGCCGAGGCGTTTCCCGAGGACGGGCGGCGCATCTGGGGGGATCTGAAACAGCGGATCGTCGACCTCAACCCCACGCGGTCGGATACCAAGGGGCGGATCACCCGCGCCGACGGACGGTTGCTTGATTATGCCGTGGTGCGGCTGCCCGACGGGCAGACCATGATGACGTTCGTGGATGTTTCGGAAAGCGCCAATTACGAGCGGGTGCTGAAAGAACGCAACGAGGCGCTGATCGCGGCGGATCGGCTGAAAGATACGTTCGTTCAGAACGTTTCCTACGAATTGCGCTCGCCGCTGACCAACATTATCGGCTTTGCCGATCTTCTGGCCTCGGGCGAGGTGGGCCCGCTTTCCGACAAGCAGCGCGCCTATACCGATTATATCCGGTCTTCGAGCGCCAATCTGGGGCTTTTGATCGACAACATTCTGGACCTGGCGACGGTCGATGCGGGGATTGCTCAGCTCAACCCCGAAGTGCTCGATATTTCCACGCTGATCGAAAAGGCGCGGGCCGGGCTCGATGCGACCTTTACCGGCGGTGAGGAAAAGGTCGATCTGGCGGTCGAGATCGAGGACGATCTGCCGACATTTGTCGCCGATGGCACGCGGATCGTTCAGGTGCTTTATAATCTTTTGTCCAACGCGGCGCGGTTTTCCGATCCCGGCTCGCAGGTGCGGCTTACGGTTTCGGCGCGCGGCAATGAGCGGATCGCCTTTGCCGTCGAGGATGACGGGGTGGGCATTCCCGAGGATGTGCGCAACGCGATGTTCCAGCGCTTCGAGGGGCAATCGGTCGAGGGGCGCCAGCGGGGCGCCGGGCTGGGGCTGGCGATCGTCAAGACCTTCGTCAATCTCCATGGCGGCTCGGTCCTTATCGAGGGCCGCCAGCCGCGCGGCACGCGGGTGACGGTGATCATCCCCGCCAACACCGCGCTGGCCCAGAACGCGGGCGAATAGGGCCATGATCGCGCTGTTTGCGCCCGATGCGGCGGCGACCGATGCCATCGGGGCGGCGATTGCCGCGCATCTTTTGTCCGGAGATGTCGTAACGCTCAAGGGCGATCTGGGGGCCGGCAAGACCGCGCTGGCGCGGGCCATCATCAGGGCGCGGCTCGATGAACCCGAGCTTGAAATCCCCTCCCCGACCTTCGCCATCGTCCAGCCCTATCGTGGCATCATCCATGCCGATCTTTACCGGCTGGCCGATGAATCGGAAATCGACGAATTGGGGCTGATCGAGGACGAGGGCGATATCGTGCTTGTCGAATGGCCCGAGCGCGCGCCTTCGCTCATGCGGCGGCCGGGGCTGGGGATTGCCATCGAAATGGGCGCTGCGGGCAACGGGCGGGTTCTGCGCGTTACGGCAAGGGGCCGCGAACGCGAGGGGCTGGCCGAGGCGCTTGCGCCGTGGCGGGCCGAGGAGACACAATAGGCCATGAGCGATTCCTTTCCCATGCCACCGATTGCCATGCCCGATGTGATGCTGCTTGCCGCGGGGCTGGGCACGCGCATGCGGCCCCTGACCTTCGAAAAACCCAAGGCGCTGATCGAGGTGGCGGGCAAACCGCTGATCGATCACGCGATCGATGCAGCGCTGGCCGAAGGCTGCACGCGGTTCGTGGTCAATGCCCATCACAAGGCCGAAATGATCGCCGCCCATTTCAGCCGGCTTTCCAGCGCCCTGCCCGATCTCGGGTTTGCCGTGAGCCATGAGAAAGACCGGCTGCTCGATACGGGTGGCGGGTTGCGCAAGGCGCTTGAGCTTTTGAGGTCCGATCCGGTGCTGGCGCTCAACACCGACACGTTCTGGCTGGCCGGCAGCGATACGCCCATTGCGCGCATGCACGCATGTTATGGCGCGGGCGGGGCCGATGTCGTCTTGCTGTGTGTAGCGCCCGACAGGGCTTCGGGGTTTCGCAAGGGCGCCGACTATCTGCTGGACGGAGACGGGCAGATTTCCAGAACGCAGGGGCGGCCGATGGTCTATGCCGGCGCGGCGCTGATTTCGCGCGAACTGGCGGCGAGCGGGCCGGACGTGCCGTTTTCGCTCTACCGGCATTTCGAGACCGCGCGCGCGGCGGGGCGGCTGCGGGGCGTCGAAATCGGTGCGCCATGGTTTCATGTCGGTGACAGCCAGGCGCTTGAGCGCACCGAGCAGGATATCGGCGCGCTCGTGTGATGGCGCGTCCGGGTACCATTTTTTCCATAGCTCCGCACGCGCCGTTTCTCGATACGCTGGCGAACGCGATCATCGACGGACGGATTGCGCCGGGCTGGCGGCGCGAGGGGCCGTTCTGGCTTTCGGACTTTACCATCTATCTGCCCACGCGCCGGGCCGCCAACCGCTTGTCGCGCATCCTTGCCGACAGGCTCGGCGATGCCCCGATGCTATTGCCCGACATACGGCCGCTGGGCGGGGACGATCCGAGCACCGAACCGTTCATTCCGCCCTATGAGCCGGTGGAACTGCCCGGCGCCATCAACAGGTTCAAGCGGCGGTTATTGCTGGGCGAAATCGTCGAACGCTGGCTGGCGGTGACGGGCGAGGGCGCGTTTTCGGCCCCCGGTTTGGGCGGGGTTTCCGGTGCACCCAACGGGGCCGAAATCTTTGCGCTGGCGGATTCGCTGGGCACGCTGATCGACGATTTCACAATCGCGCGGCGCGATCCGCGCTCGCTCAAAGGTATCGAGAGCGAACACTTGCCGGCGCAATGGCAGGAGCACCTCGATTTCGTGACCTTCGTGCTCGATGCCTGGCCGCAGATTCTGGCCGCTGAAGGCGAGATGGAGGGGGCCGAACGCACAAATATCCTGCTTGAGCGCAAGGCGGCTTCGCTTGAGGTGGTGCATGAGGAGAGGCCCGTGGTGGTTGCCGGTTCGGCCGGTTCGATCCCGGCGACCGCCGACCTGATCGCGGCCGTGGCAAAGCTGGCCAATGGCGCCGTGGTTCTGGCCGGGCTCGATACACACATGGGTGGACAGACGCTGGCCGCTCTGGACGATCCGAAGCGCAATCCGCATGGGCATCCGCAATACGGGCTGGCGCGTCTGCTCAAGCGGGTCGGCACGCTGCCCGAGGCGGTGACCGAGCTGGCGCCTGAGGAGGCGCCGCGCACCAAAATTCTCAATGCGGCGCTGGGGCTGCCGGAGGCCACCGCGCAATGGCAGGCGGTTGCGCAAGGGCTGGGCGCCGGGCTGGAGGCGGGCACGGAGGGGCTGTCTCTCCTCGTGGCGCGCACGCCCGAGGAGGAGGCGCGGGCCATTGCCGTTTGCGTTCACGACGCGCTGAACGAGAAAAAATCCGTAGCGATCATTGCGCCCGACCAGACGCTGGCGCGGCGGATCTGCGCGGAACTGGCGCGGTTTGGCGTGCCGCTGGACGATGCGGCGGGGACGCCGCTCCTTTTGTCGCGGGCCGGGCGGATGGTGCGGCAGGCGGTGTCGGTGCTGGCCAATGGCCTGAACGCCGTCGATATCATGGCGCTGCTGCGCAACCGGCATGTGGCGCTGGGACTGGGGCGCGGGAGCGTGGCGTCGGCCAGCCAATGGCTCGATCTGGGTATCCTGCGCGGGCAAAGGCCCCTGCCCGGCTTTGACGGCTTGCGGCGCGCCGTTGCCGACAATCGCGACGGCGTGACCCGACGCCCGGCGCTCAAGCTCGATGCGGACAAGGCGCAGGCCGTGCTTGCGCTGATCGACGCGCTGGAGGCGGCGCTGTCGCCACTGGCGGAGCTTTTGGCGAAGGACGGATTTGCGGCGAGCGAGACCGCGGCGGTGCTGGGCGAGACAATCGAGCGTTTGAGGGACGTACCGCAGGGGGAAAAGCCGGCGCCGCTGGAGGGCGAGGACGAGCTGGCGCGCTGGATCGAGCTGGCCGCGCGGCAGGGGGCGCGGGGCCCAAGACTTTCGGGCGGCGGGCTGGGTTTTGCGCTCGATGGGCTGATGGCCGGCCAGAGCGTGCGGCCGCGCCAGCCCGACGCCGAGGATGTGCAAGTGTTCGGACGGCTGGAAGCGCGGCTGATGGATGCCGACCGGGTGATTTTGGCCGGGATGATCGAAACGGTGTGGCCCGAAGTGGCCGATCCGGGGCCGTGGATGAGCCGGGGCATGCGGCTGGCCGCCGGGCTGGAGCCGCCCGAAAAGCTGCACGGGCTGGCGGCGCATGACTTTCTGATGGCGGCGGGCGGGCCGGAAGTGGTGTTTACCCTGCCCGAGCGGGCGGGGACCTCTCCGGCCAATCCCTCGCGGCTGATCCAGCGGCTCGAGGCCTTTGTGGGGGGCGAGATCAATAAAAAGATGCAGGAGCGCGGCGCAGTCTGGGTGGAGATGGCCCGGCAGCTCGACGCAACCGGGCTGCCGCCCCAACCGGCGGGGCGGCCCGCGCCAAAACCGCCGGCGGATGTGCGGCCGCGCAAACTCTCGATCACCGAAGCCGAAACGCTGTTGCGTTCGCCATACGATCTTTATGCGCGTCACGTTCTGGGGCTAAAGCCCATCGATGCGCTTGGGGCCGACCCCGATCATGCCGAACGCGGTACGCTGATCCACGATATTTTAGGCGATTTCCTCACAGAAGGGCACGATCCTGCACATGCCGGTGCGTTCGAGGCGATCATGGCCATCGCTCGGGAGCGCTATGGGCGGCTCGATGCCATTCCGGCGCGGCGCGACATCTGGCTGGCACGGTTTGCCGCGATTGCGCGGGCGTTTCTCGATTTCGAACGGGGCAGGCCGCAGATTGCGGCGCGGATGGCTGAGATTTCGGGCCGGATCGAATTGCCGCTGAGCGATCCGCCCTTCGTCGTTTCGGGGCGGGCCGACCGGATCGACAGGACGCGGAGCGGGGGCCTCGAAATCATCGATTTCAAGACCGGACAGGCGCCGGCGCCCAAGGACATGAAACAGTTTTTTGCGCCACAACTGCCGCTCGAAGCCCATATGGCGCGGGCCGGCGGGTTTGTGGGGGCAGAGGGGCAGACCGAGGCGATGGCGTTCATCAAGCTTTCGCACGGGCCCGAGGCGCTCAAGATCACACCCTATGCGGCGCCGGACGGGATGAGCCTTTCTGAAGCGATCGAAACGAGTTTCACCCTGTTTCAGAACCATGTGGCGGCGATGCTGCTGCGCGACGATTTTCCGATGACGGCGCGGGTTCTGCCCAAGCCCAGCCAGCGCTTCAAAGGCGATTACGACCATCTGGCGCGCACCGAAGAATGGACGCTGATCGAGGGCGGGGAGGAGGGCGAATGAGCCGGGAAGACCTTTCCGTCCCGCCCGATACCAATGCCAAGCAGGCGCGGGTGGCCGACCCGCGGGCCAATGCCTGGGTTTCGGCCAATGCCGGATCGGGCAAAACCTATGTGCTCTCGCGCCGGGTGCTGCGGCTGCTGCTAGACGGGGCTGCGCCGGAGGCGATCTTGTGCCTGACCTATACCAAGGCGGCAGCCGCCGAAATGCGGCACCGGGTGACGGGCATTCTGGCCCGGTGGGCGCGGGCGGACGAGGCCGAGCTCGAGCGCGAACTGGCGGAGCTTTTGGGGCAGCGGGCCAGCGCATCCGAAAAGCTCAAAGCGCGGAGCCTTTTCGCCCATGCGCTCGATACGCCGGGCGGACTCAAGATCAACACCATCCACGCCTTTTGCGAGGCTGTGCTGCAGCGCTTTCCGCGCGAGGCGGGGGTACCGGTCAATTTCACGGTGATCGAGGAGGCGGACGCCACGGCGCTGTTGCGCGAGGCGCGCGAGGGGGTGATCGCCGAGGGGCTCAAGGCAGGCGGCCCGGTGGGCGAGGCCGTACGGGCGCTGTTCGATGCGCTCAGCGACAGCCAGATCGAAACCGCGATTGGCCAATGTCTGGACAACAGCCGCAAGCTGGGACCGATCCTTGCCGATCCCGAGCGGGCGATTGGGGCGATGCGGGCCGGGCTGGGGCTGGGGGCGGGCGAGACAATCGAAAGGTTCAATCGCGAGGTTGTGGACGGGATGCTGGTTGCGACCGCCGAATATCCGGCCATCTGGTCGCTGACCCCGCCCGGGGTGGCCAAACGGGCCGGGTTCGAAGACAAGCTTGAAAGGGTCGACAGGACATCGCCCACCGCCAGCCAGCTTTTCGCCGCTTATCTCACGGCAGCGGGGACGGCGCCCAAGCGCGGGTTTCCGGCCAAGGCGATTGCCACCGCCATGCCCGAGCTTGCCGAGCGGCTGGCGGCGGAGGCCGAGCGGCTCGAAGCGCTGTTTGAAAAATCCAAGGCGCTGACTATCGCCGAGAACAGCGCGGCGCTGACGCGGGTGCTGGCGGCGATCCTGAAGCGCTACGAGACACAGAAGCGGGCCCGTTCGCTTATGGATTTCGACGATCTGGTGGCGCGCACGGCAGCTCTGCTCGGCGACAGGGGCATGGGCGAATGGGTGCGCTACAAGCTCGATGCGGGGATCGACCATATTCTTGTCGATGAGAGCCAGGACACCAATCCCGAGCAATGGGCGGTGATCGACGCGCTGATCGACGATTATTTTTCCGGGACTGGGGCGGCGCAAAGGCCCAAGACGATCTTTGCGGTGGGGGACCCGAAACAATCGATCTATTCGTTTCAGGGGGCCGAGCCGAAACTGTTTCTGGACAAGGGCCGCGCGCTGGCGGCCGCAGCCAGGGCGGCGGGGCGCGAGTGGTACGGGGAGACGCTGGAAACCAGCTTTCGCACGCTCGAAGAAATCCTTGAGGGCGTCGACAAGGTGTTTGGCCGGCCCGATATCGCAGCATCGCTTCTGGCCGAGACGATCCGGCACGAGGCGGCACGGACGCGAAAGGGCGGGCGGATCGAAATCTGGCCGGTGATCGAAAATCCCGACAGCCCGGAGATCCCCGAGGCCTGGCCGACCGAGCCCGTGGAAAGCCTTGCGGCGGCGCCAAAGCAATTGGCCAACAGGATTGCCGATACGATTGCCGGCTGGATCGAAAGCCGGGCTCCGGTCGGGCCGGGGGGGCGGGCGATCCGGCCCGAGGACATCCTGATCCTCGTCCAGAAGCGCAAGGGGATTTTTCCCGAGATCGTGCGGGCGTTAAAGCAGCGCAATATCGCCAGCCCCGGCGCCGACCGGCTGCCGGTTTCGGCCCATATCGCCATCGACGATCTTCTGGGACTTGCCGATTTCCTACTCAACCCGGCCGACGATCTGACGCTGGCGGCAATCCTGCGTTCGCCGCTGTTTGCGATTTCCGAGGAGCAATTGTTCACGCTGGCTCATGGGCGGGGAAAACTGAGCCTTTACGAGCGGCTGGGCGCGAGCGATATGGAGGCGGCGCAGGCGGCTTATCAGCGCCTAGGCGGGCTGCGGCAGCGGCTCGATTTCGACCGGCCATACGAGTTTTTCGCGCATGTGCTCTACCAGCAGGGCGGGCTGAAACAGTTTCACGCGCGGCTGGGCGAGGAAGTGGACGAGGTGATCGCCGAATTTTTGGATCTGGCGCTCGAGCACGAGACGTCCGATCAGCCCTCGCTGACCGGATTCGTGGCGGCGATGCGGGCGTCCGACATCGTCATCAAGCGCGATCTCGTGGCCCGGGCGGCGGGCGTGCGGGTGATGACGGTGCATGGAGCCAAGGGGCTCGAAGCGCCCGTCGTGATCCTTGCCGATGCGGCGACCAAGCCGCGGGCGGTGTCCGACTGCGTCTTTTTCGGCACCCATGATGGCGATGCGTTTTTGCTCTATTGCCCGGGCAAGGACAGCCATTGCGAGGCGTCGCGGCCGCTGCGGGCCGAGGTGGAGGCGCGCAATATCGCTGAATATTGGCGCAATCTCTATGTGGGGATGACGCGGGCCGAGGAGGCGCTGCACATTGCGGGCACGCTCGACAGCCGGACAAAGGTCGAGGAAACCTGGTTCGGGGCGGTCTCGGGCGCGCTGGGCGGCGAGAGCGCCACGACCTCCGACCATCGGGGCGATGTGTTGCGGTTTCCGGCGCTGGAAGCCAGTGCAGTGGCGGCTGGGGAGGCGGGCGATGATGTGCGTGCCGCAACGCAGCCATTGACGCTGGGGCCGCCGCCAAGACGGGCCGGGCTGCCGATCATCACCCCATCGCGGCACGATGACGTGTGGGCACCGTTGGGGCTGGAAACGGCTGCGGAAAGCCTGCTCGATGCGCGCGGGGCCCGGATGCGGGGGATTGCCCTGCACACGCTGCTGCAGCATTTGAGTGCCGCACCTCAGGAGCGCAGGGAGGCTGTGGCGCTGAGCGCGGCGCAGACGCTTTTGCCCGACGATCCAGAGCTTGCCGGGCCGGTGGCCGAGCGGGGCCTGGCGATCCTTTCCGACCCGGATCTGGCCGGGCTGTTCGGCACTGACAGCCGGGCCGAGGTGCCGTTTTCGATTGTGGTGCGACAGGGCGACGCGAATGCGCGGCTGGAAGGGCGGATCGACAGGCTGGTGGCGGGGGAAAGCGTGCTGGTTGTCGATTATAAATCCGATGGCATGGTGCCCGAGCGGCCCGAAGCGGTTTCGGCGGGCTATGTGCACCAATTGGCCCTGTACCGGCTGGCGGCGCAGCGGCTTTTTGCGGGCAGGCGTGTCGAGGCGGCGATCCTGTGGACGGAAAATTCGCGCCTGATGACCCTTCCCGCCGGTCTGCTCGACGCGGCGGTGGGCGACGTCACGGTGCTGTGAGAAGGACGCGTGACAGGGAGGCTTGAACTGGCTTCCGACTCTGCCTAGCTATAGTGTAACGTAATTCTCAAAGGTCCATATGTGGGGCCTGACAATAAAGGTAGTGCCATGACCGGACACGTAACAGACGCCAATTTCTCCACAGAAGTCCTGGGCTCGAAAGAACCCGTGCTCGTCGATTTCTGGGCGGAATGGTGCGGTCCCTGCCGGGCGATCGCCCCGATCCTCGAAGAGATTTCGGGCGAGATGGAAGGCAAGGTCAAGATCGTCAAGCTCAATGTCGATGAAAACCCCGGCATCGCCGCGCAGTATGGCGTGCGTTCGATCCCGACCATGATCCTGTTCAAGGGCGGTGAGGCCGCCGACATCAAGATCGGCGCCGGCACCCCCAAGGCCGGATTGGTCAAATGGCTCGAAGGCCACGCCGCTTAAGCATCGGCCGGTGAGGGCTGGCTGCAAACGCAGGTTTTCTGCGCTTCCGGTCCTCACGTACAAAAGTACGCTCCGGTCATAGCCCGCGAAGCGTAGCTTCGCCGGGCGTTCTTCCCTGCAGAAGGTCCACTGGACCTTCTGTAGCCGGTCATCACTCTCGAAAGTCCCCCGTTTTCGCACAGCCCTGACCGGCCTTGAGACTCAGCAAATTAGAGATTTCTCGCCTCTCCTTTCGTTTTGGCGAGACAGCAGAACGCCTCCAGCCTTCGGGTTGGGGGCGTTTTGTTTATCGGGTGTAAACTTGTGAAATCGGGCGATTGAAGGTTCACTGGGCGTGCTGTTTGAACACCGCACGGGGACCGGGGCCTTATGTTTTTTCATTTCCAGCGTGTTGCGCTGTTCGCAATCATCGCCTTTTCAACGGCGATTGCCACAGGGCCGGCCAGCGCCCAGAGCGTTCCGCCCGCGGACGAGGCCCTGACTGTCGGCGTTTATGTTCATCCGCCGTTCGTGATGGAGGCCGACGGGCAATTTGAGGGCATGGCCATCGAGCTGTGGCAGTGGCTGGCCTCCCGCCTCGACCTCGAGAGCGAATATGTCGCGTTCAACACCGTGGGCGCGCTTGTCGATGCCACGGCGTCCGGCGAGGTCGACGTTGCTGTGACCAACATCACCGTGACGCGGGGGCGGGCCGAGCGGATCGATTTCACCCATCCCTGGTTCGACGCCGGTCAGCGCATAATGGTCAATGAATTTTCCGGGGGCGACTTTTCCGACCTTGTCGCCGGGCTCAGCGAATCGGGTCATCTGCGTGCCTATGGCTGGATCGCGGTCGTCATCATCGTCGCCACGGTTCTTGTGACGCTGTTCGATCGGCGCTTCGACAAGGATTTTCCCCGCCGCTGGCGCGATGGCCTTGCCGAAGGGTTTTACACTGTCATGTCGGTCGCAACCTCGGGAAAGCCGCCGGCACGAAAGAACCTGTTCGGCTGGATGGGGCGATTCTGGCAGGGGCTCTGGCTTGTCTGCGGCATCGCGGTGCTGGCCTATCTCACCTCATCGGTGACAAGCGTGATGACCACCCTCTCGCTCAACAACCAGATCAACACGGTGGCGGACCTTCCCGGACGGCCGGTCGGTGTGCAGCCGGGAAGCGTATCGGAGGATTACGCGCGGCAGGCCGGGCTCACGATCCGCCCGTTCGATCATATCGACCAGGCCGTCGAAGCGCTGGTCGCGGGCCGGATCGAGGCGATCGTCGGGGATGCCCCGGTGCTCGAATATTACGCCCACACCAATCCGCAACAATCGGTATCCGTTGTCGGCCCGATCTTTGCGCCGGACAAATATGGCTTTGGACTGCCCCAGCGCAGCGAGATGACGCGCCAGCTCTCGGTGGAACTGATCGGCGCGCATGAAAGCGGGCTGATCGCCGACCTCAAGACACGCTATTTTGGAGACGAGTCCTAGAGCCGTTGTCTTGTCGCGTGTTCGAAGCGCAAAACAGTTTCCACTTTTGCTGGGCACGCTCCAAATGGCGTTTGCGGCGAGGCCCGGAATAGAGCGCGGTTTCAAACCGGCGGGGTCCTGTTCTGCTTGAGCACAGCCCCCGCCAGATAGAGCGAGCCGCAGATGACGATGCGGGCGCCTTCGAAATGGGCGGCGCGCTGCAGGGCGGCGGGGATCGAGCGGGCAATGGTGGTGGACAGCCCGAGGGCCTTGGGGAAGCCGGCCAGGGCGCGGGCCGGCAGGGCGCCGGTTTCGCCGGGAATGGGGACGGTGAAGACGTGGCTGGCCATATCGGCCAGGGGCGAAAAGAAATTTGCGGCGTCCTTTGAGGCCATCATGCCGCACACCAGAACCAGCGGGGCGGGGCGGGCCTTGTTCATCTCCTTGAGCGCAGCGGCGAGCACCCCGGCACCGGCGGCATTGTGGCCGCCATCGAGCCAGAGTTCCTGACCCTCGGCGAGATAGGCCGACAGGGCGCCGCGCAGCGGCATCAGCCGGGCCGGCCAGACCACCGCACGCAGACCGGTGGCCAGCGCATCCTCGTTTTCGACAAGCGCGAAATGGCGCATGGCGGCAAGCGCGAGCGCCGCGTTGTCGATTTGATGGGCACCCGCGAGGGCGGGAAGGGGCAGGTCGAGCAACCCGTCCTCGTCCTGATAGACGAGCTTGCCACGCTGGGCAAAGCCGTCGAAATCGACCCCGGCGGCAAAGGGGGTAACACCGAATTTCTTCGCTTCGGCATCGATCACGTCCATGGCGTCATCGGGCTGGCGGGCCACGACCAGCGGGGCGCCGCGCTTGATGATGCCGGCCTTGGCCGAGGCGATCTCGCCAATCGTTTCGCCCAGGAACTGTGTGTGGTCCGACGAAATCGGCGTGATGATGGTGCCGAGCGGATTTTCGATGACGTTTGTGGAATCAAACCGCCCGCCGAGCCCCACCTCGAGCAGCAGATAATCGGCCGGTACGCGGGAGAACAGCAGGAAAGCTGCAGCGGTGGTAATTTCGAAAAAAGTGATCGGCTTGCCGGCATTGGCCGTCTCGCATTCTTCGAGGGCGGCGTTGAGCGCGCGGGCGGAAACGAATTTTCCCGCCACCCTTATCCGCTCGCGGAAGGCGACGAGATGGGGGGATGTATAGACGTGGACGCGCTTGCCCTGCGCTTCGAGCATGGCGCGCAGGAAGGCGATGGTCGAGCCTTTGCCATTGGTGCCGGCCACATGGATGACCGGCGGCAGACGGTCCTGGGGCCGGCCGATGGCCTCAAGCATGCGCTCGGTGCGCCCAAGCTCGAGATCGATGAGCTTGGGGTGGAGCGTGAGCAGCCGCTTGAGAATCGCGTCGGTGCGGGACACGGCTGACCTATTTGCTTGGTCGCGCGGACCGAACCGAAAAAGTCTGCAACTTTTTCTGGCCGCGCTCTGGTTTGAATTGCCTACTCAGCGTGGCCGGCGACGGGGGCGTTGGCGAGGAAATCTTCGTCGCCATCGCTTTCGGCGGCAAGCGCGGCATCGCGGGTGGTGACGGTGGCCACCGTCGCCCCGGCCACGGCACGCGCTGCGGGAATGGCCTCATTGACCGGAGCCCGGGTCAAAAGGCCGATCAGCGAGCCGATGGTGGAACGCAGATTGTGGCGGGGGGCGGCCCTATCGACCATGCCGTGCTCATAGAGATATTCGGAGCGCTGGAAGCCCTTGGGAAGCTTTTCGCGGATGGTCTGCTCGATGACGCGCGGGCCGGCAAAGCAGATCAGCGCGCCGGGTTCGGCGATCTGGACGTCGCCCAGCATGGCGTAGGACGCGGTGACGCCGCCGGTCGTGGGATTGGTCAACACCACGATATAGGGCAGGCCCGCTTCGCGCAGGCGCTGGACAGCAACGGTGGTGCGGGGCATCTGCATGAGGGAGAGAATACCTTCCTGCATGCGGGCGCCGCCCGAGGCTGTGAAGATCACGAAGGGGAGCTTTTTTTCCACCGCCAGTTCGAGCCCGGTGATGATGGCGGACCCTGCCGCCATGCCGAGCGAACCGAGCATGAAATCGCCGTCCTGCACGGTGACCACGGTCTCCTGACCATAGAGCTTGCCGGTGGCGACAACAATCGCATCATCGCGCCCGGTGGTGTTGCGGGCTTCCTTGAGACGGTCGGTGTAGCGCTTGGTGTCGCGGAATTTGAGCGGATCGGCGGCCACAGAGGGCAGGGCGATGGTGGTAAACTCGCCATCGTCAAAGAAGTGGCCCAGCCGATCGGCCGGCTTGATTTTCATATGGTAGCCCGAATTGGGCACGACCCACTGATTGGCCTCGAGATCGCGATGGAACACCATTTCCCCGGTTTCGGGGCACTTGACCCACAGATTGTCCTCGACCTCGCGGCGATTGAGGAAGGAGCGAATCTTGGGGCGAACGACGTTGTCGATCCAGTTCATTTTTTCTCGTCTCAGCTTTTCATTCGGGCGGAAAGCGCTGCCCAAGATGTAGGAAGCAATTGTGGCAATACTATCAGCTTCTGGCCGAACGCGCACTTAGAGCCGTCCGAATTTTCAGTGAAAATTCCGGGCCGCTCTAATTTCCTGTTTTGTCGCGCTCTCGAAGCGCAAGAGTGGCGTCCACTCTTGCTGAGAACGCTCCTTGCGAGAGAGCGCGGACCAGATTGTGAACAGCCTGTGGAGTGCCCAGGCTGGCGCGGCCGTTTTCGAGCGATTTTTCGATGGCCGTGACCAGCGCGGACCCGACAACGACCCCATCGGCGTCCCTGCCGATCAGCGCCGCGTCCTCGACCGATTTGATGCCGAACCCCACGGCAACGGGCAGATCGGTGACCGATTTTATGCGGTTGACCGCCTCGCCCACCGCAGCGCGGTTCTTGATCTCGGCGCCGGTGATGCCGGTCATCGAGACGTAATAGACAAAGCCCGAGGCATTGTTGAGCACGGTGGGCAGGCGGTGTGCGTCGGTCGTGGGCGTGGTCAGGCGCACGAAATTGAGCCCGGCCTTTATCGCGGGGAGGCAGAGTTCGTCATCTTCCTCGGCGGGGAGGTCGACGACGATCAACCCGTCGACGCCCGATGAGACTGCGTCGGCGATGAACTTTTCGACGCCGTAAATGTAGATGGGATTGTAGTAGCCCATCAGAACGATTGGGGTTTCATCATCCCCTTCCCGGAAGCGGGCGACCATGGCCAGCGTTTTTTCAAGGCTCATGCCGGCGGCGAGGGCGCGCTGGCCGGCGAGCTGGACGGCGACACCATCGGCCATGGGATCGGAAAAGGGCATGCCCAGTTCGATCACATCGGCGCCCGCCGCGGGAAGCCCGGCGAGAATGGCGTCGGCGGTTTCGGGATCGGGATCGCCCGCCATGACAAAGGAGACGAAGGCGGGGCGGTTTTCGGCCCGTGTCTTTGCAAACCGCTTGTCGATGCGCGAGGCGCCCATGAAATCTCCGGAAGGGAAAGGCCAATGATTACCGGGATAAAGGACAGGTTGACGCTCAAGTCAACTCCATCAGCACAAAAGGCACCCGGCCAGAGGCGGGGTGCCTTTTTGATATCGGCGCGTCGGCGGGAAACTACTTGGAGTTAAACGCGGTATCGAAAGCGTGGCGAGCCAGATCGGCGCGATTGAGACCGCGCGAACGGAGCGCATCGTCCGACATGTTGGACAGGTCGGAATAAAGGTTCGAGGCGTTGCGGGCGCGGCCCACGTCACCGAAAAAGCCCGAGATGGAATCGAAAATCCGATTGCGTGCCATTGTTCAAATCTCCTGAGAACTGCCTGATTTCTTGAGATTTAAATGCGCCTGCCGGGGGCGATAAACAAGCGCTCAATGGGTATTCCAGCCATGCGCAAAGCGGGGGGCTGACGGCCAATGGACACTCGGTGCACCTGGCCGTCACGCCCAAAGGGCATTCAACTCAGGGTGGCCTGCAAATGACAGTTTGCTGCGCTTCCGGTGCTCACGTACAAAAGTACGCTCCGCTCATAGCCCGTGAGCTCAAGCTCGCCGGGCGTTCTTCCCTATCGAAGGTCCACCGGACCTTCGATAACCGGTCATCACTCTCGAAAACCGCCATTTTCGGCTCACCCTGAGCTGAATGTCGCTCTGTCTTACGCCTTGCCCTCGGCCAGCAGTTTTTCGAGGTTGGCGAAGTTTTCTTCCCAGCCCCATTTGGCGCCGCCGATGGCCTGTTTCTGGTTGGGGTTAAAGCCGGTCTGCTCCATGCGCAGATGGGTGCCGGTCGCCGTGGCGGTGAGGGTGAAGACCACGACGCTTTCCAGCGCATAGGCCGGATCGGAGTGCGGGTGGTTCCAGGTGTAGGACAGGGTCTTTTCCGGCTCGATGGCCAGCACTTCGCATTCGACCCCGCCCCAATCGCCGCGCAAGGTGAAGTTGTGCCCGATTTCGGGCTTGAAATCGGTCTTCATCAGCCACTCCTCCATCAGATGGGGCTGGGTGAGGGCACGCCAGATCTTTTCGGGCGGAAAGGGGATTTCGCGTTCGACGGTGACGGTGACGGGTTCGGCCATGATGGTGTCCTTAGTCCGATTTTCTGGTCCGGGCGGGTTTCTTGACGGAATTGAGGGTCGCGGCGGCGGCGATGAGCGCCTTGAGGGCGGCCTCGTCGATCTTGTCGCCTTCGTGGATATCGATGGCGCGGCGGGTGTTGCCCTCGAGGCTCGAATTGAACAGCCCTTTGGGATCATCGAGCGAGGCGCCTTTTGCGAAGGTCAGTTTGACGTAGGTCTTGTAGGTTTCTCCGGTGCAGACGATGCCGGCATGGGACCAGACCGGGGTGCCGCGCCATTTCCATTCCTCGACAATTTCGGGAACGGCCTCGTGGATGAGCGCACGCATTCTGGCGAGGGTTTTTCCGCGCCAGTCGCCAAGATCGGCGATGCGGGCATCGATGAGGTCCGAGGCGCTCGCCGTGGACGGAGCGGCCCGGGTGTCATTGGGTCTAGGCATGGGTAAAACTCACATTTTTTCGCCGGGCAGCTTGCTGGCCTGTTCGATCCACGAGGCGAACCGGGCCTCGTCGAACCCCTTGTCCTCGTAGACATCGAGATAGCGCACCGCCGGATATTTCGAGGTGCCGGGGGGCGGCGGATCGAGATCGCTGCCCTTAAAGAAGGTCACCTTCACGTATTTGGTCATGCAGTGGTAGGAGGTGAACCAATAGTCCTTTTCGACCCCGTAAAAGGGCGAGTTCCATTTCACCGCCTTTTCGACCCCGGGCACGACGCGCTCAATGATGGCATCGAGGCGGCGGCCGATATCGCCCTTCCAGCCCGGCATGGCCGCCAGATATGCGGCGACCGGGCCATTGCCATAGCCCTTGGGAATCTGGGGGTTGCCGCCCGACAGCAGCACCGGCTTGTCTTCGGGTTTGCTCATGGGGATCATGCTCTTTCGCTTACGCGCCGCCCGCCGCGCCATTTGAGGGCATAGGGTAGCACGAACAGATAAAGGCCGGTGAAAAGCAGCAGGAACAGGGGAATGAGGGCCAACAGATAGACCCAGAAATCGGGCTCCTCGCCGCCGCCAAGGGCAATGAAATTGACGACGACGCCAAGCGTGAAGGCGATTGCCAGCCAGCGGTGAATCTGGCGGAACCAGGCGTTGATTTTCATTGATCCATTCTCCTCAACACATCCTCGAGATCGTCGAAACGGCTGTTCCAGAACCCGGCCATCTGGCGCGTCCAGTCGGCCAGGGGGGCCAAAGCATCGATGCGGGCGCTGTAATGGGTGTGCCGGCCCTCGTGGCGGTCTGAGACCAGCCCCGCCTGCCGCAGCACGCCGAGATGCTTTGAGACCACCGGCTGGGAGACGCCGGCGCCCTTAGTCAACGTACCGACCGTCAACTCGCCGTTTTTGCACAAACGCTCGAAGAGGGCCCTGCGGGTGGGATCGGCGAGGGTTCGGAAGAGAGCATCATGGGTGGCGGACATTGATGACATATATCCCGTTGGCTATGGATTAATGTATAGCTGGAGAGGTATGTGTTTGTCAATTCGCTTTATTGCAATCAAAGGAAATAGCCAGAAGCGAGGCAGACGCATAGCTTTTGCGGCATGCGTTTGGAGCCGCGCTGAGACATTGGACTCCGGGGCGACAGGAGGCAGGGTTTGGGCAAGCGTCGCAAGCGCTGGGGGTACTGGGTCCCGGGACTTCGCCCGGGATGACGGTGGGGAGGAGGCAAGGCGACGTGACACTGCCAGCGCTCAAGGCCCCCTCACCCGTATGGCTGCGCCATCCGACCTCTCCCCCAAAGGGAGAGGTGAAGAAGGCTGCAAGCGACGTGAAACATCCCTCCCGTGGGAAAAATCGGTGCTTGCGGAGCAAGGTCCCGGGTGAGGGCCTTGGCAGCGGGGCGCTAGGACCAATCGACATTCAGCGCAGGGCGAGCCGAACCGAAGGTCCGCGCCAGCGAAAATGGCGGCTTTCGAGAGTTCTGACCGGCTACAGAAGGTCCGGCGCGCTTAGGCTCGCGGGCCATGAGCGGAGCATACTTTCGGGTACATGAGCATGGGAAGCGCGGACCCGACGGGCTGCGTCAGCGAATACTGCCATTTGCAGGTCGCCATCAGTTGAATGTCGATTGGTCCTAAAGCGTCATGCCCAGATGCTTGCCGACGGATTCGACGTCCTTGTCGCCGCGGCCGGAAAGGCACAGGACGATGATCTGGTCCCTGTCCATATCGGGGGCCAGTTTCATCACGTGGGCGAGGCCGTGGGCGCTTTCGAGCGCCGGGATGATGCCTTCGAACTTGGTGCAGGCCATGAAGGCGTCGAGGGCCTCCTTGTCGGTGACGGGGACGTAGTTCACCCGGCCGCTGTCGCGCAGGAAGGAATGTTCGGGGCCGACACCGGGGTAATCGAGGCCGGCGGAAATCGAATGGCCTTCGAGGATCTGGCCGTCGGCATCCTGGAGGAGATAGGTTCGGTTGCCGTGCAGCACGCCGGGGCGGCCGCCGGTCATCGAGGCGGCGTGGCCGTTTTCCACATCGAGCCCGTGCCCGCCGGCCTCGGTGCCGAAAATCTTCACGTTCGGCTCGTCGAGGAAATCGTGGAAGGTGCCGATGGCGTTGGACCCGCCGCCGATGCAGGCGACGAGCGCATCGGGGAGGCGGCCTTCGGCCTCAAGAATCTGGGTGCGGATTTCCTCGCCGATCACCTTCTGGAAATCGCGCACCATTTCCGGGTAGGGGTGCGGGCCGGCGGCGGTGCCGATCAGGTAATAGGTGGTCTCGACATTGGTGACCCAATCGCGCAGCGCCTCGTTCATGGCGTCTTTCAGCGTTCCGGCGCCGGCGGTGACGGGGCGAACCTCGGCGCCGAGCATTTTCATGCGCAGCACGTTGGGCATCTGGCGCTCCACGTCGGTGGCGCCCATGAAGATGGTGCAGGGCAGGCCAAACCGGGCGCAGACGGTGGCCGTGGCCACGCCGTGCTGGCCGGCGCCGGTTTCGGCGATGATGCGGGTCTTGCCCATGCGCTTGGCGAGAAGAATCTGGCCGATGCAATTGTTGAGCTTGTGGGAGCCCGTGTGGTTGAGGTCCTCGCGCTTGAAATAGATCTTGGCGCCGCCAAGTTCGGCGCTCATGCGCTCGGCGAAATAGAGCGGGGAGGGACGCCCGGCGAAATGGGTGCGCAGATCGTCCATTTCGGCGAGGAATTTTTCGTCGGCCTGGGCGGCGCGATAGGATTTTTCCAGATCGAGGATCAAGGGCATCAGCGTTTCGGCCACGAAGCGTCCGCCATAAATGCCGAACTTGCCGTTCTCGTCGGGCCCCTGACGCAGGGAATTGGCGCTTTGCTGGCTCATAAATACCTAAACCTTACTGTGCCGCCGCCCGGGCGCTGGCGATGAACCGGGTAATCAGCCCGGCGTCCTTTACGCCCTTTTCGCGCTCGACGCCTGAAGAAACATCGAGGCCGAAGGGTTTTAAGGTTTTGACGGCGCGGGCCACGTTGTCACTGTCGAGCCCAGCGGAAAGCATGAAGCGGACCGCAGGGTCAAGACTTTCGAGTAGCGACCAGTCAAACACCGCGCCCAGGCCGCCGGGACGGGTGGCATCTTTCGGCGGCCGCGCATCGAGGATCAGCCGGTCGGAGACCGGCCGATAGGCGGGAACCTGACGCACGTCGTTTTTATCGCCGATGGGCAGGGCCTTGATGATCTTGAGCCCCGAGCGCTCGCGGATATCGGCAACGCGGCCCTTGGGCTCTGAGCCGTGGAGCTGGAGCCATTGGGCGCCGGTTTCGACGGCGGCGGCGACGGTATCGTTGTCGGGCTCGACCAGCAGGATGACCGTTTCGATCCTGTCGCCGGCATGGGCCACGAGCGTTTCGATCTTATCGAAAGGGAGATGGCGCGGGCTTTTTTCGAAATGGACGAACCCCACCATGTCGGCGCCCTCGGCGATGACATGATCGAGGATGTCGGGGGTTTTGACCCCGCAGATCTTGATGATGGGCTGGTCCATCAGACCAATTCGTCCGTGGCGAGCAGCGCAGGGTCGGGCTCGCGGGCCGGAGCGCGGCGCGAGCGTTCGAGATCGGCTTTGAGCTTTTCGTTTTCGCGGCGCAGGCGGCGTTCTTCCTTGCGGTGCCCCGCCTGCGTGAACCAGACCGAGAGGCCGCCGAGCGAAATGCCGACGAACAGCACGGCATAGATCACCAGAAACAGCGGAACGCCGAAGCCGGGCGCCGCCTCATCGGGCGCGACAAGAGGATTGAAATTGAGCGCGACCATGTGCCGGTTGGCCAGGGCAAACACCAGGACCAAAAGGCAAAGGGGCACGAGAACGAGCCAGCCGACGATGCGTTTGCGCATAAGAGTTCACTACATGGTTGCCGCGTGGGCAGCGAGGAAAGCGCCGCCGGCGCTGCCGGTTACTGGATCCCGGATCACGTCCGGGATGACGGCGGGGACAGGCTCGAGCTTCCGATCCCTTGCCGCAACAGTCTGCAGGCCCATAGGGGCTGTGCGGTTCAGCCGCCGTTGAGCCGTTCGCGGATTTCCTTGCCGGCCTTGAATTGCGGCACGTATTTTTCGCCCACATCGACCTGTTCGCCGGTGCGGGGGTTGCGGCCGACACGAGCCGGGCGGTTCTTGACCGAAAACGCGCCGAAGCCGCGCAATTCGACCCTGTCGCCCCGGGCCAGCGCGTCGCCGACCTCGTCGAGGATGGCGTTGACGATGTTTTCGATATCGCGATGGAAAAGATGCGGGTTTTCGGCCGCAAGCTTTTCGATGAGTTCGGACTTTATCATGGTCTGTCGCACGCCCCCCGGCGCAGTTGGGGTGTTTTGCACCCTCGGGCTAAAGTGTTGTGGCGTTGTTCTTATCGGGCGTGAGGGTGCCAAAGCGAGACCAGCCCGTCAAGCGGCAAGCCGGGCCAGCCGGTTTCTCCCAACGCACCGGCAAGAGAGCCGAACACCAGATCGAGCCAGCCCGGCGCACGCCGGGGTGGCCACACCGGGACGATTTCGAGCTCGGGAGCGATTTCACGCTCGGCCTGCAACCAGGCCAGGGCTTCGGGCTCGCCACCCGCCGCATCGACCAGCCCGGCATCAATCGCCATGATGCCCGAAAGAATGCGGCCATCGGCCAGGGCAAGGGTATCGGAACGGGGGATGCCGCGGCGTTCGGCGACCAGATCGACGAAATACTGGTAGGAGGAATCGACGAGGTCGACCAGCGAGTCGCGCACCTGGGGCGAAATCGGCTCGTCGAAATCGGGCTTGCCCTTCAAAGGCCCCGAGGCGACCTTGTCGAGATCGACGCCAAGGGTTTCAAACAGGCCCGAGGCATCGACGTGCTGGTAATAAACGCCGATGGAGCCGACGATGGAAAGATTGCGCGCGTATATCCTGTCGGTGGCGATGGCGGCCATATAGGCGGCAGAGGCGCCCAACTCGCCGATTGTCGAAACGACGGGCTTTTGTTCGGCCAGAGCGCGCAGGGAGGCATAAAGCTCCTCGCCGCCTGCCGTGGTGCCGCCGGGGGAATTGATGGCGACGATGATCGCGGCGACCGAATTATCCTCTGCGAGGTCCTCGAGCAGGGCGGTGCGCTCGGGATCGGTCGTGATGGCGCCCGAAATGGTGACGCGGGCGACGACATCGGCGGCGGGGGTCATCAGGGGCACGAAACGCGCAAAGCCGACCACCACCGCGATCGCCAGCACGAGGAAGGCGAAAATCCGCCAGCGGCCGCGCGAGCGGCGCAGGGCACGGGTGACGGGGATGGTTTCCAATGGATCGTCCTGGAGCGACATGGGGGCGTCCGGGTTGGTTAAGTCCCGAAGATGGCTACCGCTTAGATGGCTCGGGCGCAAGTTTGGAGCGGACCATGTAGCAGGCATCGGACGCATAGCTTGCCAGTTTTTCCGCGAGGTGGGCTTCGTCGGTCACGGAAAACCCCATGCGGGACCAGAAGGGAACCGAGCCGTTGACGGCGACGAGGCTGAGGGGACCGAAAGGGATAGCGCGCCGGGCGAGGGTCTGGACGATCCGGCGCGCCGCGCCGCTGCCACGAGCGGCGGGGAGCAGGGCCAGATCGTGAATATAGAGCGTGTCGCAGAGGTCGGGCAGGCGCCCCAGCACCGTGTTGAGCGCCGGGAGGCCGCCGAGGCGATAGGGGTGCGCAAGGACATAGCCGGCGGGGGCGGCGTCGATTTCGAAAAGGAAACAGAAATCGGGGGCTATGGCCTGGCGGTCGGCAAAGACCGCATCGTCCTCGGGGAAATCGGGATGGATCCGGGCCGCGATTGCCGAGACGGCGGGGATGTCCGCAGCAAGCAGCGGGCGCCAGCGGACTGTCACGGCTGGCCGGCCATTTCGACGATTTGGATGAGATTGCCGCAGGTATCATCGAAAACGGCCATCTTGACCGGGCCGGCATCGGTGGGGGGCAGGGTGAAGACAACGCCAAGACCGGTGAGGCGCGCATATTCGGCGTCGATGTCGTCGACCTGAAACGAGGTCAGCGGGATGCCATCGGCGACGAGGGCCTTTTTGAACGGCGTCGTGGCGGGATGGCCGGAGGGTTCGAGCAGCAGTTCGACCCCATCGGGCGCGTCCGGGCTGACGACGGTCAACCAACGGTTTTCGCCATCGACGGGGATATCGGTCTTTTTGATGAAGCCGAGCCTGGTGGTATAAAAATCGAGGGCCTTGTTCTGGTCGTCGACAAAGACCGATGTGACGTAGATTTTCATTTTTGGTCCTCCTGGAAGGATTTCAGCCAGCCCGACTGGAGCTCGGCAATGGGTGCGGCGTTGAGGCTGTGGAGTTTTGTGGTGCCCTGCCATTCGATTTCGATCAGCCCTGCCTCCTCGAGCGTTGTCAGATGCCGCGAGAAGCCCTGACGCGTCTGGCCGATGCCGTGATTGGTGACGACGCGGGTAAACAGCTCGAACAGGGACTGGCGGTCGCGCTTGTCCAGTTCGGCAATGATGATCCGCCGGGTCGTATCGCCCAGGGCGCGGAACAGGCGGTTGAGGGCTTCGTCGTCGGTGGTCACGGCGGCTTTATGCAACACTTTTGTTGCATAGTCAATCCATGCGGTGCGTCACCTCGACCCTATTGGGCAAACTCGCGTGCAAGGCGCGTTGCTGAAAGCCCTTCGGACACCTCCCAGAGCCTTGCGGCGACCGCACGGTCGGCGGCCTGGGGCGGGATTTTGGCCGGGGCGGGATGGCCGCGGGTTTCGTTCAATCCGTTGGGGCCGTAATAGGCGCCGGGCTTTGCCTCCCGCGCCGTGGCGGCGAAAAGGGTTGGCAGGGCGCCCTGGGCGGCGGGCTGGAACAGGAACCACAGGGCGGACCGCGTTATGCCGCTAACGCTCATGCGGCCGGGCGCGTTGTGCAGGAGGTCGGTGCGGGAAATGCCCGGATGGGCGGCAAAGCTGGATATGCCCCAGCCGCCCGCCTCGGAGCGCCGCTGCAGCTCGAAGGCGAACATGAGGCAGGCGAGCTTGGATTGGCTGTAGGCCTGCATGGGGATGTAGGCGGCCTGCGATTGGAGATCGGCAAAATCGATCTTGCCCTGACGGGCGGCAATGCTGGAGAGCGAAACGACGCGCGGGTCAGAGCCTTTGACCAGCAGCGGCATGAGATGGGCCGTCAGGGCGAAATGGCCGAGATAATTGGTGCCGAACTGGAGCTCGAAACCGTCTTCGGTCTGCTGGCGTTCGGGCGGCACCATGATTCCGGCATTGTTGATGAGGATATCGAGGGAACCGCGCTGGCGGCGCAGCCGGGCACCGAAATCTTCTACCGAATTGAGACTGGCCAGATCGAGCTGTTCGAAGGCGACATTGGCGCCGGGGATTTCGGCCCGGATGCGGGCGAGCGCCTGGTTTCCCTTTTTCGGATTGCGGCCGGCGACGATGATTTCGGCGCCGGCCCGCGCCAGGGCCAGAGCGTCCTCGAACCCCAGACCGCCGGTGCCGGTGATGACGGCGGACCGTCCGGTGAGTGGGGGGATTTCCAAGGCTGTCCATTTTGCCATAAATTCTACCCTTCGATGAAAAATGCACTCGGTGCATAATTATATTGCACTCAGTGCAGTTTTTGACAAGGGTCTGATTGTGACAAACGCAAAAGAGCCGCGCGTGGAGGGTCTGCGGGAGCAAAAGCGCAGGCAGACGCATGCGCGCATTGCCGAGGCGGGGCTGCGGCTGTTCCGGGCGCAGGGGTATGAGGCGACGACGCTGGAGGCCATTGCCGCCGAGGCGGGGATTTCGCGCCGGACCTTTTTTCACTATTTCAAATCCAAGGACGACATTTTGCTCTCGCTGCAAAGCGGGCCGGGGGAGGCGCTGGCCGCGGCATTGGCCGCGCGGCACGAGGGGCTGACGCCGTTTGCGGCGGTGCGCGGGGCGATGCTGGCGCTGGTGGCGCAATACCCGCCCGACGAGTTGATTGCGCTCGACAGGCTGATGCGCTCGAGCGAAGCGATCCAGGCGCGCAAACAGGCAAGCTATGCGCGCGACGAGGCGCTGGTTCTCGAAGCGTTGCGGACCCATTGGCCCGAAAAGAGCGACACCCATCTGCGGATGGTTGCCATGCTGGCCATCGGAGTGTCGCGGGTGGCGCTGGATGGATGGAACAAGGATGGCGGGCGACGGCCGCTCGCCGATTTTCTGGCCGAAGGGTTCGACGCCGTCGAAGCGATGGGCGGGCAACAAACCGGTTGAAATCCTCTGCCTTATCCTTGGGAGAAGGGGCCCGATTAAGTCCTCGTTAACCATGTTGGCACTTGATGGGCCGATGGATTATCGGTTGATTTGGGGTTGTTGGAGATGACGCAGGCGGGCGCGCATATCATTGTTGTGGGCAATGAAAAGGGCGGGTCGGGCAAATCGACGACCTCGCTGCATCTGGCGGTCTATCTGCTCCATTTCGGGTTTGCCGTGGGGACCGTGGACGTGGACAGCCGGCAGCAGACGCTGACGCGCTATGTGCGCAACAGGCGAACCAGCGCGGAGACGCGTGGGCGCGACGTGCCGATGCCCAAGCACCTTTATATCCCGACGGCCTGGGGGGATTCGATTTCGGAAAACCAGGTGGCCGAGCGCGAGATTTTCGACCGCTCCGTGGCGGGGCTGCGTAAGGAGGTCGATTTCATCGTCATCGACACGCCGGGGTTCGACTGCAATCTGGCGCGGGCGGCGCTCGAGATTGCCGATACGCTGGTGACCCCGCTCAACGATTCGATGATCGATCTGGACGTTCTGGCCCGGATCGACGAGCAGAGCGGGCAGCCGATCCAGACCAGCCCCTATTCGCGAAACGTGCAAAAGGCGCGCGCCGAGCGGCTGGAGCGCACGGGGCAGACAATCGACTGGGTGCTGGTGCGTAACCGGATCGCGCAACTGGGCTCGCGCAACGCCAGCGAGGTGCAAGAGACCATCGAGATGGTCGCCGAGCGGTTGGGGTGCCGGGTGGCCGAGGGGATCGCGGAGCGGGTGATCTTTCGCTCGCTGTTTAAACTGGGGATGACGGTGTTCGACCCGCTGGACGCCGAAACGCTGGGGGCCGCGCCCTCGATGTCGCATGTCAATGCGCGGCAGGAATATCGGCGGCTGGTGGCGGCGATGCGGCTGCCGGTGGGCTTGCCGGTGCCCGAGGCGGACAATGGAGCAAGCGCGGCGGGAGTCGAGCGGCGTTCGGCTTAGAGGCTGGGGTCGGCGGCAGGTCGCCGCGTTCTGCGACTGGCCGGTGTGCATCAGGAAATTTTTTGATGCACACTTGATGTTTGTGTGCAGCAAACTATAATTTGATGCACATAAACGGGGTTCGACATGGAACCGGTATCTCTGAGCCGCTCGGCGGTGGTGGCCTATCAGGATCTCTTGCGCCTTCATCTCGATGAGCGGGCGGCGAGCCTTATGGGCAGTATCGAGGAGCGGCACCGCAACGGGCGGGTCTATCTTTACGAGCGGTTCCGGATCGGGACCGAGATGGTAAGCCGGTATCTGGGCGAGGACAGGCCGGAGCTGCGGGCGCGGCTGGAAAAGGCCGAAACCCTGAAAGCGCAATCGGAGGGGCGCCGGCAGCGGATGAGCCAACTGGCGCGGACGCTGCGGGCCGAAGGGCTTTTGACGACCGACCGGGACACTGGATCGCTACTGCTCGCCTTTTCAAGGGCGGGGGTGTTCCGGCTGGGGGGAACGCTGGTGGGCACTTCGGCCTATGGACTCTACCAGGGCGAACTCGGGGTGCGCATGGATGCCGAGGAGCTGGCGCAAACCGGCGATATCGATATTGCCAGTTTCGAGCGACTTTCGGTGGCGCTGGACGACACAGTGGACGAAAACCCTGGCGACATTCTCAATGTGCTCAAATTCGATCCCGTGCCGGGGATCAACGACCAGCAGGTGTGGCGATGGCGGCAGAGCCATTCGGAAGCCATTGTCGAATTTCTGACGCCCGCCTTCGGGGAGGAAAGCGTCAAGCCGCTACCCGCCTTGGGGGTGAGCGCGCAAGGGCTCAATTATCTCAACTTCCTGCTCGCCGACCCGATCCAAGCGGTTGCGCTCTATCGCTCGGGGGTTCTGGTGCAGGTTCCGCGGCCGGAACGCTTTGCCATTCACAAGCTGATCGTGGCCGACCGGCGCCAGGGCGGGCCGGACCAGATCAAGGCGCGCAAGGACCGGGCGCAGGCGGCGTTTCTGGTGGCGGTGCTGGCGCAGGACCGGCCCGACGATCTCGCCGAAGCCTATGAGGATGCCTTATCGCGCGGCTCGCGCTGGCGCGAGCGGATCGGGGCGAGTCTGAAGCGGATGCCGGAAACGGTAGAGCGGTTAAAGGGGATGGGGTGAGGGGGGAACGATTTCTGCGGCTATATGATCGATCAGGTGGAAACAGCGGAGGACGCGGCGCGGCTGTTTTTGGACCATCCGCATATCACTGTGTTTCCGAGGGACAGTTGGATACCATGCTGTTTTGGCGGGGCCGGGTATGTAGGGGTGATCGAGGTAGGCTCACGGGCTTGAAATGGCCTGACTGCTTCCGCGACACCATATGGGAAAAAGGTCGCGCAATTGCTGTTACCTTGAAGCTGACATACGGATTGGGAAAGAATTGGCGCTTTGCTCAGACAGGGACGGTTCCCAAGTCGACTGATAATAACGCGCCTATTTCAAATCAAAGGGGGTAGCGTGGGCATTCTAGGCGAAATCCAAGCGGCAGTCCTGAATGAGAAAGCCGACCTTGCTTCAGTACTGCTGAGGCTCCGCTTTTTGGCCTCACGTCTTGGAAGCGAGCCACTCGAGGATTGGGTCAAGTATGAGACTGAAGGATATCCTAAGGATGTGGAGGTGCCGGAATACCGGAAGCTGAGTGTCCAATATCGCGGGACTTGGTCGGGACCATGGGCGAGCGGCATCGAAAATGCGCCAATTCCATCGTACCTGATTGAGAAACACGCTGGCGAATCCTGGACGGAGTTCCAAATGCGGGAGAGCGTCGCAGCGGTTGATGATCTGACCGCCAAGACAGAAGGCTCTATAGGCGTCGACGCTTCGAACCTGATTCTTATTTTGCAGGGCAAGGTGTACCCGGATTTGGCCTGCAACTCCATCACGGGCGAGCTGTCGTTGGTTGCCGTTAGAGAAATCAAGCAAACTGTTCGAAGCCGTGTCTTGGAGTTGACTCTAGAGCTCGAAAAGCGACTTCCTGAGGCAGCCGATGTGACGCTCGATCAGAGGATGCCTGCAGGCTCATCGAGTGAACAAACGGTCACAGAGATATTCCGCCAAACAGTCTATGGTGGGGTGAGGACTAATCGTCCTGGGGGCACATGACGGATCCCATGATTGTCGAGTTCGTTCGCATTTCTGAAATGGGCTTCAACTGGATGCCGATCATTCAGACGGCGATTGGCACTGCAGGTGGTTTCATGTTCGGCTTGTTGGCCTTCGCGATTCAACAGTGGTTCTATCGCCGCCGCGATCAACATGACAGAGATGAAGCGGTAAATGACGCGCTGAAGCGCGTTTTGACGTGCGCCAGTACGAATATGGAGACGCTCATCTCGCATAAACGGCAGTTCCTCAACGACCTCGCTCCGGAGGTCGATACAATGCAGAAGCTTGTGGAAGCGTCCTACGAAGATGCCACGAACATTAAGCCGCTCGTTGAAGGCAGCCAAAAGCTGCGGTACTTTTATCAGACGATCCCCCATGCTTACGAGCTCGAGCCACCTGACTTCCTTGAACTTTCAAGGGTGGCCGAGGAGATGCCGCATCTGTCGACCTTCATTCACCGGGCAATGTCCGCCATGAAGGAATACAACGCCATTCGATTGGAGCGGAATACCCTGATCTCGGAGCACGCCAAGGAAAACGCGGCAGGTATGAACGCGTACCGCGTGCAGTATTTCGCGAACATGCTGACTGGGCAGGGTAACGGAATGATCCTCACCGTCGACGATGCTCTTGCCTTCTTCATGCTCTCCAATGAACAGATCGAAAACTATTTTGACCATAAGGTAAAACTTGAGGGCTTCATGCGATATCGCCCAACTGACAAGGCGATAAGGGAGCTGCCAGCAATCGATCGCTTCTCTGAGCTGCGCAACCAGATGGTTGATTTCGCAGAACGTACTGGGGCGTAAGAAGCGAAAGTATTGATCGCAAAAATTGAGAGCTGGCAAACGGGAACCGAGTCCCGTCGATCCATACGTTTTCTCTTGTGGGTCCGATCGCTAAGGTAACCCGACCAGAACCACCCGAGCGGACACTTATCCCTCCCAAGGGCTCGCCGAAATGCCAGCTCTAAAAAAGGGCCCGCGCTTTTGCGCGAGCCCCTTAAAGTCGAAGCAACTACGTTGCTTACTTCTTGTCCTGGCCTTTCAGCGCAGCACCAAGGATGTCGCCGAGGGAGGCGCCGGAGTCGGAGGAACCGTACTGAGCGACGGCTTCTTTTTCTTCGGCGATTTCCAGGGCCTTGATCGAAAGGCCGATGCGGCGGGTCTTCTTGTCGAACTGGGTGATGCGGGCATCGACCTTTTCGCCGACGGCGAAGCGTTCGGGGCGCTGGTCTTCACGGTCGCGGCTCAGATCGGAGCGGCGGATGAAGGCGCTGAGGTCGGTATCGGCGATGCGCACTTCGAGGCCACCATCGGTAACGGCGGTGACTTCGGTGGTGACGATGGCACCCTTGCGCAGGCCATCGGAGCCGGCAGCGGCATCGGCCATCGCATCGGACCCAAGCTGCTTGATGCCCAGGGAAATGCGTTCCTTGTCGATATCGACGTCGAGAACCTTGGCCTTGACGATATCGCCACGGTTGTAATCCTCAAGCGCTTCTTCGCCCGGACGGTTCCAGTCGAGATCGGAGAGGTGGACCATGCCGTCCACATCGCCATCGAGGCCGATGAACAGGCCGAATTCGGTCTTGTTCTTGACTTCGCCTTCGATCTCGGCGCCGATCGGGAACTTGTCGGCAAAGCTTTCCCACGGATTGGCGAGGGTTTGCTTCAAACCAAGCGAGATGCGGCGCTTTTCGGGATCGACTTCGAGAACGACCACTTCGACTTCCTGGGAGGTCGAGACGATCTTGCCCGGATGGACGTTCTTTTTGGTCCAGCTCATTTCCGAGACGTGGATCAGGCCTTCGATGCCCGGCTCGAGTTCGACGAACGCACCGTAATCGGTGATGTTGGTCACGCGGCCAGTGAACTTGGCTTCCACCGGGTACTTGGCGGCAATGCCTTCCCAGGGATCGGCCTGGAGCTGCTTCATGCCCAGCGAAATACGATGGCTTTCCTGATTGACGCGGATGATCTGGACCTTGATGGTCTCGCCGATCGCCAGGACTTCGTTGGGGTGATTGACGCGGCGCCATGCGATGTCGGTGACGTGGAGCAGGCCATCGATGCCGCCCAGATCAACGAACGCACCGTAATCGGTGATGTTCTTGACGACGCCTTCGACCACCTGGCCCTCTTCGAGCTGCTGGACGATTTCCGAACGCTGTTCGGCGCGGCTCTCTTCGAGAATGGCGCGGCGCGAGACGACGATATTGCCGCGGCGCTTGTCCATTTTCAGAATCTGGAAGGGCTGCGGCACGTTCATCAGGGGAGCGATGTCGCGGATGGGGCGGATATCGACCTGGGAGCGCGGCAGGAAGGCCACGGCGCCATCGAGATCGACGGTGAAGCCGCCCTTGACCTGGTTGAAGATCTGGCCTTCGACCTTTTCGCCCTTGTCGTAAAGGACTTCGAGGCGGACCCAGCTTTCTTCGCGGCGGGCCTTCTCACGGGAGAGGACAGCCTCGCCCATCGCGTTTTCGACGCGGTCGACATAGACTTCGACTTCCGAGCCAACGGCAATGGTGCCGTCGCGGCCGGCGGCGCCGAATTCCTTCATCGGCACGCGGCCTTCGGTCTTCAGTCCAACGTCGATGATGGCGAGGTCTTTTTCGATTGCGACGACCTTGCCTTTGACAACGGTGCCCTCGACGGGATCGATGTCGTGAAAGCTCTCAAAAAGGAGCTGTTCGAAATCTTCTGCAGATGCGGTCTGGTTAGCCATTAAAACTCCATTCCGAGCGGGTGCGCGGAACATTTGGGTTGGTGTTGATGATGATAGGTATATGGGCAGGGGGTGGAACAAAAACAACGAACGGTGCCGGTTGCATGAGCTGCGCCCCTCATCCGACCGCTTCGCGGCCACCTTCTCCCCAAAGGGGCGAAGGACATCAGGGGCTCGCCAAAGACTTCACTCCCTCGCCCCTCTGAGGAGAGGGACGGGGTGAGGGGAGGCCAAGAGCACAACGCTATCGATTGTCCCAGCACCCGGCGAAAGATTAGTGGCCCAACGCCGCAAGTTTGGATTTTGCCTTCGCTCTTTAAGAGCGGGCCGACTTGCGGGCGATAGCCGCCTCCACTTGCGCGATGGCTGCCGTAATGGCGGCTTCTATATCCAAATTGGTCGTATCGAGCAAGACCGCATCGTCAGCCGGGTGAAATCCGCCATGGGGGGCGGCGGCATCGCGCGCGTCGCGGGCCTTGATATCGGTAAGCAGCTTTTCGCGATCGACGCTCTGGCCGCGCGCTAGAAGCTGGCGGGCGCGGCGGGCGGCGCGAACCTGGGGATCGGCGACGATAAAGAGCTTGGCGTCGGCCTCGGGGGCGATTGTGGTGCCGATATCGCGGCCATCGAGCACGGCGCCGAGCGGCTGGGTGGCGAAATCGCGCTGGAAAGCAAAGAGAGCTTTGCGTACGCCGGGGAAGACGGCGATCTTTGAGGCCAGAACGCCCACTTCGGCACCGAGCAGGAATTCAGGATCGATGACGGCAGAATCGAGGTCCTGGGCGGCCTTTGTGGCCCGTGCCTCGATATCGGGGGCATCGATATGGGCTTTGACCGCCAGCCCGACGGCGCGGTAGAGCAGGCCCGTATCGAGATGGGGCAGGTTGAAGTGCCTGCCCAGCGCGGCGGCGATGGTGCCCTTGCCCGAGGCCGCCGGCCCATCCACCGCGACAATCATGCGGCGTCCTCACTTTGGGAAAATCCGGCTCCCAGCCGGGTGAAATCGGCTTCGAAGCTGGGGAAGCTCGTCGCGATCATCCGGTCGTCATCGACGGTGACGGGCTTTTCCGAAGCCAACCCCATGACGAGAAAGCTCATGGCGATGCGGTGATCGAGGTGGGTTGCGACCGTGCCACCGCCAGGGACGGCGCCCTTGCCGGTGACGGTGAGGAAATCGGCGCCTTCCTCGCAGACAACGCCATTGGCTTCGAGCCCGCGGGCCACCGCGGCGAGGCGGTCGGATTCTTTCACCCGCAATTCCTCGAGCCCCGCCATGTGGGTGACGCCTTGCGCAAACGAGGCGGCGACGGCGAGGACCGGGTATTCATCGATCATCGAGGGGGCGCGGGAGGCGGGGACGGAGACGCCCTTCAAACGCGAATGTTTCACCCGCAGGTCGGCGATGTCCTCGCCGCCCGAGACGCGGCGGTTTTCGATTGCGATGTCGCCGCCCATCTCAATGAGCGTATCGATAAGCCCGGTGCGGGTGGGGTTCATCAGAACGTTTTCGATGACCACTTCCGAGCCCGGCACGATGAGGGCGGCGACCAGCGGGAAACCGGCCGAAGAGGGATCGCCGGGGACGATCAACTCTTGCGCTTTGAGCTCGGGCAGGCCGGCAACGGTGATGGTGCGCACGCCATCGGCATCGGTGGCGATGGCGATATCGGCGCCGAAGCCTTCGAGCATCTTTTCGGTGTGATCGCGGGTCATGATCGGCTCGATCACCGTGGTTGTGCCGGGGATGACGAGGCCGGCCAAAAGCACGCAGGATTTGACCTGGGCGGAGGCCATGGGCACGCGGTAATGCACCGGCACGGGATCGGTGGGGCCCTTCAATGCAATAGGCAGGCGGTTTTCGTGGTGTTCGACCACTTCAACGCCTATGGCGCGCAGCGGATCGAGCACGCGGCCCATGGGGCGGGCCGAGAGCGAAGCATCGCCCACAAAGCGGGTAACGAAGGGGTAAGCGCCGACAAGGCCCATGGTCAGCCGCACGCCGGTGCCCGCATTGCCGAAATCGAGATCGGTCTGCGGCGCGAGAAAGCCGCCGACGCCGAGCCCGTCGATCTGCCAGGTCTCCCCGATCTTTTCGATATTGGCGCCCAAGGCCTGCATGGCGCGGCCCGTCGCCAGCACATCCTCGCCTTCGAGCAGGCCGGTGACGGTGGTGCGGCCCAGCGCCATGGCGCCGAACATCATGGCGCGGTGGGAAATCGACTTGTCGCCGGGCACCCTTATGGACCCGGAAAGGGCGCCGGCATTGTGGCTGGCGCGCGGACGCGGCGGGAGGGCATGGGACATGGCAAACGAACCGGGACTGGAAAGGGTAAAAACGAGGTCGGGCTTAGCATGATCGTATCTGCCTGCCAATCACGGGCATGGCCGCTTACATTTTGCGTTTGACAGCGGCGAAAATTTCACGCTAACCGAACCCCCAACGTGGCCGCCCTTATTCTGCCGAGGGTGTTGCGCCCGCACTTTATGCCTGTTGCGCCCCTTAGCAAAAACCCGCTAGCGTTTTTCGGGGCGCTCGAAATACCAACCCTACAGCAGCAGATGAATGGGGAATTGCCTTGGCCAGTGACGAACGCGGTACCAAGCGGACATGCCCGGTGACGGGCAAGAAATTCTACGATCTGGGTAAGGACCCGGTGGTCTCGCCCTATACCGGAAAATCCTATCCCTTGAGCTTTTTCGAAGCCGCTCAGGAAAAGGCGGCCGCCAAGTTCGGTGCCAAGGAGCGCAAGGCCGACAAGGTCGAAGAAGAAGACGAGGTCGAGGAGGCCGACGTGGATGTCGCGGCCGCTGAAGCGGGCGCCGAAGTCATCTCGCTCAGCGATGCCGAAGACGATACCGACGATGATGACGACAATGACGACGACATTCCCGATGTCGAGGATGTCGAGGTCGACGAGGAACTGGGCGGTGACGACGACGACACCTTCCTTGAAACCGATGACGACGAAGACGACATCGATTTCGACGTCGAAGTGGACGATGACGAGCGCTAAAGCGCTCGGTTGTTTTGCCTCACGGGCCGCACCGCTGCGGGCATGACGCGCGCGGTCTTTTTGCCTCGCGCCGGCGGCCTGCGCGCTATGCCGTGCGCTGGCCCTCCGGCGGGGCGGCCAAAACGTTGGCCGAGGTCCTCGGCTGCGCCTCGTCCATCCGTCTCACGGCGCGCACCGCTGCGGGCATGACAGGGCTTTTTCGAGCCGCATGAAAAATTTGCGACGCATGGCAATTTTTGCTCTTGCGTCGCAAAACACTTCTCACTAGGTTCCGCCCGTTCGCTCAGGGCACCTGAGGAACCACCCGGACGGCGCATTGCGCGCCACCAATCGATGGGGCCATAGCTCAGCTGGGAGAGCGCCTGCATGGCATGCAGGAGGTCAGCGGTTCGATCCCGCTTGGCTCCACCATTTTCCATATCTCACGCGCCGTATCACTCACCGCATGACGCGCTAAAGCCGCGCTACGCGGTTCGCTGGCGCTCCGATGGGGCGCGCAAAACGTTGCGCGGGCCGCATTTGCGGCCTTGTCGCGGTTCGAGGCTTCGCCTCTTACCTCCACCATTTGTTTCTTTTTTCTCACGACGCGCACCACTGCGGACATGACGGGCTAAAACCGCCCTATGCCCTTCGTTGCGCCTGCGATGGCGCGACCGAATGGTCGGCCGGGTCCTCGGCTTCGCCTCGTCCAGTCTTCCTTTGAAATTCGTGTTTTTCGCAGGCTCTCGCGCCGCGAATGGTTTTGCGTTGGCTCATGATGAGCAGGACCATATCTCTGTATCGCGCAAAGGAAAGGCCCCCTCACCCGGACCTGCGGTCCGACCTCTCCCCCCAAGGGAGAGGTAAGAAAGCCGCAAGTGCCGGGGGACACCTCTCCCTTGGGGGAGAGGTCGGCTGGCGCAGCCAGACGGGTGAGGGGGCCTTTCTTTTAGGCCTTGCGCACTGTCTCCCGGGCCATCACTTGCACGGACAGCGTCTCTCTGTAGAGTTGGGGAAAAGAGGAGTCGTCATGCCGCCTGTCATTCCCGATCCGGATAAAATTCGTCCGTTTGTCGATTTCGAGAGCTTTTATGGCTGGCTGGCCCAGCATGGGGGCGCATGGGACGAGGTTTGGGTTCAGTTTTTCAAGAAGGGATCGGGGGTCGAAACGATCAGTTACGAGGAGGCCGTGCGGGCCGGGCTGTGCTGGGGGTGGATCGACGGGATCAAGAAAAAGCACGACGAAAAATCCTATCTTTTGCGCTTTACCCCGCGGCGCAAGAAATCGATCTGGAGCCAGATCAATACCCGCCACGCCGAAAAGCTGATCGAAGACGGGCTGATGCGCGAACCGGGACTGGCGCAGATCGAGGCGGCCAAGGGCGACGGGCGCTGGGACGCTGCCTATTCCTCGGGGGCCGAATTCACCATGCCCGAGGATTTTGTTGCGGCGGTGCGGGCAAATCCTGAGGCGTTCAAGGTCTATGAAACGCTCAATCGCGCCAATCTTTATGCGCTGATGTTCCGGATCAACGGGGTCAAAAAGGCGGAAACACGGTCCCGCAACATCGAAAAATTCGTTGCCATGCTGGCGCGGGGGGAGACGCTGCATCCCAATGGAAAGGCCAAGGGGTAGCACGAGCATTTGAGTTTTCGACTGCCGCAATGTTGCCGGCCCCCGGCTTTCACCGGGGCAGGAAGCGGGAAATCGACCTTCTCACCGGCGTCACAGGGGATTCGGTAACCGGCAAGATTGATGGGGTCTATCGCGAACGCCGAGTGTACTGGACCCCGGCTCAAGGCCGGGGTGACCAAGGGTGTGTGGCGCCGATGGTGCCGAGCGCAGAAGAGCGCTTTTTCTTTGGGTGGGACTGGCCCTATTGCACCAGGGCGGCGTTGCGGCAGTCGAAGCCGTGGACGGCGACATCGATTTCGCCAAGGCCGAGGCCGAGCGTATCGAAAAGCACCATCAGGACCTCGTCGAGGATGGGGGCAACAGGATCGAGCAGGGTTTCGACGGTGCCCAGCGCGCCCGAGAGGAGCGAGCCGAGCAGGCTGATCGACAAGATTTCCAGTTCCAGGTCGAGATCGCCGATCAAGGAGCTGGTGAGGCTCGACACGGGGGTTTGCGTGCTTGCCGTGCGGATGGTGCCATTGGCGGCGTCGGCCGCCGTGAAATAGAGCGGGACGGGGCTTGTCTGGCTCATTGAAATATCGGCGCGGGCATTGACCCGGGCAATACCGCCCAGAAGCGAGACGATGGGCGTTTCGGTGACCACCAGCGGGCTTTGTGTGTCGAGGAAGGCCGCATGCGGGGTGTTGCCCACGGCGAGCCGCAACACACCGGGGCGCGCGGCGATGGTGGCCGTACCCTGATCGGGGCGGCCGGGCGGGCAGGCGAGGGACGCGATGCGGGCTTCGGCGGGGGCGAGCTCGGCATAGACGGGCAATGTGATATCGAGCAGGCCGAGGCCGCCGCCATCGCCCAGAACGGATATATCGAGCCGCAGCCGGGTCTGGGCGGTGCGCAGATAGTCGCCCTCGCCCGAGAGCGTAAACCAGCCGGTGACCGGCGGTTCGCCCACGACGAGCGCCACGTCGATGCCGACAATGCCCGGTACGCCCGCGCCCAGCTCAAGGCTGACATGGCGGTTGCCATCGGCCACCAATGCGGCGGCGGACAAAAGGCCCAGCGCATCGATGCTGGCCTCGACGGCGGCCGAAGTGCCAAGCGCCAGCCCGGCCAGCCCGTCGGCGACGATGAGGCGTGCCATATCCACACTGATGGTTTCGTCGATCAGCCCGGCCAGTTGCACGAGGACTGCATTGCCCCCCGAGGCCGAGGCGATTGCGGTGGCGATGGCGCCGAGCGAAACATCGGCATCGAGGAGTTCGGAATAGGTGCCGACCTCCAGACCGACTTCGCCGGCCAGGGCGTCGAGGAAATCGAGCAGCGCAATATCGATATCGGCAATGGCGTTGTAATCGAGCAGGGTGAGGGACAATTGGGTGCCCAGAAGGCCGCCCAGCACGGCGTTGAGCACGCCGCCATCGAGGCTGGCGAGGCGCGAGCCGATGGACCAGGTGGCCATGGGGGTGGCGCTGGCGGTGGCCACAACGCCGATGCGGGGCGGGGCAAAACCGAAAATCGAAGCGAAATGGACGGTGCCCTGGCGCCGCAGGGTGACGCGGGCCGCATTGACCGGGCCGGTATCGGGGGCAAAGCGGGACGCGGGAGCAAGCGATGGATCGGGGGCGTAATGGCCGGTCTGGACGAGAATTGTTTCGGGCAAGGGATCATAACCCGCGTCCGTCAGGGCCACCCGCACGCGGTCGGCGGCGTTGGCGGGGTCGGCTGCGGCATGGATGGCGGCCAGATCGGCGGCCGATTGCAAACGGCGCTTTTCAAGATGCAGGGAGGCCTCATCGACGGCAAAGGCCGCCAGCCCGAGCAGCACCGGCGCGCCGGCGGCAAACAGCGTTACGACATTGGCCCTGACATCGGCGAGAAAACCCTGGAGCCGGTGCATGGCTCACACCCCGCCATTCCGAATGGTTGAGGCAAACCTTATCGTCCTGTCGGGCAGGGGAAGCGGGGGGTGGAGATTCCAGATGGGCAGCGCCGATGCATCATAGCTGACACGGACCAGGAACTGGTCGGGATCGGACGGGCTGGGGGCGGCCTCGATTGTCAGGAGATCGGGGTCGATAAGGACGTACGAGCCACCATTGTCGGCGAGGAAGGCGGTGGCGAGGGCCGTGCGCTCGGCGCCCGAGAGCCCGGCCACCGCGGCGCGGGCCGCATCGGCGGCCAGTTGCTGGACCGAATGGGCAGCGCCGAAATAAATGCCATAACCGATGGCACCGAACACAAGCAGCAGGAAGACGGGCGCGATCAAGGCAAATTCGACGGCGGAGCTGCCCGTCTCATTGAGCCAATTTTGCCGCAAGGGCTGACGCGACCCGCCGGGCATAAAGCCCCCTTCCTCTGCTGATGGTGCGGGGGGAAAATTAAACCGCAAACGCTACCAGGACGTCTGTGGGCGCATGAGGATGGTGACGGACCGTATGAATACGGCGATCCCAAGAAAAGACCGGCGCCCTGGGCAAGGCGCCGGTCGTCAATATCGCTTTATGCAAAACTTTCTAGAGCATTTCAGCGCTTCCTCGAATCGCTTCTATTGCTCTAAGTCCTTGTTTTGTCGCGCTTCCGAACCGGATAAGTGATACCCACTTATCCTGGAAGCTCTAACGCCGAACGGCCCTGACAAGCGCGATGAGGATACACGCACCGATCAGACCGGCGATCAGATAACCCAGCCAGCCGCCGAACGAAATTCCGACAAGGCCGAAAAGAAAACTGGCAATCGCCGCGCCGACGATGCCGAGAACGATGTTGAGAAAAATTCCCGTGCCGGTCTTCATGATGGCCGAGGCTATCCAGCCGGCCAGACCGCCAATGATGATGGCTGCAATCCAGCCAATTCCTGCGTCTTCCATTTTGTCCCCACAACAGCAAAGTGAATGGTCGTCCCGAAAAAGGACAGTTCTATAACGCACAAAGGGGCGAACTGGTTGCGTTGCGGTCACTTCACCCCACGCATCATGGCGTGGAACCCGGCAACGAGCGCATCGAACACGGCACGGACGCGCGGCACGCGGGCCAGGTTTTCGTGGGTGACGATCCAGGTCTGGATATCGGCGGGGGAAAAATCGGGCAGGATCCTGACCAGACCGGCATCGGCATTGCCTGTAGGCACCTGGACCAGGGCGATGCCCAGGCCGGCCCGGGCGGCGGCCAGTTGGGCAGGGTGACTGTCGGTGCGCAACACAAGACCGGCGGGATCGAACGCGGCGGCGAAGGGCCCGGCCAGCGCCAGGTCGGACAGGTTACGATCGGGACCGATGATATCGTGGGCGGCGAGCTGGTCGGTGGTGAGCGGCTGCCCGCGCCGCGCGACATAGGCTTTGGACGCGAAAAAACCCAAGGGGATATTGGCCACCTTGCGGGCGACAAGCCCTTTTTGCTTGGGCTCCATGGCGCGGACCGCCAGATCGACCTCCTGGGCCATGAGATCTGCGGGGAGGTTTGACAGGGACAGCTCGATCCTGATGGCCGGATGGGCGACCCTCAAGCGTTCGAGCATTGCGGGAACCACTTCGATGCCCATGAAATCGGGCACGCTCAGGCGGACGACCCCGGCAATAGCCGCTTCGGGCGCCGAGGCGCGGCGGATGAACACCTGCGATGCCGTTGCCATGGCCTGAGCGGGCTCGCGCAGGGCCTCTGCCGCCTCGGTGGGGGTGAGCCCGGTCATCGAGCGGGTGAACAACACGACGCCCAGATCGGCTTCGAGCGCCTCGATGCGGCTGCGCACCGTGGGGTGTGACAGGCCAAGGCGTCGCGCTGCGCCCGAAAGGCTGCCCGCTTCGAGCACGGCGAGGAAGATACGCTGATCGTCCCAGTTGATCGTTCGCTTCATAAATTTCTTGTAGGCAATACTGCAAGTTTTGACAATTTATTTTCAAAGCGCGCGAGCCCATCTTTCGGTCATCTGAAATGCGGATGAAGGATTTAGGTCATGGATAGCGAAAAGAGGACGGCACTGGTTCTGGGGGCCACAGGCGGGGTGGGCGGCGCCATCGCCGGGGCGTTGCTGGCCAGGGGATGGGCGGTGCGCGGGCTGGCGCGAGATCTCGAAGCGGCCCGCCGGAACGGGCCGGCCGGGGTCCAATGGGTGGGCGGAGACGCGATGAGCCGGGCCGATGTGAGCCGTGGCGCTGAAGGTGTTTCGGTCATCGTGCACGCGGTCAATCCGCCGGGCTACAAGGATTGGGACAGACTGGTGCTGCCGATGATCGACAACACGATTGCCGCTGCGCGGGCCGTGGGCGCGCGGATCGCGCTTCCGGGCACCGTCTATAATTTCGATCCGGCACAAACCCCGGTATTGAGTGAGGCCAGCCCGCAGAACCCGAAAAGCGTCAAGGGGCGCATTCGGGCCGAGCTCGAAGCCCGGCTCGAGCGGGCGGCGCCGGAGGGGGAAAGCCTTATCGTGCGGGCCGGCGATTTTTTCGGGCCGGGCGCGCGGTCGAGCTGGTTTGCGCAGGCCATGGTGGCGCCGGGCAAGCCGGTGCGGCGGATCGTCAATGTCGCGCGCGGGGGCGGGCACAGTTGGGCGTATCTGCCCGATCTTGCGCAAACCTTCGCGCTGCTGCTCGAACGTCCGGAAAATCTGCGCCCGTTCGAGCGGGTGCAGTTCGAGGGGGTTTACGATGCGAGCGGAAAAGTGATGATCGCGGCTGTTGAGGGCCAGGTGGGTCGCAAATTGCCGGTCTGGCGCTTTCCCTGGTGGGCGATGCATCTTCTGGCGCCGTTCGGCGGTTTTGCGCGCGAGGCGGCCGATATCGCGGCGGTCTGGCGTCATCCGATGCGGATGGACAACACAAGGCTCGTCGAACTGCTCGGCCAAGAGCCGCGCACGCCGCTCGATACCGCCATGCGGCAAACGCTTGTGGCGATGGGGTGTCTGGAGGATGGGCCGGCTCCCATCGGCGAGCCGACCATGACCCTACCGCTTTAATAGCGGCTCGAGATGATCTTCGAAGAGATCGGGCGGACTGGCGCCGGGTCGGGGGGCATAGGTTTTTTCGGCGGCGAGCGAGATGTCGAGAAAACGGCCCATGCCGACAATTCCGGTCGGGTCGGCCAGGGGGTAGCGCCCCTCGGCCAGGCCTTTTCGCATCATGGTCTTGGAGGCGACCATCCTCTCGGTGACACCGGGGCCATTGGAGAGCGAAACGGGCATCTTCACGTAATCGTGCAATGGCACCCCGACGTGGAAACAGGCCGGCACACCGGCAAAGAGCTTGAGCAGGAAATCGAGATCGGTCATCGAGGGCTGGGTTGTCGAAAAGCGCGGATCGGCGCGGCGGCGATCGTGGACCAGCATGGAATCCATGGAAAAATTGGTGAATTTGTAGTCGCCGGGCGAAAGCAGGCGGTTTTCGCCTTCGCCGACATAGCGCAGGTGGGAACCCTCGGGCGTGGTGACATCCAGCGCGCAGGAGACCAGCCCGTATTCGATGGCGAGCGGCACCATGATCTCGAGCTTTTCGGGCTTGAAGGCGTCGTCGGCATCCAGAATCGCGGCGATTTCATAGCGGGCGGCGTCCAGCCCCACATTGCGGGCCGGGCATGAGCCGGCGCCGATCAGGCCCGACGCGAAAAACCGCAGCCGCGGATCGACAATGCCCGCCCGGCCCAGAACGGCCTCGTAATCCTCCTCGTCATCGGCGACCACGATCAATTCGAAATGGACATGGGTCTGGGCCAGCGCCGAGGCGACGGCGCGGGCGATGGTGCCCTGCGCCCTGTAGGCGGGCATGACGATGGAGACGGCAAGCTCTTTTAGCATCGATAAGTTCTCTTGAACGGCGCGCGCTGCGACCCATATCATAGCCAAGTGACGATGAAGCCTAAAAGAGGGTCATCGTCAGGATGTTGCTTGGTATCAAGGACATGAACGACCGATGACACGGGTATCGCTGTTTTCCGCCCCCTTCCTTCTGGGCTTTGACACGTTCGAAGAACGTTTCGACCGGCTCGCACGGGCCTCCGAGGGATATCCTCCCTACAATATCGAGCGGGTAACCGCACAAGGTGGGGATGAGACCTATTCGATCGCCATTGCGGTCGCGGGATTTTCTCGTAACGATCTGGAAGTGATTGGGGAGGATAATCAGCTCATCGTGCGGGGCAGGCAGGCCGAAGACGGTGCGCGCCAGTATCTGCATCGCGGCATCGCCGCAAGGCAGTTCCAGCGTACTTTCCTGCTTGCCGACGGCATGAGGATAGAGGGCGCCGAACTGAAAGACGGCCTCCTCGTTATCACCGTATACCGGCCCGTCACCGAGACCGTGACCCGCCGTATCGAGATCCGTTCGGTCGAGTAGAGAGGTATGCGTTATGAACAAGCCCATTGAAAAGACAGCGTTCACTGACGCCCATCTGGGCGTTTCGGCCGAACCGCTCAAGGCGCTGACCGCCGCGCAATTTGCCGCGCTGGGCGCCGGGGACATCGTGTTCCGCAAGCAGATGAACGCGGGCGAACTGGCCGAATTCATCCCCCAGGCCGCCATGGCGCCTGCCGAACAAAGGCTGGAACTGCTCATGAGTGCCGACGGCGCTCCCGTTCTGATCGCCGACACCGAAGACGCGATCATGGACTGGATCGACGGCCACGAAGTGCAACTGGCGACGTTGCATTAGCCATGAATGAGCCTGCCAAGAGTGCGCCGGTGCTGCGTGTCGCCCGCCCCACCGACAACATCGACGCGCTCCTGCATTTCTATCGCGACGGGATGGGGTTTGAACTTTTATCCCGCTTCGAGGCACATAACGGGTTCGATGGCATAATCCTGGGCGGATCCGGCGCGCCCTATCACCTCGAATTTACCCGCGCGCATAGCCACACCGCCGGACGCGCGCCAACAAAAGACAATCTGCTGGTCTTTTACCTGCCAGATGAAACCGCCTATGGGCAGGCGCGCGACCGCATGGAAGCGGTGGGTTACACGCCGGTGAAATCCTTCAATCCATGGTGGGACGCCGAAGGCGTTACGTTTGAGGATCCTGACGGCTACCGCGTCGTATTCTATAACGATAGCTGGAAACGCTAAACCAAAAAGGGCTGCCCCGCATGGGATGGCCCTTTTTTATCACGCAGGTCGCCCGGGCTTTCGTGCCTGAAAGCTGGTATCGATGCTCGAGAAGTGCTGTGGAGGGAGCCATGATGCGGATTGGATTTGCGGTGATGGCGATGCTTTTGGGCATGGCCGGGGCATCGGCCCAGACGATCGAGAGCGTCTATACCGATTTCGATGCGGCCCGGTGCGTGATGTTTGCGCCCGGCGATGCGGACGCCGGGATGCCGGCGCAGGCGGTTTGTCCCGGCTATGGCGGCTATCCAGTGCTGCTCCAGACAATCGGGGACAATCACAGCCTTTATTTCGGGTTTCCACCGCAGGGCGAGCTGGTTTCGCGCTGGGCGAGCTTTGTCGATACGGGCGCGCCGCACGATGTGATCGAATGGCGGGTGTTGAGCGAGGGCGACCGGCAGGTCCCGTTCGCCACCATACAGCGCTGGTTCGTAGCCGCGCCCGAGCGGGACGAGCCCGTCGAGGTGCTGGTTGTCCAGAAGGTGGGGCTGATCGAAGCGTGGCAGGGGTGCATCGTGGGGTATGTGGTGGCAACGGGCAATCCCGATGCCAATAAGACGGCCCGCACGATCGCCGATACGCTGGGGCGTGAGCGCGAATGCATAAGCATCGAACCGGTGATCGAAGAGGGAACGGTGCCACTGCCGGAATACATGCTTTACGGCTATTAGATCAAATCCGCTTTTCGTCGAATCGCTAACTTGATCTAAGTCGTTGTTTTTTCACGCGTCCGAACCGCAAAACCGTTTCCACTTTTGCTGGACGCGCTCCAAGACGGCCGACGCCCACCCGAAATCGAAAGGCCGCCCCAAAGGGCGGCCTTGTTGGTATCAGGCGGTCAATCGTAGGGATCAGGCCGCGTTGATGGCTTCGGCCGGGGTTGTGAGGATGTCGCGCAGCTTGGTTTCATCCTTTGTGGCGCGAAGCCGATCCACGACGCCGTCGGCCCGCAGCAGGCGCGCGACGCGGCTGAGGGCCTTCAAATGATCGGCACCCGACCCTTCGGGGGCCAGGAGCATGACGACGAGGTCGACCGGCTGGTCGTCCACGGCGTCGAAATCGATGGGCTGGGCAAGGCGGGCAAAGACCGCCGTGACGCTGGGCAGGCCCTTGATCTTGCCATGGGGGATGGCGATGCCATTGCCCAGGCCGGTCGAGCCGAGCTGCTCGCGGTTCTGCAGTGTCTCGAAGATCACCTGCGCGTCGATACCGACGAGTTCAGACGCACGATCAGCCAGGAGTTGAAGGAGCTGGCGTTTGCTCGCGACCTTAGCGCAGGCAATGATCGAATCCTGCGACAGGATGTCAGCAAGTTCCATTTAACAAACCTTTTGGGTGACGTTTCTCTTCAATGACCGCCGACAATCTCATATCGAGCCCACGCCATTTGCGTTGTCCTATACAACGGTGAGGGGGCAATGTGTCCGGCGCGTTTCCCGTCCGGGAAGGTGGCATCCACCCTCCCCGGGACCGCGCCATTGCGCGTCATGTTTGCGACAGGGCCGGATCGATCCATCCGATGTTCCCGTCGGCCCGGCGGTAAACCACATTCATGCCCCCGTGTCCAGCGTGCCGGAACACAATTACATCGGACTGTGACAGATCAAGCTCCATAACCGCCTCGCCCACGCTCATGGTGCGCAGGTTGGAGGTGGCCTCGGCAATGACGGGCGGCGCAAAATCCTCGTCGAGTTCGATATCGTCGTCGGGCGCGGCGAGCACATAGGCCGAATAGCCGTCCGCCGCTCCCGTTCCATTGGTGGAGCGTCTGTGATTCTTGAGCTTGCGCTTGTAGCGCCGGAGGCGCTTTTCGATGTGGGTGGCCATATCCTCATAGGCCGCCGTCGCGTCATTGGCCGAGGCGGTGGCCTGCAGCACGACGCCGGTATCGAGATGAATCATGCAATCGGCCTTGAACCCGATGCCTTCGGGCTCGAGGGTCAGATGACCGTCATATCCTCCATCGAAATATTTCCCAACCACAGCGTCGATCCGATCGGTGGCGGTGCCACGAAGGGTCTCCCCGACGTCCATGTTTTTGCCAGATACACGCAAGCTCATGATGGCCTCTTGGTCTGGTTTCGGATGCCCGGCACGGGAGCCAAACTCTTCTGCACCCAAATTCCGGCGGGCAGGATGGAGTCTAGACCCCTTGGCTGACCCTTGGCAATCAGAACCGGGACAGCGGCATCACTTTCAAGTGGTGACGGTGGATAACATCGGGCATGGGCCGCGCGTTCCCGACCGATCGCATATTTCGATAAATGTCATTTTTTCAATGGTTTAGTTTGGGAGCCCGGTCGCGTCGGCTGCCGGACGGACGGCAATGGCCGGACCGATTTCCCGGCGTACCGACACGGGCCGGCGACGTCGGCCAACGGGGGCAGTGAACCGCGGGATGCGACCATGACGCGCGGGAAACCGGGGAGTTCTTGTGTCGGGGTGCCCGGCCCGGTATAGTCCGGCACATAATGGCAATTTCCGAACAAAAAAACAGAGCCAATGACTGCATCGATTAGGGCCGAGGCGCATCCCTCACGCGGCCCCTGCCTTATGGCCGTGCTGCGCATGGCCGGGCTGCGGCCCACCCGCCAGCGGCTCGCGCTGGCCGAACTTCTGTTTTCCGGACCGCACCGGCACGTCAACGCCGAACAGCTCCATTCGGAAGCCGAGGGCGCGGGGGTGCAGGTTTCCCTGGCCACCATCTACAATTCGCTGCACCAGTTCCGGCAGGCCGGGCTGTTGCGCGAAATCTCGGTGGACGCTGCACGGTCCTATTTCGACACCGACACCACCGACCACCACCACTTCTTTATCGAGGACGAACAGCGGATCGAGGATATTCCCTCCGATTCGATCAAGATCGCCGGCATTCCCGATGCGCCCGAAGGCATGAAAGTGACCCATGTGGACGTCATCGTGCGGGTCAAGCGCACGCAATAGGGCACCGGCGGAGCGATGGGACGATGAAACTGGTGCAAACGGTTCTCGTGCTTTTCGCAACGATCCTGACAAGCGCATGCCAGACCACGACACCGCCGGCCGGGGCCGGACATGATTGCGTGGTCACACCCTATGACATGGTGGAATGCAGCCCGGCCGACTGAGGGGACCGGTCAGTCGAAAACTTCACCCTCATAGACACCCCAGAGCGTCTCCTGGGCGACGAAACCCTGATAGGTGGTTGCGTGGCCATCGGGGCCGGTGTGGCTGAGGCGGATTTCGCAGGCCGTGCCTGTGCAGGTGCGCACCGAGACCAGCATGTTTGGGGAGAGCCAGGCGCGCACGGCCGATTCGGGGCCAGCGGCCACGCGCAAGGCGATGGGGCCTTCGGCCTGCCAGGGAGCGACCAGCGCTGTCCTGTCGCCGACCACGAGGTTCTGGTGCACCCAGCCCTCATCGCCTTCCACATCGCGAATGCGGCGCCAGGTATCGAATTCGGCGGTGATTTCCACGGGAACGCCGGGGCGCAGGAAGGTAAAGGCGATATCGTAATTGGTGCCGGGGCCGACGCGGACATTGGTGGGCGCGTTGCGCATCGAAACAAACCGGGGGATGGGCAGGCCGCTCGCCGTGCCGACCTGAGCGTTCTGGGCGAGGGCCGGCGCCACCGAAAACGCCGGCGCGCAAAGGGCCAGAGCCAGCACCACCAACAGGCGAAGGGAGAGGAAAATACGCAAGAACTTACTCATGAAATCCGATGAACGCGGAACCGGCATGCGCGGCAGGACTTTGCAGCGCGACGCTTTTTCCCTAACAGTACTCGCGCGACCTTAATGGTCGCTGAAAATGATAAAAACCGGTGTCGGAGCTAGTCTGCAATAATGGTGATCGTGTGACCCGGGACCGGGCCAGAATCGTCGTTTCCCGCCGGTTGCCGGAGCCGGTCGAGGCGCGCATGGCGGCGCTGTTCGAGGTCACATTCAACCAGAGCGACGCCCCGCTCGATTCGACGGCGCTATTGAGCGCGCTCAACGGGGCCGACGTTCTGGTTTCATCGATAACCGACCGCATCGATTCGGGGTTCATCGCGCAGATGCCCAGCGGGGTCAAACTGATTGCCCAGTTCGGCAACGGGTTCGACAACATCAACATCGAAGCGGCGCATGCAGCGGGGATCACCGTCACCAACACACCCTCGGTCCTGACCGAGGATACAGCCGACATGGCCATGGCGCTGATGCTTTCCGTGCCGCGCCGGGTGACAGAGGGCGCCAGGGTGCTGCTCAAGGACGGCACATGGCCGGGCTGGTCGCCCACATGGATGCTGGGGCGGCGGCTCGGGGGCAAGGCACTGGGCATCGTGGGGCTGGGGCGCATCGGCACGGCGGTGGCCCGGCGGGCAAAGGCCTTCGGGCTTTCGATCCATTATTGCGGGCGCACGCGCAAGGCGCCGCAGATCGAGGAGGCGCTGGGCGCGACCTATTGGGCCTCGCTCGAGGAGATGGCCGAGCATGTCGACATCGTTTCGCTGCACACACCCCATACCCGCGATACCGTCAACATCCTGTCAGCGGACTGCATGAAGCGGCTCAAGCCGGGGGCGTTCGTCGTCAATATCTCAAGGCCGGAACTGGTGGACGAGGACGCGCTGGCCGACCTCGTGGCGTCGGGGCACCTTTCGGGCGCCGCGCTGGACGTTTTCGAGCACAAGAGGGGGGTGAACCCCAAGCTGGTTGAGCTGGCCCGGGCCGACAAGGTGATGCTGACCCCGCATATGGGCTCGGCAACGCTCGAAGCACGGATCGAGATGGGCGAGACGGTGATCGTCAATATCCGCACCTTCCTCGACGGCCATACGCCACCGCATCGCGTGCTGCCCGAAGGGCGGTCGCCGCTCTAGATGCGACCCTAGAGCATTGTTTTGTCGCGCTTTCGAACCGGATAAGTGGTGCCCATTTATCCTGGAAGCGCTCTAGAGATAACCGGTCAGGGTCGGAGCCTGCATCTGCTGGTCGTGAAGGCCGTCCTCGTAGACGATGGGGGCGGCATCGAGCTCTTGAGGCGTCACATCGTCCAGTGTGGACACGTTGACGGCGTGGAACCAGCCGTTGAAGGGCTCGAATTCGAGATAGCCGCGCGAGAAGACCTGCGTGCCGCATGTCTTGCAGAACATGTGATCGATCGTGCCCTGCGGCCATGAGGAGGGATCGGCGGTGTAATGGCCGATATGGGCTTCACCCCGGGTCACCCGCACCGAATCGCCATAGACGAACGCCTTGCGATAACCGGTCTTGAAGCAAAAAGTGCAGTTGCATTTGCGGATGCCCTCATCGAGATCGAGAGGAGCGGTGAAATGGACGGCGCCGCAATGGCACGAGCCGGAATGGGTCTTTTTCATTTCGATGCCTCAGGAGAAAAATTCGATGATGACCGGCGCGACACTGTCGGGTGCTGGACCGTGTCCCTGGCCGGGCAGGGTTTTCCGTGTCGCGCTGGGCAGCGATGCGGCGGCGGTGTCGGCTGCCGCGGCCATGAAATCGAAGCTCTGATCGCCATTGACGACGAGGACAGGCTGGGCGATGCCGCGCCAGCGGGCCTTCATATCGGTCTTTGTGGCCTCGGCCAGGATGCGGAAATCGTGGGCGATGGTGGTTCCGACAGCGGCATAGGCCGCCCATTGCGGACTCTGCTTGAAACCTTCGACATGCTCGGGCGGCGTGCCGACAGAGAGCATGAAGGCCTCCATGGCGCCGGCCCCGTCGCCACGAGCCTTATAAGCTTCCATCTCCGCCAGATCGGAGAAAGCGTCATCCTTGGATTGGGCGGTGTTGATGGGCGGTTCGTAGCAGATGACCCGGGTAACCTTGCGGGGAAGGGACGCGGCGGCCTCCAAGGCCAGCACGGCGCCCGAACTCATGCCATAGAGCATGGCAGACCCGCCGAGCGCATCGATCAGGGCTTCGATGTCCTCGATCTCGCGGTTGACGGCGTAGGGCTCGGTGTTGCCGCTTCCCCCACGGCCGCGCCGGTCGTAAAGCACGACCGTGAAACGCCGGGCGAGGATGTCGGCCAGTTTGGGCGTATCGGTATCGACGGCGCGATACTGGGTGGCGCCGGCGACAACGATCACGAGCGGGCCGGTGCCATGGGTCTCATAGCCGATGGCGCTGCCATCGGCGGATTTGACTTTGGGCATGGTCAGGCCCCCGACTTTTGCGCGGCGAGTTCGGCTTCGACCTTCTTGTGCTGCTCATAGCCTTCGCCTTCGGTGGCGAAATCCTCGAGTTCGTGCATCTGGCGGATCTCGAAGCGGTCCTGGCCGTGGGCGATGGGGCATTTGGCGACCCAGTCGATGGCTTCCTGCAGCGAAGAACAGTTCCAGATCCAGAACCCGGCGATCACTTCCTTGATCTCGGTGAAGGGGCCATCGGTTATGATGGGCTTGCCATCGGCGACCTGAACGCGGGCGCCTTTCGACGTCGACATCAGGCCCGCGCCATCGACCATGATCCCGGCCCTGACCAGTTCCTCATTGTATTTGCCCATTTCGAGCAGCAGGCCCTCCTGGGGCTCCATATCGGCCTCGCTGTCTGCGGATGCCTTTATCATCACCATGAAGCGCATTTTTCTCTCCCTTGGATGCGTGTCTGTCGCAAGGACGCTTCCCGATGCGTCCGTCCGACATTTCATCACTATTTTTTTGCCCGCGACACGAAAAAACCCGGCGCTCCTTTCGGGGCGCCGGGCTGTGCATTACTTGAAAAAAGCTGGCCGGTTACTCGGCGTCGGCTTCTTCCCTGGTCTTTTCCTTGCCGGTCTCCTGGTCGACGACCTTCATGGAGAGGCGGACCTTGCCGCGCTCGTCAAAGCCCAAAAGCTTGACCCAGACCTTGTCGCCTTCCTTGACGACGTCGGTGGTCTTGCCCACGCGCTCTTCGGCGAGCTGGGAGATGTGCACCAGACCGTCCTTGGCACCGAAGAAGTTCACGAACGCGCCGAAATCGGCGGTCTTGACCACTGTGCCCTGGTAGATTTCGCCAACTTCGGGCTCGTCGGTGATCGACTTGATCCACTTGATGGCCGCATCGATCTGCTTGCCGTCGGACGAGGAAACCTTGACCGTGCCATCGTCTTCGATGTTGATCTTGGCGCCGGTCTTTTCGACGATCTCACGGATCACCTTGCCGCCGGTGCCGATCACTTCACGGATCTTGTCGGTCGGGATCTTGAGCGTTTCGATGCGCGGGGCGAACTCGCCCACTTCCGAACGCGCGGTGTCGATGGCCTTGGCCATTTCGCCAAGGATATGCTTGCGTCCGTCCTTGGCCTGGGCCAGGGCGATCTTCATGATCTCTTCGGTGATGCCGGCGATCTTGATGTCCATCTGCAGGCTTGTCACGCCGTCATGGGTGCCGGCCACTTTAAAGTCCATGTCGCCGAGGTGATCTTCATCACCCAGGATGTCTGACAGCACGGCGAATTTTTCGCCTTCGAGGATCAGGCCCATGGCGATGCCGGCGACGGCCTTTTTCATGGGAACGCCCGCATCCATGAGCGCCAGCGAGGTGCCGCACACGGTCGCCATCGAGGACGAACCGTTGGATTCGGTGATCTCGGAGACCACACGCAGGGTGTAGGGGAATTCTTCCGCCGTGGGGCGAACCGGATTGATGGCGCGCCATGCGAGCTTGCCGTGGCCGATTTCGCGGCGTCCGGGCGAACCCATGCGGCCGGCTTCACCGACCGAATAGGGCGGGAAATTGTAGTGGAGCAGGAAGTTCTGCTTGTAGGTGCCTTCAAGCGAATCGATGAACTGCTCGTCATCGGCGGTACCGAGCGTGGCAACGACCAGCGCCTGGGTTTCACCGCGGGTGAAGATGGCCGAGCCGTGGGTGCGGGGCAGGACGCCGACTTCGGACACGATGGGGCGGACCGTTTCGAGATCGCGGCCATCGATACGGGTCTTGGTGTCGAGAATGTTCCAGCGCACGACCTTGGCCTGCAGCGACTTGAACACTGCACCGACCTGTTCAGGCGTATAGGCCGCTTCGCCCTCTTCGGGGATGAAGTGCGCCTTGACCTTGGCCTTTACCGCATCGACCGCGTCGTAGCGGGCCATCTTGTCGGTGTTCTTGTAGGCGTCGCGCAGCTCGGTTTCGATCAGCGCGAGCATTTCGCCCTCGAGCGCGCTCATGTCGGCGGGCTCGAACTCGCGGGGCTCCTTGGCGGCCAGTTCGGCAAGCTTGATGATCGCGTCGATCACCTTCTGGCTCTGGCTGTGACCGAACATCACGGCGCCGAGCATGACGTCCTCGGAAAGCTCCTTGGCTTCCGATTCCACCATCAGCACGGCGTCGGCGGTGCCGGCCATGACGAGGTCGAGCTTGGAATCACCCTTTTTGTCCAGGGGCGTGTTGAGGACGTATTCGCCATCGATATAGCCGACGCGCGCGGCGCCGATCGGGCCCATGAAAGGCACGCCGGAAATGGTGAGCGCGGCGGAGGCGGCAACCATGGCGAGCACGTCGGGCTCATTTTCCATATCGTGCTGGAGCACGGTGATGATGACCTGGGTCTCGTTCTTGTACCCGGCGGGGAACAGGGGACGGATCGGGCGGTCGATCAGGCGCGAGGTGAGGGTTTCGGCTTCGGTCGGGCGACCTTCGCGCTTGAAATAACCACCGGGGATCTTGCCGGCGGCAAAGTATTTTTCCTGGTAGTTGACGGTGAGCGGGAAGAAATCGATGCCAGCCTTGGGCGTCTTGGCGGATACGACGGTGGCCAGAACCACGGTCTCGCCAAGGGTGGCGAGCACGGCGCCATCGGCCTGACGGGCGACCTTGCCCGTTTCGAGCGTTAAGGGCTGCCCGCCCCAGTCGAGTTCGACTTTGTGGTGGTCGAAATTGATTGTCATGAGACATTCCTTCTTGTGCGAAAGGCTCCCGACGCGCTGGCTAGCAGCGTCGGAAAAGAGCCTGTCGCCGGTGGCGCCAAAGGCGTCCCTCAAGTTCCGGAACATGGACAAGATGGCGAGAGGCTCAGGCTTCTGTTGCAGAAGTGACCGGAGCCTCCGGCGATCCTGCCATGCCCCCCGAAGGCGCTTCCGGCAGAATGACAACGGGCCCCATTGCCCGTTGCCGATGCGATACGGGGCCAGCGGTCCCTTTTCTGGTCGCGGTCTCGAAGCGAAAAACCGGTTTCCACTTTTTCTGAGAACGCTTCCGGGTTGCCGGCCCCGCACCGAAGTTCAAAACACTAGAGCCGTTCAGGATTTGATTGAATCAAATCCTTGGCTCTAAGCCTTTGTTTTATCGCGTGTCCGAACCGCAAAACCGTTTCCACTTTTGCTGGACACGCTCTAGCGGCGGATGCCGAGCCGTTCGATCAGGCTCTGATACCGCGCTTCGTCGCCGCGCTTGACATAGTCGAGAAGCGAACGGCGCGTCGCGACCATCTTCAACAGCCCGCGGCGGGAGTGATTGTCCTTGCCGTGGGTCTTGAAATGGTCGGTCAAATTGTTGATGCGCTCGGTGAGGATGGCGACCTGAACTTCCGGAGAACCGGTATCGCCAGCCTTTGTAGCATAGTCCTTGATGAGCTCAGCCTTGCGCTCAGCAGTAATCGACATCGTAATATCCCTTTCGAAAACAAGGAGTTGCGTGACGCCAATACCGGGATGCCGTCCAGGAATGGCCGTTGAATGGGCAAAGGGAGACCCTTTTGCTGACGCCGATATAGGGTATCGGGGGGCAAATGAGAAGTTTTTTCTCGTTTCGGTCCGGTCAAAGCCCGGCTTCGGGCTCTTCGGCGTCAGGGCTGTCACGATCGGGATCGATCTGTTCGAGGGGGATCGAAAACACCCATTCGATGCCATCGGCGTGAACCGTACGCTCAACATCGGCCTTGAGCGCGCCGGCCACCATGGTTTGCAGAACCACCGTGCCGAAACCCTTGCGGTCGGACGGCGGGGAGAAATCGGGCACCGTTTCGCGCCAGACCAGATGCAGCCTGTCGCCGCCGGCCCGGTTCCAGTTGACGGTGAGTTTGCCGCCCTCGCGCGAGAATGCGCCATATTTGGCGGCATTGGTGGCCAGTTCATGGGCGGCCATGCCCAGGACCTGCGCGGCCTGGACGTTGAGATAGACATTGACGCCGGTCTTGACCACACGGGATGGGTTCTCGGGACGGAACGGATCGATCTGGGTGCGGAACAGGTCGCGCAGCCCTATCCCCTGGGTGCCGTGGGTCAGAAGCAGATCGGTGGAGCGGGCAAGGCCATAGAGCCGGTTCTGGAAATTCTCGACGAATTTTTCCACATTGTCGACACCACGGGCGGTCTGTTTGGCCATGGCCGAGATGACGGTGAGCTGGTTTTTTGAACGATGCGCCACCTCGCGCATCAAGAACCGGGCCTCGGTTTCGGCCTGGCGGCGTTTGGCTCCGGCATTGGCCAGTGCCTCGGAAACAGCTGCGAGTTCACGCACCGGATAGGGGATGGCGACGATCTCCTGCCCGGCGCCCATTGCACGGGCCTGACGGGCGAGCCCGCGCACCGAGGAGGCGATTTGCTTGCCGATGAGCGAGGCGGCAAAGCCGGCCAGCCCGACAATGACCAGCGCTCCGGCCAGCAGCCACAAAAGCGTGGTGCGCAAGGGCTCGGTGACCAGCGCGGAGGGGGCCCAGGCGACCACATACCAACCGGTCAGGATCGAATACTGGGTGATTGTCTTGTAGTCCTCGCCGGAAATGTTGGCATCGATCCAGCGCGTCCCACCCGATTCCTCGCGCAGCGGAATAAACAGGGGCTCGCCGATGCGTGCCGCATCCTGGGAGGCGGCAAGAACCGTGTTGTTGGAATCGACGAGCGCCACGTGCCAGCCCTGCGGCAGTTCGCGGGTCAGGAGCGCGTTGGACAGCGATGAGGCATTCTGGGTGAGAATGGCGAGCTGGGGCGGGATGATGCCGGGGCGCTGGCGCACAACGTTGAACACATATTCCTGGGCCGTGCGGCCGAAAAACACATCGGACACCACAGCGTCGGGGGTTTCGAGCGCCCGCCGGACGGTTTCGAGATCGGATACCTGACCGAGCGGCGTGCCGTAGGCAACGCGGGTGTTGAGCAACTGGTTGGCCTGGTCGTCGGCAACGATGAAATACGAGCCCGTGCCGGCCAGCGCGGTCTGGGCGTGCTCGTGGAACTGCGCCAGATCTCCATTATTGAGCGCCTCGATGCTCATGAGCACCCTTTGGGTGGTGATCATGCCCGCAATCTCGCGCTCGACCGACTGGAGGACCGAGCGGGCGGTCGCGACCGTGAAGGTCTGGACGGTTTCCTCCTGGGCGACATTGTGACGGGCCAAAAGCACCGCGGTGAACGCGGTGGCCGGCAGGACGACAACGGCGACCAGGAAGGCGAGGTAGAAAAGGATTGGAATGGAAAGCGGTCCGCGCGGCGTTTTCCGCTCCTCGGATTCGGCCCGATTATTCTCGTTCTGCGGGGCGGATTGAGACATTGTCGGACGACCGATCCTTATGGACCCGCAAACCTTTAGCCTGTCATCGGGGGAGGGTAAAGGGCCTGCGGGACGTCCGATCGCCTCAACCCAGAATTACACGCCTGGGCTTGAACTGCCCGGCCTCGACAAACCCGAGCGCCACGGCCTCACCCTTGAGCGAGGCCCATGCCTCATCAAGGGCAATCGGTGCATCGCGACCGGTCAGGAGCACGGGGTTTCCCAGCCTGATGGTGGCCGCCTGACGGGCATCGACCCTAATTTCGGGCAGATCGGCAAGTCCGGCGGCAACGGGCAACAGCAGGCTATCGCGATTGGAAAGCTCCGCAGCTTCGATGGCCTCGAGGGTGACGGCATCCGCATCGGTGAAACGTCCGACGCGGGCGCGGTGCAGTGAACCCACATGGCCCCTCGTTCCGAGCGCTTCGGCGATGTCGCGGGCCAGGGCGCGGACATAGGTGCCCTTGGAACAGGTGACCGAGAGTTTGCTGCGTTCGGGGGTGTGGGCGATCACTTCGAGGGCGTCGATTTCGACCTCGCGGGGCGGCATATCGAGCTTGTGGCCGGCGCGGGCCAGATCATAGGCGCGCTCGCCGCCGATCCTGATGGCCGAAAAGGCAGGCGGGACCTGGGTGACCAGCCCGGTAAAGCGCGGCAGGATCGCTTCAAGCGCTTGTTGGGTGGGGCGGATATCGGAGGTGGCGATCACCTCGCCCTCGATATCGTCGGTGGAGGTGGCTTGGCCCCAGACGATATCGAAATGATAGATCTTGGTGCCGTCCTGGACGATGGGGACGGTCTTTGTGGCCTCCCCGAAGGCGATGGGCAGAATGCCGGTGGCCAGCGGATCGAGGGTGCCGGCATGACCGGCTTTTTTGGCGCCATAAAGCCAGCGCAGCTTGCCCACCGCTTCGGTGGAGCTCATGTCGTAGGGCTTGTTGAACACAAGCCAGCCCGACAGGTCGCGCTTGACGCGCTTTTTTTGAGCTTCGCTCACTGCACGTCCTTTGTTCAGTCTTCGCCGTCGTCGTCGCTCGCCAGATCGCGCTGCACGCGTTCCGAGCGCAAAATCGCATCGATGCGGCCATATTCGTCGAACGTCTTGTCGACGAAGAAGCGGAACTGGGGCGCATATTTGAGATCGAGCGCCGGGGTGATGCGGCCGCGAATGAATTTGGCGTGCGCATTGAGCGCGGACACCACGTCCTCGGCATTTTCCCCGCCCAGCGGCATGACATAGACGTTGGCGAGCTTGAGATCGGGCGTCATGCGCACTTCGGGGACCGTGACGGTGACGGTTTCGAGGAGCGGATCGATGATCTCGTTGCGCGCGAGCAGGGCCGCGATCTCGTGGCGCACGCGTTCGCCGACGCGAAGCATGCGCTGAGAGGGAGCGGAAGTTGATGCCTTTTTGACCATCCGCGCGAGATAGGGTGCAATTGGCCGCGCGTCAATCGTCACGTTGGCGCAATATGGCGGCATGGCCCTCGCGATAGGTGGGATATTTGAGCCCATAGCCGAGCGCGGATTTGATCCTGGCGTTGGATACACGGCGGTTTCCTGCATAAAAGGTGCGGGCCATGGGGGAGAGATCGGCGTCTTCAAAGGCGATCTCGGGCGGCGGCGCCATTGCGAGCAACCCGGCGGCGTGGGCGATGACGTCCTGGGGCGGGGCCGGCTCATCGTCGCAGACGTTGAAGATGCCGCGCAGGCGGTTTTGCGCGGCGAGGGCGGTGATGGCGCCGATGTCTTCGACATGGATGCGGTTGAAGACCTGGCCGGGTTTGACGATGCGGCGGGCGGTGCCCGATTTGAGCTTTTCAAATGGCGAGCGCGTCGGGCCGTAGATACCGGCGAGACGGAGAATGGCGAGCGGGACGGCTTTTTCTTCGGCCAGCGCCTGCCAGCCCGCTTCAGCATCGAGCCGGTAACGGTTGCGGGCCGAGAGCGGTTCGGTGGGCGCTGTCTCGTCGATCCAATCCCCTTCGGCATCGCCATAAACGCCGATGGTGGAAAAATAGCCGATCCATTTCAGGTTCGGCGCGGCCAGAAGGTCGGGCGCGTGATGGGCGAGCACCGGGTCGCCATCAGCGCCGGGAGCGATGGAGACCAGAATGTGGGTGGCCTCCGCCAGCGCCGGGCGCAGCGAGGACGACGGGGCCGTGCCATCGAACACATGGGCCGTCATGCCCAGGGCCGCCAGATCGGCCGCCTTTTCCGGGGTGCGGGTCGTGGCCGCGACGGAGACGCTTCCCAATGTGCGCAGGGCCTCAATACTGGCCCGAGAAGAATAGCCGGCGCCGAAGACGAAGAAATTCATTGGCTCCATTCGGCTCTGACCTCCGGGTCGGTTTCGGTTGCAAGGGTTTTGGCGCGCAAGCCCTCTGTCTCGGCGGTATCGGCCAATTGGCGCACAGCCCAGATGGCCATGCCGCGCACCAGCGGGCTTTCATGGGTGAAAAGCCGCTCGATGGCGGGCAGGTGATGACGGTCGCCCGAATTGCCCGCCGCGACGAGGCAATTGCGCAAAAACCGGGCCGAGCCGAGACGCTTGACAGGGGTTTGGGCGAAAAAATCGCGGAACCGCCTGTCGTCGAGCGCCAGCATGTCGCTCAGCCCGGCATCGCGGATCGTTTCGCGGGCGGAGAGCTTGGCGTCGCGTGTGGCGCTGGCAAATTTGTTCCAGGGGCAAACGGCAAGGCAATCGTCGCAGCCAAAAACGCGATTGCCCATGGGTTTGCGGAATTGGAGCGGGATCTGGCCCTTATGCTCGACCGAATAATAGGCAAGGCATTTGCGGGCGTCGAGGCGGAAGGGGGCGGGGAAGGCGTCGGTGGGGCAGATGTCGAGGCATTTGGTGCAGGTGCCGCATTTTTCCGCTTCCGGCGTGCTGGCGGGCAGTTCGGCCGAGGTGAAAATGGTCCCCAGAAACAGCCATGAGCCCGCGTCGCGGGACAGTAGGACGGTGTGTTTGCCCTGCCAGCCGAGGCCCGCGGCCTCGGCCAGCGGCTTTTCCATCACAGGGGCTGTATCGACGAACACTTTGACTTCCGCGCCCGTGCGGCGGGCGAGAAGACCGGCCAGATCCTTGAGCCGACCCTTGATGACGTCGTGATAATCGCGCATCTGGGCATAGACCGAGACATTGGCGAGGGATTTGTCGGTGAGGCGGTTGAGCGGGTTTTCATCGGGTGCGTAATTGGCGCCCACCATGACGACCGATTTCACCGCCGGCCAGAGGGCCGCGGGAGATTCGCGACGGTCCCTTGTCTCTTCCATCCATTCCATATCGCCATGCCAGCCGCTTTGCAGCGCCGATTGCAGTTTTTGCGGCAGGTCGGGGCGGGCGTCGGCAGGGGCGATGCCGAAGGTGGAAAACCCGAGAAACGAAGCGCGGGCGCGCAGTTGGGCAACGATGGTTTCGCCGCCAGCGCTCAAAAATCGAGGTCCGCGTAGCTCGTCGAGGCCGGCATGCCCACGATCCGGTCTCCCAGCAGCGGGCGGAAGGCGGGGCGCGATTTGATGCGGGCGTACCAGTCCTTGATCTCGCCGGCCTTTTCCCAGGCGATGTCACCCATATAATCGAGCACGGAAATATGGGCGGCGAGTGCGAAATCGGCCAGGGTCAGCGTATCGCCAGCCAGCCAGCGGCGGGTGGCGAGGACCCAGGAAAAATAGGCAAGGTGCTCTGTGAGATTGGCCTTGGCGATGCGGATGACCGAAGGCTCGGGCGCGCCCGAGCGCAGATCGCGCTTGATGAGCTTTTCTTCGAGAAGATAGGCGGTCACTTCCGGGCCGAGCTTTAGCAGCACCCATTCGAGCAGGCGCCAGACCTCGATCTTTTCGCCGGCGTTTTCGGGCAACAGGGCCTCGATATGACCCTCGGGGCCGAAATTGTCCTCGATATGGGCAATGGTGGCCAGAATGCCCACGATGGGCGGAAACGGCTCATCGAGCATCACGGGGACGGAGGCGGCGGGATTGATTTCGAGGAAATCGGGGTCACGCCGCCAGGGCGCGACGTCCACCAGATCGACATCGATGCCGTATTCGGCAAGCATCAGGCGGATGAGCCGGGAAGAAGGGTCGAGCTTGTGATGCAGAAGCTGTGGCATGGACCAATCGTAAAAATAGCGCGGCACCCGATCCGGCGGGAAGCCGGAGGGCCGCAAACCTCAACACGCGATTAGGCCGCGCAAAATGAAGGCCAATCAAGGTGTTTTTGTGCCCGAACCGGCAAGTTCGCGCGGGTTTTTCACGAACCGGTCAACGACCGGTTAACCCAAGCCGGACGGGCCGGCCAATCAGCCATTCACCAGCGGATTGATATGCCGGTCGAATTCGCCATGCTTGCGGAAACGCCACATATAGGTGGGCAGGATGGCATCGATGGTGGTGGGCGCTATGCCGAACGCCTCGAAGGTGCGCTTCTGCTTTATCGCTTCGGGCGAGACGATGTTGTCGATGCCGAGCTGGACGACCTGGTCGGGGGTCAGAAGCGGTTTGGGCAGGATCGAGAGGACGCTGGCGACAGGCTTTACGACAAATTCGGGCAGGGGCAGGACGAGCCGCTTGCGCCGGGTCTGCTCGAGCACCCGCTCGATCACCTGCTCCATGGTGACAATTTCGGGGCCGCCAAGCTCATAGACCTTGCCGGTCTTGACGGCACCCTCGGCGGCGAGGGCGATCGCCTGGGCGACGTCGGCCACATAGACGGGCTGGAATTTGGTGTTGCGTCCGATGAGCGGCATGATCGGGGACATGCGGGCAACAAACCCGAACAGGTTGAAAAACCCGTCCTCGGACCCGAACACCAGTGAGGGCCTGATCACGACCGCCTTGGGGAACGCCTTGAACACTTCATCCTCGCCCAGCGCCTTGGCGCGCTGATAGGCCGAGGGCGATTGCGGATCGGCGCCAATGGCGGACATGTGGATGAGGGTGGGCACGCCGGCGTTGCGGGCCGCTTCAGCGACGGCTTTGGCCCCCTGGGTCTGGACGGCGCGAAAGCGCTGCTTGCCCTTTTCGAACAGGATACCGACAAGATTGATGACCACATCGGACCCGCGCACGGCGGCCGCGACCGATTCGGGATAGCGCAGATTGGCCTGGATCGGCTGGATCTGGCCGGGGAAGCCAAACATGCGCACATGGCCGGCCAGATCGGGGCGGCGCACAGCAACCCGGACAGAATAGCCGCGCCGCGCCAGATCCTGGGTGAGCTGGGTGCCGATAAAGCCCGAGCCGCCGAAGATCGTCGCGATTTTTCTTCTCTTTTCGGTCATAGAAAGGTCCCGCCGCCAAAACGAACGCCTGTGAAGATGGCCCGTTCTAGCCCCGGTGGCCGGCCCATTGCAATCGGTTTGAGACACAAGACGGGGCAAGGCGGAAAGAGGGTTGACTCGGAAATCAATTTGTTCTTGATTTGTTCTTGCCAATCCGAGGAGAAATGCCGTGAGTGAACGCGCAGAAGTGCCTGTCTATGAAGGCAGTTGCCAATGCGGAGCCGTGCGCTTTACCGCCCGTACGCGGCTCGAGGCACCGTTTCAATGCAATTGCTCGCGGTGCCGGCGGCTCAACGCTGTGATGCATTCGGTGCCGGGGGATGATTTCACGCTTTTGAGCGGCGGTGAGGCGCTGAAAATCTACAGGTTCAATTCCCACACCATCGCGCACCAGTTCTGCACCCAATGCGGCATCCAGCCCTTCGCGGCGGGCAGCGACAGGGCGGGCAACACGGTCCATGTGATAAACGTTCATTGCCTGGATGAACCGCGTTACGACAAAAATGCCATAAGCCATTTCAACGGAGCCGATTTCTGAGTGGCGATCATGCCGAATAAATTCCCGGCAGGGCAGCGCGAGCCGCATTGACAAAGCCCGAAGGGCACTCTAAAGCGTGCCCCCGTTGCCCAGATGGCGGAATTGGTAGACGCGCTAGCTTCAGGTGCTAGTTCCCGAAAGGGAGTGGAAGTTCGAGTCTTCTTCTGGGCACCATTTCCCACTTAAAATTTGCGTTTTTGCGCTTATTCGCTCCCGCGAAATCGGGCAGGAAACGTTCTGCCTGCACAAAGCGGCCAAGCGTCACTGTGCCGCGCAATTTTAAAGATGACTTGTTTTATCAAATATTTTAGGTCCACGGCATCGTTTGTTTCGATCCGGGTTGACCATGTTTGATTTTCGCGCCGCACTCCTTGCCCTTCCCCTGGCTTTCCAGGGCTTTGCCGCCCTGGCCCAGGAGTTTCCCTTAACCATCGAGCATGCCTATGGCAGCACCACGATCGCGGCGCAGCCGCAGCGCGTGCTGACATGGGGATGGGTCGCCCATGATGTGGTTCTCGATCTCGGCGTCGTGCCGGTGGGGTTGCCCAAGGTGAGCTATGGCGGGGATGCGGACGGGGTCTCGCCCTGGACGCGCGAGGCCCTCGACGCACTCGGCGCGGAATTGCCGCCCATGCTGGGCGAAGCGAGTGGAGAAGTTTCTCTCGAGGCGATGCTGGCGCTCGATCCCGATATCATCCTTGCCCCCTATTCGGGGCTGACCGAGGATGAATATTCGGCGTTGAGCCAGTTTGCGCCCGTCATTCCGTTCAAAACCGCCGCCTGGCAGGGCAACTGGCAGGAGAGCGTTGACGTAATCGGGACGGCGCTGGGGCTTAGCGAGCGCGCGCGGACGCTGATTGCCGACACCGAGGCATTGATCGCGTCCACCGCCATCGAACACCCCGAAATCGCCGGAAAGAGCTTCCTCAATTTCGTCAATCGCAATGACGGGACCATCTCGGTGCGCAACAGCGCCGATCCGCGCACGCTCTTGCTGGTGGAAGCCGGGCTGGTCTCGGTGGCCGAGGACGATACGGGATCGACCGGCTATACCTATTCGGTGAGCCACGAGAACTTCGCCCAGCTCGAAGCCGATGTGCTGGTCGCCTTTCTCAACACGACCGAGGCGGCCGAGGCATTTTTCGCACTGCCCTACATCGCCAGCGCGCCCCATGTGACCGAAGGCCGGGTGGCCGTTGTCGACAGCGAGGCGCTGACCATGGCGGTCGGCGGGGCGATTTCGCCGCTGTCGCTGCGCTGGGGCTGGCCGGAATTTTCCACGCGCCTGACCGCCGCCGCCGCCAATGCGCGCTAGGCCGGCGCACCCGCCCAAGAGCAGGGTCTAGTCAAAACGCTGCGGGGTGTGGCATCTAGGGATACCTTTGCCTCTCCCCGGAGTTATGAGACGACATGAGCGTTCGACTGCACAAGGGCGATCTGCCCGACCTTTCCCGTTACACCGGACGGCAGGTGGCCATCGATACCGAGACGATGGGCCTCAATCCGGCACGCGACCGGTTGTGCGTCGTGCAGCTTTCGCCAGGCGACGGCACGGCCGATGTGGTCCAGATTCTTCCGGGACAGACCGAAGCACCCAACCTTGCGGCGCTGCTGGCCGACGCGACCAAGACCAAGCTCTTTCATTTCGCGCGCTTCGACATGGCAGCGCTTTTTGCCGCGTTCGGCGTGATGACCACGCCGGTCTATTGCACCAAGATCGCCTCGAAACTGGTGCGAACCTATACCGACCGGCACGGGCTCAAAGATCTTTCGCGCGAGCTTTTGGGCGTCGATATGAGCAAGCAGCAGCAATCGTCCGATTGGGGGGCGGAAATGCTGAGCCAGGCCCAGCTCGATTACGCAGCGTCGGACGTGCTCTATCTGCACGATCTGCGCCGGCACCTGGACCGGATGCTGGCGCGCGAAGGGCGGGCCGAAATGGCGAAGGCGTGCTTTGATTTCCTGCCCACGCGCGCCCAACTCGATCTCGCCGGCTGGCCCGAGATCGACATTTTCGCCCACAGCTAGCCCATGATCGCGCCCTCGGCCAGCGTCCGACACGAGACCTATCTGCGATTTGCCCGGCACAACCGGCGGATCGCGGCGTTGCGCTGGATGGTTCCTGCCGCGGGGATGCTGATTCTTGCGGTACCGGCGTTTCAGATTGCCGCCAGCATGACGGGCGATATCGTGCCGATCGAGGGCATCAGGCTGGAAAACGATACGCTGGTTATCGAGGGGCCACGTTTTGAAGGTCGCACGGCGACCGGCTCGAACTACGCGCTGGAGGCGGCGCGGGCGGAATCGCGGGTGGGCAATCTCGATACGGCCGATCTTTACGATCTGACCGTCGATATCGCCGATGATTCGGGGTATTCGGCCCATATCGAATTCGCCTCGGCCGAGTGGACAATGAGCACCGAATATCTGGTATCCAACGAAGACGTGGCGGTTTCCGATTCAACCGGCGCTCGGGGGGTTCTGGCTGGGGTCGAAGTGGACTGGCCGGCCCAGGTCCTGGCTTCGGACGGCCCGGTGCGCTTTGCTTTCGACACCGGCGCGCAACTTTATGCCGATACGATGGAACATGATCTGGACGCAGCGCGCTGGCAGTTTACCGGCGTCAATCTCGACATGGTGCCCCAGCGCGACGCGGGAGAGGCGCGGGACCCTTTTGCCCAGGAGACGGACAATGACGCGCTTTAGCCTGGCGATCGCCTGTTTCGCCCTTCTTGCCGGACCGGCCTTCGGCCAGAGCACGGCCAGCGACCCTGCCGGGTTCGGCGGACTGGCCGCCGAGGCCGACGAACAGGTCAACGTGACCGCCGATTCGCTCGAAGTGCTCGAAAATGAAAACACGGCGCTGTTTAGCGGCAATGTGGTGATCACCCAGGGCACGATGCGCCTCGAGGCGCCGGAGGTGGAAACCCGATATGGAGAGGGCGGGCCCTCGGACCTCGAAAGCTTTTCCGCATCGGGCGGACGGGTCAATATGGCATTCGACGACCAGACCGTGGAGGCCGATGCCGCCGATTATGATTTCGGCGACAGGGTTCTGATTTTTACCGGCTCGGTTGTGGTGGTCAATGCCAGCGGCACGGTCAATGCCGACCGGCTGGTGATCGATACACGGGCCGGCACATCTTCGTTCAGTTCTGCGGGCGGCGGCGGACGCGTCACCAGCACCTTTACGCCGGGGGGCTGATGGCCGGTATCGACCAGACCGGCTGGCTCGTCGCCCACGGTCTTGCCAAGAGTTTCAAAAAGCGCGCGGTGGTGCGCGACGTCTCGATCGCGGTGCGACGCGGCGAGGCGGTGGGCCTGCTCGGGCCCAACGGGGCGGGCAAGACCACGGTTTTCACGATGATCATGGGGCTGGTGCGGCCCGATGGCGGCGAGGTGCTGCTCGACGGGCTCTCGATCACCCATTTGCCGCTCTATCAGCGCGGGCGGCTGGGCATCGGCTATCTGCCCCAGGAAGCCTCGATCTTTCGCGGGCTCTCGGTCAAGGACAATGTGCTGGCCGTGCTCGAAGGGCACATCAAGGACAAGAAGGAACGCTATGCACGGCTCGACGAATTGCTCGACGAGTTCTCGGTTTCCCATCTGCGCGATGCCGATGCGCTGGCGCTTTCAGGCGGGGAGCGGCGGCGAGTGGAAATCGCCCGCGCGCTGGCGGCGGACCCCAAATTCATGCTGCTCGACGAGCCGTTTGCCGGGGTCGATCCCATCGCGGTGGCCGATATCCAGGGGCTGGTGCGCCAACTCACCCAACGCGGCATCGGGGTTCTGATCACCGACCATCAGGTGCGCGAAACCTTCGGGCTGGTGGATCGGGCCTATCTTATCCATGGGGGCAAGGTGATGATCCAGGGCCGGCCCGAAACGATAATGGCCGATCCCGACGCACGGCGGGTCTATCTGGGCGAAAGCTTCAAGCTCTAGCAAAAGCAAAGATGCGCGCCTTTGGTCGCAACTGGCACGAAAATTGTATGGCGCGCCTTGAAGGGCTATCGCAAAGACGCTAGGTTCGCCTCGTCGTATGCGCGTGGGATGCTGCGACCTTGGGGGAATCGAGTGGGAGCTCTTTAGGCATGGCGCTTTCGCCACGGCTGGATGTCCGGCAAACCCAGACATTGACGTTGACGCCGCAATTGATGGCGTCGATCCGGCTTTTGCAGCTCAGCCACATGGAACTCAGTGCGTTCGTTGACGCCGAACTGCTGCGCAACCCCCTTCTGGAAAGCCCCGACGCCCCCGATGGCGATACGCCAATGGAGCGTGAGCGGGCCGAGGAAATCGACCCCTATCGCGACGTGGTCGATCATTCCGGCCATCTAGGCAGCGCGACGACCATCGCGGACAGTCTCGATACCGACGTTTCCAATGTCTTCCCCGAGCAGTCGGGGCAGGATTCGCTCAGCCAGTCGAGTTCCTGGCCCGAGGGCAAGGGTGGCGTGCTGGGGGGCGAAGCGCCCGATATCGACCAGTATGTTTCCGCCCAGATCTCGCTGGCCGACCATCTGGCCGAACAGGTCAATCTGATCGTGAAAGATCCCGCCGAGCGGCTGATCGCGCGCAGCCTCGTCGACAATCTCGACGAGCGCGGCTATCTGATGGCCGAGACCGGCCAGATCGCCGAACAGCTCGGCACCAGCCCCGAGACGGTCGAAGCCGTTCTGGGCAAGGTGCAGGGTTGCGAGCCCCTTGGCGTTTTCGCGCGCTCGCTTGCCGAATGCCTGGCGATCCAGCTCGCCGAAAAGGACAGGCTTGACCCCATGATGGCCGGGCTGCTCGCCCATCTCGACCTGGTGGCCGGCCACGATCTGGCGCTGCTGGGCAGGAAAATCGGGGCGGATCGCGAGGACATCCTCGACATGCTGGCCGAGTTGCGCGAGCTCGATCCGCGCCCAGGCCGAGCGTTCGATTTTTCGCCGGTGCAATCGGTGGTGCCCGATGTGTTCGTCAAGCGCGGCAATGACGGGGGGTGGCAGGTCGAGCTCAATTCCGAGGTCCTGCCTCGGGTTCTGGTCAACCGGGTCTATTACGCCTCGATTTCCAAGAAAACCCGCGACGCGGAGGAAAAGACCTTCCTCGTCGATTGTCTCAACACGGCCAACTGGCTGACCAAAAGCCTCGACCAGCGGGCCCAGACGATCCTGAAAGTGGCAACAGAGATCGTCAAGCAGCAGGACGGGTTCCTGCGGCGCGGGATTTCCCATTTGCGGCCCATGACGCTCAAGACCGTGGCAACCGAGATCGAAATGCACGAATCGACGGTGTCGCGGGTGACGGCCAACAAATATATCGCGACGCCGCGCGGGCTGTTCGAGATGAAATATTTCTTCACCACCGCCCTCAATTCTTCGTCAGGCGGCGACGACCATTCGGCCGAGGCCGTGCGCCACCGCATCCGCCAGTTGATCGAGGCGGAAAAGCCCGATGCGATCCTTTCGGACGACACCATTGCCGAGGTGCTCAAGCGTGAGCAGGGAATCGACGTGGCCCGCAGGACGGTCGCCAAATACCGCGAGGGCATGGGCATTGCCTCCTCGGTGATCCGGCGCCGGCAGAAGAAAGCGCAGATGGCGTAAACCCCCGCCTCGGGCAAATGGTCTATTGACCCTCCTAGCGATTGCCCTCTACACAGTTTTTTCCAGATTTGCGGGGAGTCCATGGCAGAACGCGCCCATTCTTACGATTACGACCAGTTGCTGGCCTGTGGGCGCGGTGAGCTTTTTGGACCGGGAAATGCGCAATTGCCGCTTCCGCCGATGCTCATGTTCGACCGTATCACGCGGATCGACGACGATGGCGGGCCTCATGGCAAGGGACAGGTGCGGGCCGAACTCGATGTCTCTCCCGATCTTTGGTTCTTTGCCTGCCATTTCCACGGCGACCCGGTGATGCCGGGCTGTCTGGGGCTCGATGCGCTCTGGCAAATGACCGGATTTTTTCTCGGCTGGGGCGGATCGCCCGGGCGGGGCCGCGCGTTGGCGGGAGAGATCAAGTTCACCGGCCAGGTTACAAACGATGTCAAACTGGTCGAGTACGGTATCGACATCAAGCGCGTGATGCGCTCGAAACTGACGCTCGGAATTGCCGACGGCTATGTGAAAGCCGACGGAAAAACCATATATGAGGCCAAGGATCTGCGGGTCGGCCTTTTTACGGACATGGGCGCCCTGTAAGTTTCGGGCCGAATTCCGTCTGACAAGAAAGACCAAGGGGCATAAATGAAGCGCGTTGTGGTCACCGGCATGGGGATCGTCTCCTCGATCGGAAACACTCTCGACGAGGTGCTCGACAGCCTTAAAAACGCGCGCCCGGGGATTTCCCGGGCGCAGGATTATGTCGATCTGGGCTTTCGCTGCCAGGTGCATGGCGAACCCACGCTCGATCCGTTCGAAGTGCTCGATCGGCGCACCACGCGCTTTATGGCCAAGGGTGCTGCCTGGAACTATATCGCCATGCAGCAGGCCATCGAGATGGCCGGGCTCGAGGAAAAAGACGTCAAGAACCCGCGCACGGGTATCGTGATGGGATCGGGCGGGCCTTCGACGCGCGCCGTTGTCGAGGCCGCCGACATCACGCGGGAAAAAAAGAGCCCCAAGCGCATCGGTCCGCTCGCCGTGCCCAAAGCCATGAGCTCGACCGCCTCGGCGACGCTGGCCACCGCCTATGGCATTCTGGGGGTCAATTATTCGATCTCTTCTGCCTGCGCGACGTCCAAGCATTGCATCGGCAATGCGTATGAACAGATCCAGTTGGGCAAGCAGGATATCGTTTTTGCCGGCGGCCACGAGGATCTCGATTGGTCGATGTCGAACCTGTTCGACGCCATGGGCGCCATGAGCTCGGACTTCAACGACACGCCGGAAAAGGCATCGCGCGCCTACGACGCCAATCGCGACGGGTTCGTGATTGCAGGGGGCGCCGGGGTTCTGGTGCTCGAGGAATACGAACACGCCAAGGCGCGCGGCGCCAATATCATTGCCGAGTTGATCGGCTATGGCGCGACCTCGGACGGCTACGACATGGTGGCCCCTTCGGGCGAGGGCGCGGTACGCTGCATGCGCATGGCGCTCGAAACGGTCAAGGCGCCCATCGACTATATCAACCCGCACGCCACTTCGACCCCCGTGGGTGACCGCAAGGAAATCGAGGCGCTGCGCGAAGTCTTCGGCAATGAGGACAAGTGTCCACCGCTGTCGGCCACCAAGTCGCTGACCGGGCATTCGCTGGGTGCGACGGGCGTGCAGGAGTGCATTTATTCGCTGCTCATGATGCAGAACCGCTTTATCTGCGAGAGCGCCAATATCGAAACCCTCGATCCCGATTTCGCCGACATGCCGATCCTGCGCCAGCGCCGCGACAATGTGGATCTGGGCGTCGTGCTGTCAAACAGTTTCGGGTTTGGCGGAACCAACGCAACGCTGGTGTTCAAGCATCCTGAGGCTTGATTCTGCCTCACGGGCCGCACCGCGAAAGTCATGACGGGCTAAAACCGCCCTATGACATTCGCTGGCCCTCCGGCGGGGCGGCGAACGGTCGCCGAGGTCCTCGCTGCACTCGTCCGCGGTGGCAATCGCGCGATGGTAAAACGGCAGCCCGCTATCTGTAGCTCATGATCCGGCTCTCGCCGGTGCGGGCGGAGTAGATCAATAGCTTTCCCAGAAGCGGTTCGCCGAAGCCGGCGAGGTATTTGATGGCCTCGTTGGCCATCATGCTGCCCACGATTCCGGGGAGAACGTTGAGAACACCGACAAGCTCGCAGGGCGGGCTATCCTCGGGGGTTGGATCGACGGGATAGAGGGCAGCGAAATCGGGCCAATGGCTACCGTCTTCGCGCTTAAGGAACGGCGCAAGGACGGTGATCGAGCCGTCGAAGGGACCAAGGGCGCCGGTGACGAGCGGGATTTCGAGGTCCGCACAGACTTTGGCCACCGCGCGTTTGGCAGCGAAATTGTCGGTGCCTTCCACAACCAGATCGGCGCCGGCCAGCAGCGTTCCCGCATTGTCGGATGTGACGCTCTCAACCCGGGCCGATGGCGCGATCTCAGGATTGAGCCGTGCAGCGAACCGGGCGGCCGCCTGGGCTTTGGGCGTGTCCAGATCGGCGTCCGAATAGATCACCTGCCGGGAAAGATTGGAGAGCGACACACTATCGGGATCGATGATGGTGAGCCTGCCGATCCCGGCTCCGGCGAGGTAAGCGATCACAGGTACGCCCAGCCCGCCGGCGCCGACAATCGCCACATGCGCCGCACTGAGCCGCTGCTGGCCGGCGCCCCCCATATCCTTGAGCACGATATGGCGGGCGTAGCGGGCCGACTGGGCGGGGGTGAGCGCCACCTATTCGCCATCTCCAACCGGCAGGGCGATAAAGCGCCGGTCGGGACCTTCAAAGCCGTGCGACCAGACCGAAAGGACGGCGACGGACGATGAATTGTCCCAGGCATCGAACGGGTTGAAGATCCCGTAAAATTTGTAGGTGATGACGCAGTGGCGCGAGGCAGGGACGCTTGTGTCGCGGTAGATCTCCTCTGTGATGCCCTCGGTCTGGCGCATCACGGCAACGCCCATCGGGCTGCCTTCGAAGAAATCGCAATCCTGGTTTGACGGAGCCTTGAAGATCTCAAGGTTGAGTGCGTATTCGCCCGAGATTTCGGCAAGGCCATAGCTGGGAATGCCGTAGGAAATCGACAGGCCATCATCGCCCAATTCGCCATCGCCACGCAGGGCAATGGGAAGGGCGGGGCGGACGATCTCAAATTCGGACAGCGCTTCGGCAGCCTCGGCATATGCCTGGGCACGGGCCTCGGCGACCGGGGTCATTTCGGTCTCGATGCGCGTCTCGAAGGGCGCACCGCCCACGAAACTGTCGGTCGAAAGGTCGATCAGGAAGATTTCCGCATAGGCAAAGCCCGAGCCATCCTGAATGCCGAATTGCTCGAAAGCGAAATAGCGCCCGTCTTGGGAATAGCCTATGGCGTCGAACTGGGCGCTGTCACCGGCCAGAGCCGGAAACGTCGCGCCGAAAACCAGGGCAAGGCCAAGCCATTTTAAGTGGTCGCGCTTCCGAACCGAAAAAGCGGTTCGCATCCCCGATCGGGGTCGAGGACATGTTTTTTCTGGAAACGCTCTAGGTCCCCGTCGAGCCAAATCCACCAGTGCCACGTGCGGTCTCCTCGAGTTCGTCCACTTCGACAAGCGCAATATCGGGCACAGCGGCGACCACCATCTGGGCGATCCTGTCGCCGCGCCGGATTTCGAACGGCGCGGCGCCGTGGTTGACGAGGATTGCCTTGACCTCCCCGCGGTAATCGGCGTCGACCGTGCCGGGCGCGTTGAGCACGGTAACACCGTGCCGGGCAGCAAGGCCAGAGCGCGGTCGAACCTGCGCCTCATAGCCGACAGGCAGCGCCAGAGCGAAACCGCATGGAACAAGCGCGAAGGCGCCCGGGGCGATGACGAGGGCTTCGCCATCGGCAAGCGCCGCGGCGAGATCGTACCCCGATGCTCCCTTGCTCTGGCGCTGTGGCAGGGGCAGGCCCCGCCCATGCTCGAGCCATTTAAAGCCGACCGTCATGGGCTATTTCTGGACCACTGCGTAGAGTTCACCGGGCATATCGAGGGTGGCGGCAAACAGATCGACGAACGGAATTTCGTAGTTTGCGGTCATGCCGTCGGCGGAAATGTTCATATTGGTGTCAACGACAGTGCCACCGGTGACGGTTATGGTGATCGCATGGCCCTCGAACATCGAGGTTATCATGGCCTGCATCTGCGGGTCCTGTTCTTCGCCCATGCTCTCGTCGAGCGATTCGGCGAGATCGCCGGTGGGGAAGGTCACGCGCACCTGACCGCCGCCGATGGCCTCGATCATCGGGCCCTGACCATCCTCGGCCTCGAAATCGAGCTCGTCGAAGGGACCTGACTGGACAACGACGCAATCGATCATGTCCGCGTTTTCGATCAGTTCGCCCTCGGCGCAGAATTCCTCGTCGCCACCTTCGGCCTGGGCGTTCATCAATTCGACCATGTCGGCCGCCATGGAGGTCACCATTGTGGCCTCGGCCTCGGTCTCGCTCTGAACGTCGACGGTCATCGAGACATCCATACATGCGGTGAGCAGCAGGGCCAGCCCGCCGGCTCCGGCCAGACGGGTCAATGTGGTCATGGTCATCTTGTGCATCCCTTCCTCAACACTCTGGCGCACTGTGGTCGGAATCGCCGGCCTTTTGCAAGACGTCAGAGCATTTCCGCGCTTCTTCGAATCGCAAAAATTCTTCTGCTCTTTGGTTTGTCGTGCTTCCGAACCGAATAAGTGGTGTCCACTTATTCTGGAAGCACTCCGGGCTCACGAACCAGCGGCAAAGTGTTTCGCGATCCGGTCGGCCAGTTTCTCGGCCACCGCGGTTTTCGATTGCGGACCCCAATCGTCGGTGGCCGTGCCATCGAGAAACAGGATGCGGGTATCGGGGCCGCCGAAAACACCACTGCCCGGGCTCACGTCATTGGCCAGGAGCCAGTCGCATCCCTTGCGCGCCAGCTTGTTGCGGGCGTGGGTTTCGAGATTTCCGGTTTCGGCGGCAAAGCCGATGACAAGGGCGGGACGCTCGCCGGCCGGAAGATGGGAAACTGTCGCCAGAATGTCGGGATTGGCAACGAAATCGAGTTCGGGCGCGGTGCCTGAAACGTCCTTTTTGAGCTTGGCATCCGACGGCGCGGCGATACGCCAGTCGGCGACGGCAGCGGTAAAAATCGCGGCGTCGGCGGGCAGGGCGGCGATGACTGCCCCTTCCATTTCGACGGCGGTTTCCACGGGGAAGATTTCGCAGCCCCTGGGCTTTGCAAATTCGGCCGGACCGGTGACGAATTTGACGATGGCGCCGTGCGATGCGAGTGCTTCGGCAATGGCGGTGCCCTGACGACCCGAGGAGGCGTTGGAGATGTAGCGCACCGGATCGATCGGTTCGCGCGTGGGACCGGAGGTGACGATTATTGTCCGGCCCTCCAGTGGGCGCGGCCCCTTTCCATGGGCGAAGTGATCTGTGATGGCGGCAAGGATGTCTTCGGGCTCGGCCATGCGGCCCGTACCGAATTCGCCGCAAGCCATGTCGCCATCTTCGGGGCCGACAAGCGCTATGCCGTCGCGGCGCAGGGTCTCGATGTTGCGGCGGGTGGACGGGGCCTCCCACATGCGCACATTCATGGCCGGGGCGGCGAGCACCGGGGTGATGGTGGCCAGAAGGCACGTTGTGGCCAGATCGTCGGCCAGCCCGTTGGCCATGCGCGCCAGAATGTGGGCGGTGGCCGGGGCGACGACAACCAGATCGGCGGAGCGGGACAGCTCGATATGGCCGATTTCAGCCTCGCGGGTCAGATCGAAAAGATCGGACAGGGCGGGCCGGCCGCACAGCGTGGAAATGGTCAGGGGGGAGACAAACTGCTTTGCCCCTTCGGTCAGGATCACCTGCACGGTGCCGCCCGCTTTCTGGATCAGGCGGATCAGCGTAATGGCCTTGTAGGCGGCAATGCCGCCCGAGACGATCAAGAGGATATGCTTGCCGGCAACACTCACAGCGCGCCTCCCAGATGGGCGATCAGGCTCATGATCGCCAGAAATATTGTTGCGAGGCTCCCCCATTTGAGGGTTTCGATCAACGGGTCCTTTCTGTCCTGACGCAATTGATCGGCTTCGAGCCGGGTGAGGACGCGCTCGGCGCGGCGGCCCAGATCGGGGAGGCGCCTGGCCAGGTCGAGCGCCTCGTCGACTGCGTCTTTGGCGATCTCGAACCTGCCCTGCGGCCCGACAGTGCGGCGCACCCATTCGGAAACCACAGGCTCGGCGGCGGTCCACATATTGAACTGCGGATCGAGCAGGCGCGCGGTGCCTTCGGCCAGAACCATGTTTTTTTGCAGGAGCACCAGCTCGGGCCGGGCGGTCATGTCGAACAGCTCGGTCACCTCGATGAGCTGGGCCAGGACCCGCGCCATGGAAATCTCGTCGGCCCCGCGCCCGACCAGCGGTTCGCCGATGGCGCGGATGGCCTGGGCGAAATCGTCGATTGTGTGGGTTTGCGGCACATAGCCGATATCGATGTGCAACTCGGCCACGCGGTAATAATTGCGGGTGATGAAGCCATAGAGAATTTCGGCGAGGAACCGCTGCTCGCGCTTGCCAATGCGGCCCATGATGCCGAAATCGACGGCAACGATGCCGCCGGTCTTGGGATCTGCGAACAGATTGCCCGGATGCATGTCGGCGTGAAAGAACCCATCGCGGATGGCCTGGCGCAGAAAGCTCTGGATGAGGCTGGCAGCGAGTTTCTTGCGGTCCATGCCGGCGGCATCGATCCTTTCGACGTCGCGGATGGGGATGGCGTCGATCCAGCCGGTGGTGAGGACCGAGCGCCCGGTCTGTTCCCAGAAGACGTCGGGCACCCCGAAGTCGCCGTCATCGGCAAGATTATCGGCAAGCTCGGACATGGCCGCAGCTTCCATGCGCAGATCCATTTCCAGCATGGCCGAACGGGCGAGAGCGTCGACGACCTTCTTGCCGTTGAAGCGCCGCGTGGCGGGCATGAAACGCTCGGCCACGCCGGCCAAAGCATAGAGCCCTTCGAGATCGCGGGCGAAGCGCTCGCGGATTTTGGGGCGCAGGAGCTTGACGGCAACGGTTCGCTCCCCCTGCGGGGTTTGCAGGCGGGCCTTATGAACCTGGGCGATCGAGGCAGCGGCGAGAGGCGGGGAAATCTCCTTGAGCGCGGCGGCCTTGTCGCCCAGCGCTTCGGCCAGAAGGCCGGGGACAAGCTTTTCGTCGAACGGGGGCAGCGCGTCCTGCAGGGCGGCGAGATCGGAGGCGATCTCAAAGCCGATGATGTCACGCCGGGTGGCGAGAACCTGACCGAGCTTGACATAGACCGGACCGAGCCGGGTGAGCGCATTGGCCAGCCGTGTGACACGACCGGTCTTGCGCACATCGCGTTTTTCGATGAGGCGGGCAACACCGACAAGAAGCCTCGCCGAGGGCGGAATGGGCTGGTCCTCGGCAAGCGAGAACGCCCCTTCGCGGGCCAGAACGAAGCCGGCCCGTGCGAGCCTTAGATAGGTCCCAAGCCCCATGGTCAGAGTTTCCAGCCCCCGTGCAGGGCGGCGATATTGCCCGAAAATGCCGTGTGCGTGACACGCTTGAAGCCGGCGGTTTCGATCATTGTCGAAAATGTGGCCGGATCGGGGAAGTTGCGAATGGATTCGACGAGGTACTGGTAGGGTTGGGCATCGCCGGTGACCATCTTGCCCATGGGTGGGATAAGGTGATCGGAAAACAGGTCATAGACCTTGTCGAGCACCGGGACATCGACCTTTGAAAATTCGAGCACCAGGATGCGGCCGCCGCGTTTGAGGACACGGTGCGCTTCGCTCAATGCCTTATCGATACGGGGGACGTTGCGGATGCCGAAGGCGATGGTGTAGGCATCGAAGCTATTGTTTTCGAACGGCAATTCTTCGGCATTGGCCTCGACGAACTCGACATTGGCCGGGTAGCGCCAGGATTTGGCGCGTTCGGCGCCGACGGCGAGCATGTCGGTGTTGATGTCGGAGACGGTGACCCTGGCATAACCGTGGCTGGCATCGAGGATGCGCATGGCGACATCGCCGGTGCCGCCGGCCATGTCGAGCACTGAATATCCGCGCGAACCGGAGCGGGGCGGGGCGAGGCGAGCGACCATCAAGTCCTTCCAGACTCTATGGATTCCGCCGCTCATCAGGTCGTTCATCAGGTCATAGCGCGAGGCGACCTTGTGGAAGACGTCGTTGACAAGGCCCTGCTTTTCGCCCAGCGGGACGGTGCGCGTTCCGAAATGGGTGGTCTGAGCGTTTTCGGTCATTTCGAGCCTCTCATGGTTGGCCTGTCGCCCGGTTATGGGCTTGGCCGCGCCATAACGCAAGGTGTAGAGCTCTGGCGAAATCGTCGCAAACAATGGCGGCAAAATGTATGGACTTGAGTGAAATTCATGCCTGAATTGCCCGAAGTTGAAACCGTGCGGCGGGGCCTCGCTCCATTCATCGAGGGCGCGCGGATCGAAAGCGTCAGGCTCAACCGTCCCGACCTGCGGTTTCCGTTCCCCCAGGGGTTCGTCGACGGGCTCGAGGGGCAGACGATCACCCATCTGGGACGGCGGGCCAAATATCTCGTGGCGGCGCTTTCGGGGGGCGGGGTGTGGCTTTCCCATCTTGGGATGACGGGGGCGTTTTTCGTGGCCGACCAGCGGCTCGCCGAACCGAGCCGTCTCAAGCCCGGCGAAGCCGGCGGCAAGCACGTCCATGTGGTGGCCGATCTGGTTCATCCCTCGCGCGGGCGCGTTACTCTATCCTATAGCGATCCGCGCCGGTTCGGGTTCATGGACCTTTTCGCGCCGGGCACCGCCAATCCCTTTATCGACCCGCTCGGCCCCGAGCCGCTGGGCAACGATCTGAGCGCGCCCTATCTGGCGGACCGGCTGAAAGCAAAGAAGGGGCCGATCAAGACGGTGCTGCTCGACCAGCGGGTGGTCGCGGGGCTGGGCAATATCTATGTGTGCGAGGCCCTGCATATGAGCCGGATCGATCCGCGACGGGCCGCCGGGGCGCTCAATGAGCGCGAAATCGAAAGGCTGGTGGCAGCAATCCGGCAGGTTCTGGAAGCGGCGATCGCGGCGGGCGGGTCGACGCTCAAGGATTTTTCGCAAGCCGACGGGCAGCCGGGCTATTTCCAGCATTCCTTTGCCGTCTATGGGCACGAGGGCGATCCCTGCCCGCGTCCGGAATGCGGGGGAGTGACCGGAAGGATCGTGCAGGCGGGACGCTCGACGTTTTATTGCCCGGTCTGCCAGCATTAGGATTTGACTCCAATGGGGGCCGTCTCTATAGAGCAGCCTTCGCTGGGCGCGCCGCAAGGGGCGCCCGTTCCGGTTGTGCTTGCCTCAGGGGTTAAAGCACGCAAGGCATATCGCCACGAGGACATCTTAAAAATGGCAAATACCACTTCGGCCAAGAAGGCCACCCGCAAGATCGAAGCCCGGACCGCCAAGAACACGGCACGCCGCTCCCGCGTGCGCACCTATCTGCGCAAGGTCGAAGAAGCGATCGCTTCGGGCGACCAGGCTGCAGCCGCCGCAGCGCTGCGCGCCGCCGAACCCGAGCTGCAGCGCGCCGCCGGCAAGGGCGTGTTCCACAAGAACATGGCCAACCGCAAGGTTTCGCGCCTGGCAAAGCGCGTCAAGGCCCTGGGCGCGTAAGGCGCGCGAGCTTTGAGCAATCCTATCGACCCGATCGTGTTTCGGGTTTGAGAACAAGTTTCCAAGGGCCCCGAACGGGGCCCTTTGCCATTTCAAAACCCGCGCCAAATTTGCGTGACATTTCCGTCATCGCAAGGTCACAAAACAGCCATGTGAAGGTGATGGCGAGGGGGGATGGAAAAAATAATCCGATGGGACTCAAAACGGACCCAACGGGAATCTGCAAGGAGTCCCATACCCTTAATTTTGCCTTGCCGGACCGCCCGGTCCCGGCTGTACGCATGGGGGACGAGTCAAGCGGATTTTTGGCCAAATCTGCGGTTGTGCGCAAAAATTTGACTGTCTAAAATGGCCTCGTTGGATCAGAAAGGGGGCGGCGAAAGACAAGTCTAACGCCTCCTTCATACGGGTAGACCAAGGGGACAGCGATGACCGGCTTAAATCATTTACGGCTCTTTGCGGGCCGTCATGGTGCGATGACCGAGCATCCCAAGTTCCTGGTTCACTTCTAGACCGACAAAGACGGGTTTCGTCTTTTCCTCAGGCGCCGTTGCGCCGATTTCAATTTGTAACAATAGGGTACTGCGCAATAAACGCTTGCGCGGGGGCGTAAATTTATTGTCTCGGGCAACGGGACAAATTTGGGGAAACAGGGGTTGCCGCCGGGGATGGGCGGGACGTCATAGCATTAAGAGGCAACAGCAATGGATTCGATCGCGGCTGCGGATCGCGGAACCTGGGGAGCGACTGGAGGCAAAGCGGGCACAGTTCCGCAAAGGACGAAAATCGGGGGCGAAGGGGAAGCCAAGATGACAATGGATGCCGATCAGGTCTGGCTGCGCGTGCGGGCGCGGCTGAGGGCAGCGGTTGGCGAAGACGTCTTTACGTCATGGTTCGCCCGGCTCGAGCTGGAAGAAGTCGTCGGCGACCTCGCGCATCTTTCCGTTCCCACGCGCTTTTTGTGCTCGTGGATCCAGTCCAACTATGTCGAAAAGATCCTCGAGGCCTTTACCGCCGAAAACGAGACCATCGGCCGGCTGCACCTGACGGTGCGCGTCAATGGACAGGCTCGTCCGCGCCTTGTCGCCTCCAACGAGCCGGCGGCAGAGACCGAGGCCCAACCCGGCGTTGCCGAGGTGCGGACCGTTCCCGCGCTTGTTACCAGCCAGCCGGCCAGCGGCACGCGGGCCAATGCGCTTTCGGGCTCGGCGCTGGACCGCAAGCTGACCTTCGAGACTTTCGTTTCGGGCAGCGCCAATGAAATGGCGCTCAATGTCGCCAAGCAGGTCGCCTCGGCCGCTGCCAACAATGTGGTGACGTTCAACCCGGTCTATATCCATTCCTCGGTGGGGCTGGGCAAGACCCATCTGCTCAATGCCATTGCCTGGGCGGCAGGGGCGTCCGACGTTTCGCGCAACATCGTCTATCTGACCGCCGACCATTTCATGTATCATTTCATCACGGCGGTGCAGCACCAGTCGGCGCTGGCCTTCAAGGAATGGCTGCGTGGGATCGATCTTTTGCTGATCGACGACATGCAGTTCCTGCAGGGCAAATCGGCCACCGAATTCGGCCATACGCTCTCGACCCTGATTTCGGGCACCAAGCAGGTCGTTGTGGCCGGCGATGCGCCGCCGCGCGATCTGGAAATGCTCGACGACCGGGTGCGCTCGCGGCTATCGGGGGGGCTTGTGATCCCCATCACCCAGTTCGATCCCGAACTGCGCCGCGCCATCGTCCAGAAACGGGCCGACCAGGCAGCAAGCCGGTTTACCGGACTGAGCTTTCCCGCCCCTGTCATCGATTACGTGGCGCGCTCGATCGTGAGCCACGGCCGCGACCTCGACGGTGCCGTCAACCGGCTGGTGGCCGCCAACCAGCTGACCGGCGAGCCGATCACGGTGGGGCTTGCCGAAAAGACCCTGCAGGACCTGATCCGCTCGCGCGAGACGCCCCGGGTGCGGATCGAGGACATCCTCAAAATCGTCGCCCGCCACTACAAGGTGCCGCGCAACGAGCTTTTATCGTCGCGCCGCTCGCGCGACGTGGTGCGCCCGCGCCAGATCGCGATGTATCTGGCCAAGTCGCTGACCTCGCGGTCCCTGCCCGAAATCGGCCGCCGGTTCGGCGGGCGCGACCACACCACCGTGCTCCATTCGGTGCGCAAGGTGGAACAGCTCATGAGCCAGGATGGCGAGCTGACCCAGGAAATCGAACTGCTCCGGCGCATGCTGGAGGAGTGAGGAGCGGCGGGCCCGTTGGGCCCGCAAAATCGCTCCGGTGGAACGATTTTAGCTGCGAACGCCCTGAAGCCTATGGCTGAAGGGCCGGCGGCAAAAGACGCACCTTTTTGAGGGGCGAACGCCCGAAGAGCTATGCTCGGAGGGCTGCGGCGGCTCTGCTGCAAACAAGCAAGGCCCCCGGGGCGCCATGCGCCAAGGCTCCCGCGTCTTTTTCAGCACGGCCCCCTCACCCGCCGCTATGTGGTGACCTCTCCCCCTGAGGGAGAGGTGAGACGGGGCTTGGCTGATGGATCGGTGATCTGGGCTGGGGCTGGCCCCTCACCGGCCTGCCTGCCACCCTCTCTCCAAAGGGGCGAGGGTTTGTCTTGCGGGGACGCTGGTGGGGAACGGCGGCAGCGCGCGTATGCAAGAAGGCCCCCTCACCCGCCGCTATGCGGCGACCTCTCCCCCCGAGGGAGAGGTGAGACGGGGCTTGGCCGATGGATCGGTGATCTTGGCTGGGGCTGACCCCTCACCAGCCTGCCGGCCACCCTCTCCCCAAAGGGGCGAGGGTTTGTCTTGCGGGAGCGCTGGTGGGGAACGGCGGCAGCGCCTCGTGATCGGGGACAATCTGGGGTCTAACGGTTTTTGGTTGCGGCGGCCGGGTATGGCATCGACGCACGGCATAGACTGAACCCTCGCCCCCCGGGGAGAGGGTGGCCGGCAGGCCGGTGAGGGGTGCTGGGGCCAAGAAAGCCCCTGGCAGACGCAAGGGAATCTTTTCGCGCCAACAATCCACCAAATTATTGCCCCGCCAGCCTCCTGCGGCCGGGTGGGGCCTTGCGTTTTTTTGCCCGGCGGGGCAGGGTCTGTGCCCGGCTTTGGGGCCAGGGAAGGTCCGGTCCGGGCCGCGAAAAACCAGACGCAAAAGATCAGGGGTCTATAAGCGATGAAGGTCACGCTCGAGCGCAACCATCTGCTCAAGTCACTGGGGCATGTGCACCGCGTCGTCGAGCGGCGCAACACATATCCGATCCTCGCCAACGTGTTGATGAGCGCCACGGGCGACGGGCTGGATTTGCGGGCCACGGACCTCGATATCGAAGTGACCGAAACCGTGCCGGCCATGACCGGCACGCCGGGCACGACGACGGTGCCCGCGCATACGCTTTATGAAATCGTGCGCAAGCTTTCCGATGGCGCCGATGTGGTGCTGGAAACCGACGGGAACGATCAGATGCTGATCTCTTCGGGCCGGTCGCGCTTTCATCTGGCGTGTCTCAATCCCGACGGGTTCCCCGACCTCAAATCGGGGGCGTTCACGCACACATTCTCGATCAAGGTCGACATGCTCAAAGACCTGATCGAGCGCACCCAGTTCGCGATTTCCAACGAGGAGACGCGCTATTATCTCAACGGGATTTTCGTTCACACAGTGGATGGCCCGGACGGGGTGGTGATGCGCGCGGTGGCGACCGACGGGCACCGGCTGGCGCGGGTGGAAGCCGAAGCACCTTCCGGTTCGGCGGGGATGCCCGGCATTATCATTCCGCGCAAGACGGTGGCCGAGGTGCTCAAGTTGCTCGACGGGGTCGAGGACGAGGTCAAAATCGAGCTTTCCGACACCAAGATCCGCTTTACGCTGGGCGGAGTGATCCTGCTTTCAAAGCTGATCGAAGGCAGTTTTCCCGATTACGAGCGCGTAACGCCGAAAAACAACGACAAGGCGCTGATCGTCGATCGCGACAGCCTGGCGCGGGCAGTGGACCGGGTATCGACCATTGCCTCGGAGCGCGGCGGCAAGGCGGTGAAACTGGCGCTGACGCCGGGGCAGCTCGAATTGAGCGTGACCAATCCCGATCACGGCACGGCGAACGAAGAACTGCCTGTCGAGTTCGACCTCGAAGGGTTCGAGATCGGGTTCAACGCGCGCTACCTGCTGGAAATCATCGCCCAGATCCGAACAGAAAACGCGACCTTCATGTTCAACGACGCCGGATCGCCCACGCTGGTGCGCGAGGATGGGGAGACGAAAGCTCTCTTCGTCCTCATGCCCATGCGGGTATGATTCAGGTGATGCCGGGCTGCAAGCCGCACATGTGTGCGCTTCCGGTGCTCGCGTACATGACGTACGCTCCGGTCCGGTTCTCGAAATGCACGGCTTTCGCTCCGGCCTGACCTGAATCGGCCACCACGAGCGTTCAGGACATCCCATGCCGGCGGTGCGGACTGATCTCATGACCGATGCACAGCGCTATATTTCCCGGCTGCGGCTCACGGGGTTTCGCAATTATCCCAGCGCGGCGCTCGATCTCGATCATCGCCATGTGGTGCTGACGGGGGAGAACGGGGCGGGCAAGACCAACCTCATTGAAGCGATTTCGCTGCTGGCGCCGGGGCGCGGGTTGCGGCGGGCCGGGTTCGACACGCTGGGAACGGTCGGCGGGGACGGGCTGTGGGCCGTGGCGGCAAGCATCGAGACGGCATTCGGGCCGGTCGATATCGGCACGGGGGCCAGCGCCGACGCCTCGGGACGGCGGGTGCGGATCAACGGCGCCAATGCGCGGGCCGTCGAGGAGATGAGCGAACATGTGCGCATCCTGTGGCTCACGCCATCGATGGACGGGCTGTTTACCGGGCCGGCCAGCGAGCGGCGGCGGTTTTTAGACCGGCTGGTCACCGCGCTCCATCCGGGCCATTCGAGCACCGTTTCCGATTTCGAGAAGGCCATGCGCCAGCGCAACCGGCTGCTCGAGGACAATGGAGACGCCGCCTGGCTGAGCGCCATCGAGGCGCAGATGGCCGAGCTGGCCACCGCGATCTATTTCGCGCGCGCCGATTCGCTGGCCCATCTGCAGGCGCTTATGGAAAAATCGGTGGCCGATACGGGATTTCCCGCCGCGCTGCTGGCGATTACGCCGATGATGGAGGGCGATATCCCGGCAACGGCGAGCGGGCTGGAAGCGGCGCTGGCCGGGCTTTGGCGAGACGCCAGAGGGCTTGATCGGGCGGCCGGACGCACCACATTAGGGCCACACCGGATCGATCTCGATGTGACCCACGCGCCCAAATCCATGCCGGCGGGTTTGTGCTCGACCGGCGAGCAGAAGGCGCTGCTGATCGGGCTGGTGCTGATCCATGCGCGGCTGGTTTCGACAATGACGGGGATCACCCCGATCCTGCTGCTCGACGAGATTGCCGCCCATCTCGACCCGGTGCGGCGCGGGGCGCTGTTCGATGCGCTCGAAAAGCTGGGCACCCAGTGCTGGATGACCGGCACGGACCCGGTGCTGTTTGCCGCTCTGGGCGATCGGGCGCAGGCATTTTCGGTGCATTCGGGCGTGGTGCGGCCCGTGGGCTGAAAAAGCCGTCACATTGTGGTGCTGGAAACCCAAAAACGGGCCAAATTGCTTGGGGATAAGCCCCCGATCAGGTACAAGTTATCAATTCCCAACAAGGCTGATTCTTCTTTCATGAGCGACACGCCCCCGACCCCCAACGATGCAGACTATGGCGCGGATTCGATCAAGGTCCTCAAGGGGCTGGACGCGGTCCGGAAACGCCCGGGCATGTATATCGGGGATACCGACGATGGCACGGGCCTGCACCACATGGTCTATGAGGCCGTCGACAATTCCATCGACGAGGCGCTGGCCGGCCATGCTGATCTGGTTTCGGTCACGCTCAACGCCGACGGCTCGGTGACGGTGACCGACAATGGGCGCGGCATTCCCACCGATATCCACAAGGAAGAGGGGATTTCGGCGGCGGAAGTGATCATGACCCAGCTCCATGCGGGCGGGAAATTCGACCAGAATTCCTACAAGGTCTCGGGCGGTCTGCACGGGGTGGGGATTTCGGTGGTCAACGCGCTTTCGGTCTGGCTCAGGCTCAAGATCCGCCGGGCGGGCGGCATTTACGAGGTGAACTTCACCCATGGGGTGGCCGACGGGCCGCTGAGGCGGATCGGCGATTATGTCGAAGACAAAAAGCCGGGCACCAATGAAGGCCGTTCGGGCACGGAAATCACCTTCATGCCTTCGAGCGAAACCTTCACCATGGTCGAGTTCGACTACAAGACGCTCGAACACCGGTTGCGCGAACTGGCGTTCCTCAATTCGGGCGTCCACATCATCCTGCGCGACAAGCGGCATCCCGAAATGGTCGAGACCGACCTCATGTATGAGGGCGGGCTGGAAGCGTTCGTCCAGTATCTCGACAAGAACAAATCGGCGCTGCTCGACAAGCCCATTTCGCTGATCTCGGAAAAGGACGGGATCACCGTGGAAGTGGCGCTGTGGTGGAACGACAGCTACCACGAGAACGTCTTGTGCTTTACCAACAACATTCCCCAGCGCGACGGCGGCACCCACCTTGCGGGCCTGCGCGGCGCGCTGACGCGGCAGGTGACCGGCTATGCCGAACAGAGCGGGATCACCAAGCGCGAGAAGGTCTCGCTGACGGGCGACGATACCCGCGAGGGGCTGACCTGCGTGCTGTCGGTCAAGGTTCCGGACCCCAAATTTTCGTCCCAGACCAAGGACAAGCTGGTTTCGTCCGAGGTGCGTCCGGTGGTGGAAAACGTCGTCAACGACAAGCTCAACCAGTGGTTCGAGGAACATCCGGCCGAAGCCAAAGCCATCGCCACCAAGGTGGCCGAGGCCGCGGCGGCCCGCGAAGCGGCGCGCAAGGCGCGGGAACTGACCCGCCGCAAATCGGCGCTGGAAATCTCCTCGCTGCCCGGAAAGCTGGCGGACTGCCAGGAGCGCGATCCGGCCAAGGCGGAAATCTTTATCGTCGAGGGCGATTCGGCGGGCGGTTCGGCCAAGCAGGGGCGCGACCGCGCCACCCAGGCGGTGCTGCCGCTGCGCGGCAAGATTTTGAATGTGGAACGCGCCCGGTTCGACCGGATGATTTCATCGGATCAGGTGGGCACGCTGATCACGGCGCTGGGCACGGGGATCGGGCGGGAAGAGTTCAATCCCGACAAGCTGCGCTACCACAAGATCATCATCATGACCGACGCCGACGTGGACGGGGCCCATATCCGTACGCTGCTTTTGACCTTCTTTTACCGGCAGATGCCCGAAATCATCGAGCGCGGGCACCTCTATATCGCCCAGCCGCCGCTCTACAAGGTGACGCGCGGGCGCTCCGAGCAATATCTCAAGGACGAGCGGGCGCGCGAGGATTACCTGCTGGCCGGCGGGGTCGAGGATGCGGTGCTGACGACGCGGGCCGGATCGGCCCATGCGGGGCCGGACCTGCTCTCTATCGTGGAACAGGCGCGCGATCTCAACCATCTGATCGACAACCAGAACGCCCGCTACAACAGGCAGATGATCGAACAGGCCGCCGTTGTGGGCGCGCTCGATCCGGCGGTGATGGATAATCCCGAAACCGCCCAGGGGCTTGCCGACCGGGTGGCCAACCGGCTCAACCGCATGTCGGACGAAACCGAGCGGACATGGGAAGGCCGGCTGGACGGGGAGGGCGGATATGTCTTCTCGCGAATTGTGCGCGGGGTGACGGAAAGTCATACGCTGGACGCGGCGCTTTTGGGCTCGGCCGATGCGCGCAAGCTGCGCAACCTTGCGGGCAAGCTCGACGAAATCTATGGCGGAGTGCCGACCCTGAGCCGCAAGGATATCCAGAGCGAGGTTTATGGGCCCCGCTCGCTGTTTGCCATCGTTCAGGCCGCCGGCGCCAAGGGCGTTTCCATGCAGCGCTACAAGGGGCTGGGCGAAATGAACGCCTCCCAGCTTTGGGAAACCACGATGGACAAGGACGGCCGCACGCTGCTCCAGGTGCAGATCAAGGAAACCGACGACGCGGATTCGATCTTTTCCCAGCTCATGGGCGATCTCGTCGAACCGCGGCGCGATTTCATTCAGGACAACGCGCTGGCGGTTTCCAACCTGGACATCTGATCGGCAGGCGGGCTGGCAGCACTGTGAATTGGGCCCCGGAGCGCAAGCTCCGGGGTTTTTGTTGGGACGACTTGTCTGGATTTCAAGCCGGTGCGTGATCGTCACTTCGATCCAAACCGCTCGATTGCGTCGGACAATGTGACATGCCCCCTGCACGATCCGTTGCCCCCAGACATTTCGCCGTTCTCCAAGGCCGTAGCGTAGAGAACGGCCGGATCGGCCTCCAAGCGGCCTCTGAGGGCGGCGAGGCGGGGCCAGCGGGTCTTGTCGGCCACCTGATGGACGTCGAGCCAACGGGCAACGCCGATGAGAATACCATCGGCCAGCGTGGGATGCTCGGCGACCAGAAATCGCGTATCTCCGATCATCTCTTCGAGCCGATCATGGCGTTCAATCACACCATCGCCGCCCCAGACCTTGAGGGCCGATTGCATTGCAGGGTTGGGCGGCTGCATTTCCATTGCGGCCCAGAGGGGCCCGAACGCACCGGTGAAGCCGGTGTTGATGAAGGCCATGAACTGACGCATCCGGTCGGCGTCACGCGAAAGGGGGGCAAAGCTGATCCGACGCCCAGTGTCCCGGGCCTCCAGCCATGCCGCGATTGCCATGGTTTCGGTAAGCACATCGCCTTGATCGGTGATCAGGGCGGGCGTTTCGATGCGCGGGTTTATTCGCCGGTAGGAGGGGTCACGCATCTCTTCAAGCATATCGACGCGGCAGAGCCTGTATGGGCTGCCCATCCATTCGAGAGCGGCGACGAGTCCCATGGAGCTTCCCGCAGGAAAGCCGTATATCAATATGGGTTCCATGTTCTTGTTCTCCGTGATTTCTTTCGATCACGCTGCGCAGCAAGGCCGGACCCTAGCGGGCGGGCGAACAAAGTAAATTACGCACCTTTTTGTTACCACGAGTTGCAGATGAAAGACCTTGTTTCGCGCTGTCCGATCGAAGAGGTCATGCAGGTCCTCAGCGGCCGCTGGCCAACATTGCTGATCTATTATCTCAAAGAGGGCACGAAGCGCTTCAGCGACCTTCGCCGGGACAACCCGACCATCTCCCACAAGATGCTGACGCTCGAACTGCGCAAGCTCGAAGACGCCGGCATCGTCTGCCGGACCGAGTTCGGTGGCTATCCGCTTCGGGTCGAATACGACCTGACACCGGCCGGCGACCGGCTGGTGCCGCTCATAGATGCGTTGGGCGACTGGTGGGAGGAAGTTGACGGCAATGCCGAACCCGAGGGCGCGGCCGGCCCGGCCATTGCCGATTCGCAGCCTGCACCCCCGGGCTAAGCGCAAACCGGGTGCCGCACGCGGTAGGGATCGAAGGGCGGTTGGCGCCTAAACTGTTGCGCGGGGGACACAATCGCTTGCGAGAGTGGAAAATGTCCCATAAACCGGCCACATTTGACGCCGATAGCGTTATGCGTCGAAGAAACGCCCGACGCGGGTATAGCGTTGTGTGAGGGTGCCGATGGGTGCCCTTGGAGTGCCAAATATCGACCCTTGTTCTCCTCATGACGGCCGAAAGTGACCTTTGATGGATCTTCGTCTTTCTCCCGATGATCGCGTCGATGCCGGCGCGCAGCGCAAGCCCAAGAATGCGCGTGGGCAATCGGCAACCCGTTCGGGCGATGGCCCGCAGGGCGGCAAGCCTCGCCGGCCAAAGGGGCAGAAGGTGAAGAAAAAGCGCTCGGGCGGGATGAAGTTCATCGTCGGCTTTGCCTATTTCTGCTTTACGATGCTGCTTTTGGGCGGTGTCGCGGTGGCGGGAATCATCGTCTATTACGGGCAGGATCTGGGGTCGTCCTCGACCTGGGAAGTGCCCCAGCGTCCGCCCAATATCCGGGTTCTGGCATCAAACGGGCAGCTTCTGACCAATCGCGGGCAAACTGGCGGCGAAGCGGTGGGCATCCACGAATTGCCCCCTTATGTGGGCCAGGCGGTCGTTGCGAGCGAAGACCGGCGTTTCTACAGCCATTTCGGGGTCGATCCGATCGGCCTGACATCGGTGGCCCTGGAAATGATCCGGGCCGGCGGCATCACCCGTGGCGCCTCCACCATTACCCAGCAGGTCGCCAAGAACCTGTTTTTGACCCCCGACCAGACCCTGGGCCGCAAGGTGCAGGAAGCGCTGCTGGCGGTGTGGCTGGAGCAGAACTATTCCAAGGACCAGATCTTGGAGCTCTATCTCAACCGCGTGCATTTCGGGTCCGGTTCGACCGGCATCGAGGCGGCGGCGCAGACCTATTTCGGCATTTCGGCGCGCAATCTTTCGCTGGGCCAGGCGGCCATGCTGGCCGGCATCCTGCCGGCGCCGAGCTATTACAATCCGCGCACCCATCCCGACCGGGCCGCGGAGCGCCAGCGGCTGGCGCTCGCCAATATGGTGCGCGCGGGTTACATCACCCAGCAGGAGGCCGATGCCGCTGCCGAGAACATGGATGCCAATATCACCACCCAGCGGGTGGCCGGCACCGAATATTACGTCGCCGACTGGGTGGAAACGCTCATGAACGACTATCTGGGCGAGGTGAACGAGGACGTCGTCGTTTCGACAACGCTCGACTGGGATATGCAAAAGCAGGCCGAATTCGTCATCAAGGAGGCCGTGGCGGCCCAGGGCGAAGACCTGAACTTTTCCCAGGCCGCCTTTGTGGCCATGGACACCGAGGGACGGGTGCGTGCATTGGTGGGGGGCGTCGATTACAGCCAATCGAGCTATAACCGCGCCGTGACCTCGCGGCGTCAGCCGGGTTCGGCGTTCAAACCCTTTGTCTATCTCGCCGCCCTGCAGCAGGGCTATACGCCCGACACGCTGATGGTGGACGAGCCGCTCGACTATGAGGGCTGGCAGCCGGAAAACTCAAACGGCCGCTATGTCGGGCCGGTGCTGTTACGCGACGCGCTGGCCTTTTCCATCAACACGGTATCGGCGCGCCTGGCCATCGATATCGGACCTGAAAATGTGGTGGAGACGGCCTATCGGATGGGCTTTTCCACCAATTTCCAGCCCGTGCCCTCGATCGCGCTGGGCACGCAGGAAGTCTCGCTGCTCGAGTTGACCAGCGCCTATGCCCCGTTCGCCAATGGCGGTTATGGCGTGGTGCCCAATGTGATCACGCGGATCACCACAACCGATGGCGAAGTGCTTTTCGAGGAAACGCCCGCCGGACCGGGCCGCATCCTGACCGACGAGCAGGTGGGCATGATGAACGACATGCTCCAGACCGGCGTTCAGGCCGGAACGGGAACGCGGGCGCAACTGGGCAACTGGCCGATGGCCGGCAAGACCGGTACGACCCAGCGCAACCGCGACGCGCTGTTTGTGGGCTATACCGCAAGCCTTGTGGGCGGGGTGTGGCTGGGCAATGACGACGATACGCCCACCCGGGTGTTCGGCGGCCAGATCCCGGCCCAGATCTGGCGCGATATCATGACCGAAGCCCATGAGGGCCTGCAGTCCGCGGCGCTTCCGGGCAATTACGTCAAACTGCAGGACCGGGTGGCGGTGCCGATGCAGGACACGATGCCGGCCACCGGAACGCCGGTGACCTTCGACCAGATCCAGGGCCAGCCGGGCCAGCAGCCGACTCCGCTGCCCCAGCAGCAGATACAGCCGCAACAGCAGCAACCCGTAGCGGTGCCGGCCGATGACGGGATCGGCGGGCTGCTCAACGGGCTGTTCGGCGGATAGGGCCGGCGGCGCACGCCATCCTTGAAAAGAAAAAGCCCGGGCAATCGACCCGGGCTTTTTTGCGCATTGCGAACGCCATTTTGCCTGTTGACTTGGAGTGTACTCTAAGCCGTAGCTTCCCATGCGTCGTGACGAGGGACGGGCGTTCATGAAGATTGGCGAATTGGCAAAGCGCTCGGGACTGACGGCCCATACGATCCGCTATTATGAGCGGATCGGCCTTATTCCCTATGCCGACAGGGACCGGTCGGGCCAACGGGACTACGACGCATCGATCCTTGTCTGGATAGAGTTTCTCGACCGTCTCAAGACAACGGGAATGCCGATCCGGGACATGCTGCGCTACGCGGCCTTGCGGGCGGGCGGGGTTGAGACCGAAGCTCAACGCCGCGATCTGCTCGAACGGCACCGCGAACGCGTCCGCGCACATGTCGCTGAACTGGAAGCCTCTCTCCTCGTCCTCGACACCAAGATTGCCGGATATGCCGGCAAGGATCATGAGGATGAAAAAGTATGACGCATCAGCCCCCCGATATGGACGAAAGCCGGCTCGAACGCGGCAAACGGGCGCTTGCCGAAATCGACGGCGAAGCCGGCCACAGTGTCATTGCCGCTCTGGCCGACATCGCCCCCGACTTTGCGAACTATGTGTTCGAATTCCCGTTCGGAGACATCTATAGCCGCCCTGGCCTTGACCTGCGGGCCCGCGAAATCGCCACCATCGCGGCGTTGACGGCCATGGGCACTGCAACGCCGCAGTTGAAAGTGCATATCGAGGCGGGTCTCAATGTCGGGTTGACCAGGGACGAAATCACCGAGATCATTATGCAGATGGCCGTCTATGCAGGCTTTCCCGCGGCGCTCAACGGGTTGTTTGCGGCAAAGGACGTGTTCGATGCACGGGCCTAGAGCGTGTCCAGCAAAAGTGGAAACGGTTTTGCGGTTCGGACACGCGATAAAACAAAGGCTCAGAGCCAAGGATTTGATTCAATCAAATCCTGAACGGCTTTAGAGGGCCATCAGGCTCGCGCCATTGGCCTTGAGCCAGGCCTTGGGGCGCTCGTAGTGGGGACACGTTCGCGCGACGGTGCGCCAGAAGACCGGCCGATGGTTCATTTCGAGAATATGGGCCACCTCATGGGCGGCGACGTAATCGAGCACATCGGGCGGGGCAAGGACCAGCCGCCAGTTGAAATTGAGGCGGCCGGACGACGAGCACGAGCCCCAGCGGGTCGACTGATCGCGCAGGACTATACCGGCCATTTCGACCCCCAGATTTTGCGCGTGGCGGGCGCAGGCGATCTCGAGATCGCGGCGCGCCTCGGATTTGAGCCAGTCGATGAGACGACGGCGCATGTGATCGGGGCCGCCCGGCACATGCAGTTCGGGCTCAACGCCACCCTCGACAAGGCTGACGAGGCCGCGCACCCGATCGAGGCCGACCAGCCGGTGCGGAATGCCGCGCAGGGGAATGATGGCGCCCGGCGCCAGGGCATAGGGGGTTTGGATGCGCTGGAGACGGGCCGACAGCCAGCCGCTGTTGCGCTCGAGAAAGGCCCGCGCCTCGGGCCAGCGTCCGGCGCGCGGCATTGTCAATACCGGTTCGCCCCGCGCCGAAACGCTCAACCGATACGAACGGGCCCGCGCATTGACCCGCACGCCGACCGTGACCGGGCCGGAGGTTGTCACGACCTCGGTGGTTTGGGGGATTTCCGGGCGGGCAAAAAGGCGGGACAGCCCCATGCGTGATCTCGTTCGAGGAGAAGGGAATCGCTTGGCCCCATTATGCAGGCTGGCCGGACCGACAAAACAAAAAAGAAGCGGCGCGCCGGAAAGGAGCATGCCGCTTCTCCTGTTACGCGTCCAGACGCGATGGGCGGAGGCTGCCTGTCGCCGGAGCGTTGCAAAAGGGTGCCTTGGGCGGAGGAAACCCAAGGCGCGGCCGGGGACCAAAGGGAGGGGGAACAATCCACCGGCCGAAGGGAACATTTCAAGGAAACTTCACCGGCCCGTGGGCCGGTGATCTGTCTGGTGTCAGTACCCCTGACGCTCGCCGCCATCGTCGTTGCGGTTGTCGTCATGGCGGGGGGCATTGCGGTCCCGCATGAAGCGATCGAACTCTTCGCGGTCACGCGCCTTGCGCAGATTGGCGAGGTGTTCTTCGAAGGCCGCACGATCTTCCTCGAGCTTGCGGCGTTCCTCGTCGAGGCGCTTGAGCTGTTCTTCGCGATACTCGTCGAAGGCGGCGTTGCCCGTGGAGGCGGCGCCATAATGGCGCGGGCCGCAATTGCGGGATTTGAAATGGGCCTTCTGCCGGGTGACCCAGGCGTCGGCCTTTTCGCGGCTGCCGCCCATATATTCGCCCCAAAGGATGTAGGCGAGGACGGCCATGCCAAGCGGCCAGAAGATGATAAAGCCCAGAACCATCAAAGCGATGGTTAGCGGGGACCATGCGGGTTTGATAATTGCACTGTTCATGTTGCGGTCTCTCCAGTCTCGAACACTCCAGAATTTGGGGTGGCTGGCGCCCGCATCAAGGGTTGGCGCATAAATTTATCGGTCTTGAAATCTGCTATAGAGTGCCCATAGACCCGCCCGGAGAGAAGAAAAGATGAGCGAAATCACCGAGTCCGGCGCCCCGATTCCGGCGCGCAGCGCCAATCCCATGCGGCTCGAAACGCTTGTGCTTTTGCGTTGGCTGGCCATTTCGGGCCAGCTCATCACCGTCGTCTTCGTGCGCTACGGGCTGGGATATGACGTTCCGCTGGGGGCCTGCCTGCTGCTGATCGGGCTTTCGGTGCTGGTCAATGCGGGGCTGTTGATCCGCTACGGACCGGGACACCGCCCGTCGACCCGGCTGGCATTCCTGCAGCTCGCCTATGACAGTCTGCAGCTCGGCGGACTGCTCTATCTCACCGGAGGGCTGGGCAATCCGTTTGCCATATTGCTTCTGGCGCCGGTCTCGGTTTCCGCCTCGACGCTGGCCTCGCGCGAAACGATCTGGGTGGGCACGCTGGTCATAGCGATCGCGAGCGTGTTGTCGCTGTTTCACATGCCGCTGCCCTGGATCGAGGGGCAGAGCTTTGAGCCGCCGCGCATCTATCTCACGGGCGTGTGGATCGCCATCCTGTGCGCCGTGGGTTTCGTTGCCGGATACACAAACAAGGTGGCCCACGAAGCGCGCCAGCTTGTCGATGCGCTGACCATCACCGAGCTCGCCCTGTCGCGCCAGCAACAGCTTTCCGCGCTCGACGGGCTGGCGGCGGCGGCGGCGCACGAGCTGGGCACGCCGCTGGCAACCATTGCCCTGGCCGCCAAGGAGATCCGGCGTGACCATGGCGAGGGGGAACTGGCCGAGGACCTCGATCTGATCATCGACCAGGTGGCGCGCTGCCGGGCGATCCTGGGCAAATTGCGGAGCCTGAGACCATCGGGATCGGATCTTTTCGACAGCGCCACGCTCTCCGACATCGTTGCCGAACTGGCCAAGGCCCATGAAGGGCCGGCGCTGGTCGAGGGCAAGTCGATTTCGCTCGCCCAGACCCGGGCCGAGCAAGACGAACCGGTGATCGCGCGCAACGTCGCACTGCTCTACGGGCTGGGCAACCTTATCGAGAATGCGGTGCAGTTCGCGAAGGTGAATGTGACGATCCGCGCCGTCTGGGACGGGAAGCGGGTGATGATCGCCATAATGGATGACGGGCCGGGATTTCCGCCAGACCTTTTAAGCCGGCTCGGGGAGCCCTATCTGACAACCAAGACAAAGGACCGGTTCGATCCGCGCCATCCCGATGGCGGGGGCGGGCTGGGGCTTGGCGTGTTCATTGCCAAGACCCTGCTCGAGCGGACCGGCGCCACGCTCAAATTCTTCAACGCGCGCCCCAATGGACACGCCTGCGTGGAAATCAGCTGGCCGCGCGATACGCTGGTGCGCAACGCCGCCCGCGACCTATAGCCCACCCCGGCCGCCAAGGGCCGGAAAGTTTTGACGTTTTCGCCGCAATTGGCCATAACCGGAATGCGAGAGGATCAAGGCCGATGACAGACATTTCCGAGCTTGCCGAAAGCGAGCGCACATTGCTGCTTGTCGACGATGACAAGCCGTTCCTGACCCGGCTCGAAAGGGCCATGGACAAGCGGGGCTTTATCGTTTCGATTGCCGATACGGTGGCCGGCGGGCTGGCTGCGGTCAAATCCAACACCCCGGCCTTTGCGGTTGTCGATCTGAGGCTCGAGGACGGCAACGGGCTGGCCGTGGTCCAGGCGCTGCACGAGCACCGGCCCGATGCACGGGCCGTGGTTCTGACCGGGTACGGCAATATCGCGACCGCGGTCACTGCGGTCAAACTGGGGGCTGTCGATTATCTCGCCAAACCGGCGGACGCCGACGACATCGTCAAGGCGCTTCTGGCCGGGGAAGAAGAGATCAAACCCGAGCCGCCGGAAAATCCCATGTCGGCCGACCGGGTGCGCTGGGAGCATATCCAGCGGGTTTACGAATTGTGCGACCGCAACGTTTCGGAAACCGCCCGTCGGCTCAATATGCACCGGCGCACGCTGCAGCGGATACTGGCCAAGCGCGCGCCGCGCTGACCGGCAAACCGACCATCCCGGGAGACCGCAATGACCGTCGAGCTGAGCTTTAACGGTGCTGCGGGGACGGTTACAGGGTCGTGCTACCGGATCGTTCACGACAGGGGCAGTTTCCTCGTCGATTGCGGGCTGTTCCAGGGCACCAAGACCGAGCGCGAACTTAACGAAAAACCGTTTCCCTTCGATCCGGCCGGCCTCGATTTCGTGCTTTTGACCCATGCCCATATCGATCATGTGGGACTGGTGCCCCGGCTCTACGCAAAAGGCTATCGTGGACCGCTGCATGCGACCGCGGCCACCAACGGGCTGATCGAATACCTTCTGGCCGACGGGGCAAGCATTCAGGAAAGCGAAGCCGAGCGGGAAAACAGGAAGCGCAAGCGCCGGGGCGAGGCGCCCCTGCCGCCACTCTACACGCTGGCCGACGCCGAAGAGGCGCTCAAACACAGGATCGATCATCCCTATGGCGAATGGATAGAACCCCAACCCGGCGTCCGGGCGCGGTTCTGGAATGCGGGGCATATACTGGGCTCGGCCTCCATCGAAATCGAGGTCGAGGATGGCGGCAAACCGGTGCGGCTCTTGTTTTCGGGCGATCTGGGGCCCGATGAGAAGGTCTTTTATCTCAAGCCCGGTGCTCCGGCCGGTTTCGACTATGTGATCTGCGAATCGACCTATGGCGGGCGGGACCGGGCCGATTACACGCTGCAAACGCGCCGCGCAGCGCTGGCCGCCGAAATCGAAGCGGCCCTGGCGCGAGGCGGCAATCTGGTCATTCCGGCCTTTGCCGTGGAGCGCAGCCAGGAATTGCTGCACGATATCGGGACGCTGATCAAGGACGGTACGATCAATCCCCAGCGCGTGTTTCTCGATTCTCCCCTGGCGCGGCGGGTGACGCAGGTTTTTGCCAGATACGCCAATGAGTTCGCCGACCTCGAACTGTCGCCCGAGCAATTGTTCAACGATCCGCGTTTTTCGATCACCGAGAGTGTCGAGGAATCCAAGGCGATCAACATGATTGCCGGCGGCGCCATCATCATTTCGGCCTCTGGCATGGCCGATGCGGGGCGGATCAAGCACCATTTGCGCAACAATCTGATCCGCCACAACGCGACGGTGCTGTTTGTCGGCCATCAGGCGCGCGGCACGCTGGGGCAGGTGATCCAGTCGGGCGCAAGGGAAGTGACCATTCACGGATCGCAGGTTCCGGTTCGGGCCACGATCCGCTCGATCGACAATTACTCGGCCCATGCCGACCATTCCGAACTCATTGCCTGGATCAAAGCGCGGTTGCCCATCCATGGAACGCTGTTTCTCACCCATGGCGAGGACGCGGAACGGGCCGCGCTGCGCAAGGCGGCAATGGCCCTGGGACTGGCCGGCGACCAGGTGCTCGCCCCCTATCTCGACGACCGGGTGGCGCTACAGGCGGGCGGAACCGGCAGGATCGTCGCGACGGGCACCGGGCGGATCGAAACCAGCCAGATCGGGCATGACTGGCACAATGGTTATGCCGAGCTGATGATTGCGCTTTCCGATGCCCTGAGGGCCGCACCAACCGATTCGGACCGCGAGGCGATGATCGAAAGGCTCAAGGCCGCGCTGGCGGCGGAATAGGGCGGCGGTTCGGTCAAACCTGAGCAGCCTTGGGGCGCTCCTATTCCGCCGCCTGCTGATTTTCGGGTTCAGGCTGGGTCGGGCTTTCGCTTTTGGGGCCGGCGATCAACAGGCGCTGCTTGCGGCGGCGGCGGGTGATGCGGACCTGCTTGACGCGGCGGGCATCGGCGCGGGTGATCTCGAATTCAAAGCCCTTGAGCTTTGAGACGACCTCGCCGCGCACCGGCACACGGCCGAGCATGGCAACGATCAATCCGCCCAGCGTATCGACTTCCTCGGCATATTCACCGGGGTCGAAGTCGGAGCCGATGGCCTCGATCAGGTCGCTCAGTTCCACACGGGCGTCGGCGACGAAAATATCGTCATCGACGGTGCGCAGCATCGAGGCTTCGTTTTCGTCGTGTTCATCCTCGATGTCGCCCACAACCGCTTCGAGCAGGTCCTCGATGGTGGCAAGACCATCGGTGCCGCCATATTCATCGATCACCACAGCCATATGCATGCGGGTGGCCTGCATGGAGGCCAGAAGGTCGGTGACCGGCATGGAAGGGGGCACGAACAGCACCTTGCGCACCAGATCGAGCTTGCCGATGCGCTGCTTGAGCACGGGGGTGACGAATTTGACCGGGCTTTGAGTGTTGTGGCCGTTCGATCCGTTGCCGGCGGTCGGGGCGGCCGATTTGGCCGGCTCGGTGACCTTTTCGAGCACGTCCTTGATGTGGATCATGCCCACGACATTGTCGAGGCTCTCCTCGTAAACCGGCATGCGCGAATGGCCGACCTGGCGGAAACGATCGATGACGTAGCCGACATTGACGCCCGATTCGACCGCCTCGATATCGGCGCGGGGCACCATAACGTCTTCGACACGCAATTCGCCGAGCTTGAGCACATTTTGCAAAATGGCACGCTCGGATGCGGAAAAGGTGGTGTCGGTGGACAGGAACGGGCCTTCAAGCGCTTCCTTGAGATCGGTCCGCAAGGAGGCGGGCCTGCCAGGCAGACGGGCGCGAATCCGCGCCCATAGCGATGGCTTGTAGTCGCTCGAAGGTGAATGTGTGTGGTCGCCCTCAGGGCGATGCGGCCGGCGCGCCGCGGCGCTAGATTGATCGCTATCGGTCATTTGGGGTGCGGTGGGCATTTGTCTTTTCGGCCCGACCGTCGGCACTCCGTATCTTGTTGCGCAAAGATCAGTCGTTCAAAAGAACCTGACCATCATAGGGGTCTGGATACCCCAACAGCCCCATAATATCGGTTTCTCTTGCCTCCATGGCAAGGGCTTCGTTCTCAGTTTCGTGGTCATAGCCCAAAACATGGAGCATTCCATGCACCAGAAGATGGGCGAAATGGTGCTCGAAAGGCTTTTCGAGTTCGTCGGCCTCGGCCACCAAAGTCTCATACGCCAGCGATATGTCGCCCAGAAGACCTTCTATGGCATCGTCGGCGTCGAGGGCTGGAAAAGACAGCACATTGGTCGGCTTGTCCTTGTCGCGCCATTCGCGGTTAAGCGCCTGCTGGGAAGCGTCGTCGGTCAAAAGCACCGAGATTTCGCAGGGGCCGTCGATGGCAAAGCCGGAATTTTCCAGCGCGGCCGTCAGAACACGCTCGGCCAGAGGCGCCAGGGTTTCCGGCCAATCGCCGTTTTCGATGTTGATCTCGACGGAAAGCGTCAAACGTCGAGCTTTCCTTCGGAGGCCGGGCTCTTGCCGGTTGCGCCCTCATAGGCCCGCACGATCCGCGCCACGAGGGCGTGGCGCACAACGTCCTTGTCCGTAAAGCGGGTGGTGTGAATGCCTTCGACATCGGAGAGGAGGTGGAGGGCTTCGACGAGACCGGATTTCTCCCCGCGCGGCAGATCGACCTGGGTGGGATCGCCGGTGATGATCATTTTCGAATTTTCGCCGAGCCGGGTCAGAAACATCTTCATCTGCATCGATGTGGTGTTCTGGGCCTCGTCCAAAATGACGGCGGAATTGGCGAGGGTACGCCCGCGCATGAAGGCGAGCGGAGCCACTTCGATGGCGCCGGACGCAATGCAGCGCTCGACCACTTCGGGCTGCATCATGTCGTAAAGCGCGTCGTAAAGGGGCCGGAGATAGGGATCGACCTTTTCCTTCATGTCGCCGGGCAGAAAGCCCAGACGCTCGCCCGCTTCCACGGCGGGGCGGGAGAGGATGATGCGATTGATTTCGCCGCGCTCAAGAAGGGTCGCCGCATGGGCGACGGCGAGATAGGTCTTGCCGGTGCCGGCGGGGCCGACGCCGAACACCATTTCGAAGCGATCCATGGCGCGGATATAGCCATCCTGAGCCGGGTTGCGGGCGACGATGGTGGCCTTGCGCGTGGCGATCTGGGCCATGCGCACCTTGCCGCGCTTTTCGAGCGTGGGGAGCGAGAGCTGGCTATCTTCGGACTGGACCATGCGGATGACGCCATCCACATCGGCGGGGCCGACCACCTTGCCCTCTTCGAGCATGTCGTAAAGCGATTCGAGCGCGCGGCGCGCCTGATCGACGGCATTGGCGCCACCGCGCAGCATCACGTGATTGCCGCGCGAATTGGCCTGGACCCCCAGGCGCTGCTCGATGAGCGCCAGGTTCTGGTCGAATTCGCCGTACAATTGGGAGACGAGCCGATTGTCTTCGAACGCCAGTTCGAGATGGGCGGCGGCGGACTGGTCGGGTTGCGACCGCAAATTCCGTGTCAAACGCGAGGGCTCCGGGGCAGCGTTGCGACTCTCTAACAGTTGGTAAACATATCAGACAGCGATTCTATCGGCTGTGACAATTCTGCCTTCGAGCGAATTTTTTGCCTGACCGATGATTTCCACCGGCAGGATTTGGCCGATCAGGTCCTTTTCGGCGCTGATGTGAACGGCCTGCAGATAGGGCGAGCGGCCCGCCACCTGGCCCGGATTGCGGCCGGGCTTCTCGATAAGCACCGGAAGGGTCATGCCAACGCAGCCCGCGTTGAACTGTTGCGACTGGCGGGTGATCTCGGCCTGCAGAATTTCGAGGCGTTCGGCTTTGACGTGTTCTTCGATCTGATCGTCCATCTGCGCGCCGGGCGTGCCCGGACGGGTGGAATATTTGAACGAAAAGGCCGAGGCGTAGCCGATTTTTGCGACCATATCGACTGTCGCCTGGAAATCGGCGTCGGTCTCGCCGGGAAAGCCGACGATGAAATCGCCCGACAGGGCCATATCGGGACGGGCGGTCCGAATACGGTCGATGATTTCATAGTACTCGGCAGCCGTGTGGCGGCGGTTCATGGACTTCAAAATCGCATCCGAACCCGACTGCACGGGCAGGTGCAGATAGGGCATGAGCTGAGGCAGATCGCGATGGGCGGCGATCAACTCGTCATCCATGTCGCGCGGATGGGACGTGGTATAGCGGATACGCTCGATGCCATCGATTTCGGCCAGCATATGGCAGAGCGCGCCCAGGCTGACCGGGCGGCCATTTTCATCGAGCCCGTGATAGGCGTTGACGTTCTGGCCCAGAAGGGTGATTTCACGCACCCCGGCATCGGCCAGCCCGCGCGCCTCGGCGAGCACCTGGGCGACGGGGCGGGAGACTTCGGCGCCGCGCGTATAGGGGACGACACAGAACGAACAGAATTTATCGCACCCTTCCTGCACGGTCAGGAACGCCGTCAGGCCGCGCGAAATGGTGACTTCCTTTTTTGCCGCCGGAAGATGGGCGAATTTGTCTTCCTCGGGGAAATCGGTATCGATCACCCGGCCCGTCTGGGCCTTCGAGAGCAGTTCGGGCAGGCGGTGATAGGATTGCGGGCCAAAGACCAGATCGACCGCCGGGGCGCGGGCCATGATCTCCTCGCCCTCGGCCTGGGCAACACAGCCGGCCACCCCGATCAGCATTTTCTTGGCGCCCGGGGCGCGTTCATTGCGGAAATCGCGGATGCGGCCAAGCTCGGAATAGACCTTTTCGGCGGCCTTTTCGCGGATGTGGCAAGTGTTCAACAGCACCAGATCGGCCTCGCCCATCTCCGATGTCGGCGTATAGCCGTGCGGCGCCAGCGCGTCGGTCATCCGGTCGCTGTCATAAACATTCATCTGGCAGCCATAGGTCTTGATGAAGACCTTCTTGGCATTGGAGAGATTTGGCTGTTTGTCGCTCATTGGCGCGGTTTACACCACTTCCCCGTCTCTTGGCAAAGGGTCACAGCGATTGAGGGCGTTGAGCATGCGCCGGACGGTATTTTCGGCCCGTTGTGCGTTTCGTTTGCGGTCGCCCTGGGCGGGTATGGGCGCGCCGAAGGCGAGAACCACATCCTTGGGGCCCGATCCGAGGATGGCGCCGAGATTGTCGCCGATACCCATATCGCCGATCCAGGCGATCTGACGGCGTTCGGACCGCGAGAGGGGGAGGCCGGAGATTTTTGTATAGGCGATGGCGAGAGGCTGGATCCTGGCCCCGTCCTGTAGGGCGGCGCCCATGAGGGCTGAACGAAACGGCAGGACATGGGTGCCGATGCCGGAGGTGCCTTCGGCAAAGAGCAGCACGGGAACGTCCTGGGCAATGCGGGCGCTCATTTCGGCTGCGGTGCGGCGGGTGTCGGTGCGGCGGGTGCGGTCAACGAAGATGGTCCTGTGCAGCCTTGCGAAGGTGCCGATCACGGGCCAGCGGGCAACTTCGGATTTGGCGACGAAGCTTACGGGCAGCTTGCTGGCCACGGCAACGATATCGAGCCAGCCGATATGGTTGGCGACAATAAGGACGGGGCCTTTCGCCAAAGGTTGGCCGGCCAGCGACACGCGAAGGCCGAGACCGAAGGCAACCAGCTTGAAAAAGATTGCGGGCAGGACCTGCCAGAAGGGGAGACGCAAGGCGACGATCGAAAGCTGGACGGGCAAGCCAAAAAGAGTGAAGGGCAGGACGATGAATGCGAGGAACACGATGCGCAGCGTCATGTTGGCGGCCGGACCGTCCGGGTTTTTGACAGAACGCGCCAGAAACCCAGCTCGCTGCCCCGGCGAAAGCCGGGGTCCATGAGCGCCTGCCACCAACAACAGCATGCGGGGAGACGCTGCTGGGCCCCGGCTTTTGCCGGGGAAGCGGCTGGAGCAATGGCTAGAGCATTTCCGCTTTTCTTCGAGTCGCGAAAATCCTCTAAGTTGTTGTTTCGTCGCGCGTCCGAACCGCAAAACCGGTTCCACTTTTGCTGGACGCGCTCTAATGGCCGGAGCACCAGAATGCCTAGCCGTCCTTGTCTTTCAAGGGGATGGCATAGAGTTCGAGGCGGTGATCGACGAGCTTGTAGCCGAGCTTTTTGGCGATCACCTCCTGGATGGCCTCGATCTCCTCGTTGCGGAATTCGATGACCTTGCCCGAGCGGATATCGATAAGGTGATCGTGGTGCTCGTCGGGGATCTGCTCGAAACGGGCGCGGCCGTCCTTGAAATCGTGCTTGGTGACCAGCCCGGCTTCCTCGAACAGATTGACCGTGCGATAGACGGTGGATAGCGAAATACGCGGATCGATGGCCGAAGCGCGGCGATAAAGCTCTTCAACGTCGGGGTGATCGGTGGCCGCTTCGAGGACACGGGCGATGACCCGGCGCTGGTCGGTCATGCGCATGTTGCGCGTCACGCATTGCTCTTCAAGCGTTGCTTCGGTGAAAGGCTCGTTGCCCATGCCCGCCTCGCGCATCTGTGCCGATAGGTGATCGGGTTAGCCGATCGGCGCAGCCATGACAAGGGCGGTGGCGATGCTGCCGTCGGGCTTTGGGTAATAGCCCTTGCGTGTGCCGATATCGATAAAGCCGAAGCGGCGGTAAAGCGCGATGGCAGGCGCGTTGGTTTCATCGACCTCGAGAAAGAGGGTTCTGACCGGACTCATGGCGAGATCGGCAAAGGCTGCGTTCAGCAGCGCGCGGCCCAGCCCATGGCTGCGTCTTCTGGGGTCCACCGCGATGGTGAGCAATTCGGCTTCATCGCCGGCAATGCGCAGCATGGCAAAACCGGAAATTATGCGCTTGGCGTCGGTTGCGACATAGGCGGGGGTCGTTTTGGGATCGGCGAGATAGGCTGCGAAATCGGACGTGGGCCAGCCGCGATAAAAGCCCTGGGCGTGCAGTTTTGCGAGCGCGGACGCATCGCGGGTTTCGCCGCGCGCGATATGCAGGCCGTTGGGGGCCGTCCAGAAATTCATTTTCGCGCCACCCCGAACCCGAGCTGGGGCTTGGCGTCGGCGGCGCGGATATAGGTGGGATCGGGCGGAAACGCTTTGGGGCGTGCCCTTGAGGCAAAGGCCGCCATGAGGGCGATATCGATCATCGGATCGTCCGGCGTTGTGCGGGCGGCGATCTGGAGGATCTGTTTGAGATCGACGAGGTCTGCCTTGTCGCGCGGCTTTCCCGGCCCCGAAAAGCTCTGGCGGTAGGCTTCGCCGCGCCTGGCATCGACGATCAATTCGCTTGGCCCCTCGTGCGAGAGCGAAAGGGCGAGCAGCGAAGGGATGCCGATGACCGGGATGTCGAGCGCCAAACCGAGCCCGCGGGCCGTGGAAAGCCCGATGCGCAGACCGGTGAACGAGCCCGGGCCGGTGGTGACGGCGACGCGGTTGAGCGATTGATAGGTCAGCCCGCAGCGGTCGAGCAGCGTTTGGATGGCCGCGAAAATAATCTCGGCGTGACCCTTGGCAACGTCGCGGATTTCGCTCTCGACGCTGCCGTCGGGCAAGACAAGCGCCAGTTGCAGGCGTTCGCGGGCTGTATCGATGGCAAGGGTGACGGGCGTGCTCATGGCGATTTCGATAGGCCGAAACGAAAAACCCCGCAAGCTGTTTGGGCTTGCGGGGTTTTTGTGTTGGCTGCGTTGCAGCCCTTCTAAGGCGTGAGGCCTAACTGCTTGGCGACTTTAGTGGTCGTGTGGATCGAACCGAAAAAGTCTGCAACTTTTTCTGTCCGCTCTCCTAAATCTGCTGGACCTGTTCGACGCCGGGAACGAAGTGGCGGAGCAGGTTTTCGATGCCTGATTTGAGCGTTGCCGTCGATGACGGGCAACCCGAACAGGCGCCCTGCATGTGCAGGAAGACCGTGCCTTCCTTATAGCCCTTGAAGGTGATATCGCCACCGTCCATGGCGACGGCCGGGCGGACACGGGTGGCAAGGAGTTCCTTGATGACTTCGACGGTTTCGGCGTCGTCATCGTCGAAAAATTCATCGCCCGTATCGGCAGGCTCGGCGGCGGCGCCTTCGGCGAGGATGGGCTTGCCGCTCATGAAATGTTCCATGACGGCGCCGAGAATGGCGGGCTTTATGTGCGCCCAATCAATGGGTTCGTCCTTGGTGACCGATACGAAATCGGAGCCCAGGAACACGCCCGAAACGCCATCGACCGAAAACAGCGCCGAAGCAAGCGGGGACATCCGGGCCATATCGGCGTCGCGGAAATCGCGCGGTTCGCCGGGCAGGACGTCGCGGCCGGGGAGGAATTTGAGCGTTGCCGGATTGGGGGTCACTTCGGTCTGAATGAACATTTTTCCGCCTCTCGAGGCTCTTTAGAATTATTCCAAGTTGGATTGGAAGATAATCCTTTTGCGGACAAATGCAAGGGGCTGGGGAGGGTGCGGCGGCGCGGGGGTGGCATCTTCCACCATCGTCATCCCGGGCGAAGACCCGCGATCCAGCAACCGGCAGGGTCAAGGTTCTTTGTCCGGTTCGGAGGGTACTGGACCCCGGCTCAAGGCCGGGGTGACAGCGGGTGGGTTTGACGGGGCTGGGTCCAGGGCCGGGATCAGGCCGCTACACCCAGCGGGCATGACCCCCATTCAGCACAATGCGGCGAGATCGGCGTCCGAAATCGTGCCCGGGACCACGGTGACCGGCACGCGAAATGCGTTGGCGCCGCGCGCCGCGATGGAGGCGACGAGGGGGCCGGGGCCTTCCGAGGAATCGGCGGCGGCGAGCACCAGAATGGCGACGGCGGGGTCTTCGGCGATCTGGGCCTCGACGGCGTCGGTCTTCTTGCCCTCGCGAATCACCCGCTCGACGGCGATCGAGCCGAAGGCGGCGATGTTGGCGGCGTGACGGGCCTGAAGGGCTTCAAGATTTTCGTAGGCCTCGGCCCGCATCACTTCCTCGACGCCCAGCCAGTGCTGGAAATTGTCGGGCTCGATGATCGAGAGCAAGACCACGGTTCCGCCGGTACGGCGTACGCGCAGGGCGGCAAAGGTGACCGCCTTGGCGCATTCGGGGCTTTCGTCCACGACGACCAGAAACTTGCGTTTGTATTCGTCGTCGTAACGGTCCTGGGTGTCGGGCAAGCGCTTTTGTCCGGAGCTGATTTACGGAGGGCGATGCTGCCACAGCGCGCGAGGGGCGCGCAAGTGGCAGCATGCAGTCCAATTGTGGTCAGCGAATAAAGCCCACGATGTCGCGGACTTCGAGCATGGTTTTCGCGGCGATCTCGCGGGCCCTGTCGGCGCCCGAACGCAGGATGGTTTCGATCTGGGCCGGGTCGGCGACCAGCCGGCGCATTTCATCGGCCTGGGTGGCAAGGACCGAAACGGCAAGATCGGCAAGGGCGGGCTTGAATGCGCCGAACCCCTGGCCGCCATATTCGGCGAGAACCTCGGCCACCGATTTGTCGGAAAGCGCCGCGTAGATGCCGACAAGATTGGCCGCTTCGGGGCGGTTTTCCAGACCCTTTTCCTCGCTGGGCAAGGCGTCGGCGTCGGACTTGGCCTTCTTGATCTTTCTGGCGATCGTTTCGGCGTCGTCCATCAGATAGATGGTGGCCATGTCCGAACCGGATTCGGACTTGCTCATCTTTTTGGTGCCGTCGCGCAGGCTCATGACGCGGGTGGCCGGGCCGGTGATGACCGGCTCGGGCAGCGGGAAATACGCCTCTTCGAACCCATTGGCGGCAATCGAGGGGGCGAAGTCGTGGTTGAACTTGGCGGCGATGTCGCGGGACAATTCGAGATGCTGTTTCTGGTCGTCGCCCACGGGCACGTGAGTGGCCTTATAGAGCAGGATGTCCGCGGCCATCAGCGAAGGATAGGCGAACAGGCCCAGCGAGACGTTTTCGGAATTTTTGCCCGCCTTGTCCTTGAACTGGGTCATGCGGCTCATCCAGCCCATGCGCGCCACGCAATTGAAGATCCAGGCCAGTTCGGCGTGTTCGGCAACCTGGGACTGGTTGAAGATGATGTGGGCGGTCGGATCGACACCGGCCGCGATATAGGCGGCGGCAATTTCATAGGTCCAGCGCTTGAGGTCGGCGGGATCCTGCCAGACGGTGATCGCATGCATGTCGACGACGCAATAGATGCACTCGAAATCGTTCTGCAGCGGCACGAAGCGGCGGATGGCGCCGAGATAGTTGCCGAGATGCAGATCGCCCGAGGGCTTGATGCCGGAAAAGACGCGATCGGTGAAAGGCATTGGACTTAAGGTCCCTTAATGTTTGACGAAACATGCCCGGAAAGGGGCAGCACAAGGGTTTAGAGCCTCAGCGCCGCCGCCGCAAGCGCGCGAGGACCGCGCCGAGCGGCTGGACACCGCTGACATGGAGCAGCGCGAAGTAAAGCCCGGCGCCCAGAGCGCAGATGGCGAGCAGGGCGAGCGCCTGAAGCGGGAAGAAAAAGCCCGGCGCGAAGACCGAACCGGCCAGCAGCGCCAGAGCCCACAGCGCCAGCCCCATGGTTATGGCAACGCCGAGCGTACCGGCAAGGGTCATGGCTTCGCGACCCTCGAGCCGGAAATGGCCGCGCCGCGCCAGAAACAGGACCAATAGGCCGACATTGACCCAGGCGGAGGTCGAGGTGGCGAGCGCGATGCCGATGTGTTCGAGGTGGGGGAACAGGGTGAGCGACACGCCGATATTGACGATGAGCGACACCCCGGCAATGAGGGTCGGGGTCTTTGTGTCCTTGCGCGAAAAGAACCCGGGCTGGAGGACGCGCACCAGCACGAAGGCCGGCAGGCCGAGCGAGAAACCCATAAGGGTGTGGGATACCGCCACTGTCGCCGCCGCATCGAATGCGCCGCGCTCGAACAGGACCCGCACGATGGGCTGGGCCAGCGTAAAGAGCGCAACGGCGGCGGGCAGGGTCAGCACCATGGAGAGCTGGAGTGCCTGGCTCTGGGACGCTCGGGCTTCGATATCGCGGCCCGAGGACAGATGGCGGGAGAGTTCGGGCAGGAGCACAGTGCCGATGGCGATGCCGATAATGCCCAGGGGAAGCTGATAGAGCCTGTCGGCGTTGGCGATAATCGCGATGGCGGCATCGGCCTGGGAGGCGATGACCGTGCCCACGAAGACATTGATCTGGATGATGCCGCCCGCCGCGATGGCCGGGAGAGCCAGCAGCCAGAAGCGGCGCACCTCGTCGGTATAGCGCGGCATGCCGATGGCGGGCAGGAACCCGGCGCGGCGGATGGTGAAGAACACCAGGGCCAGTTGCGCGATGCCGCCGGCCATGGCGGCGACCCCGAGCCAGAAGGCGACATCGGCGGGGTTTTCCAGCGTCCAGATGGCGAGGGGCACCAGAACGGCGATGTTGACCAGGTTCAAAAGCACCGGGGCGAAGGCGGCGGCAAAGAATTTTCCCAGCGAGTTCAATATCGCGCCATAGGCCGCCATGAGCGACATGCAGGCGAGATAGGGGAACATTATGCGCGAGAGGAAAACCGTGAGCTCGAATTTTTCCGGATCGCCCACAAAGCCGGGGACGAACACCATCATCACCGGTTCCATGAAAATCTCGGCGAGGATGGTGACGATCAGAATGGCGGCGACCAGCCAGCTCATGATGCGGCCGGCCAGCTTTTTGGCCCCGTCCGCCCCTTCGGTTTCCAGCGCGCCGGAAAACATGGGCACGAAGGCGGTGTTGAACGCCCCTTCGGCAAACAGGCGCCGGAACAGATTGGGCAGGCGGAAGGCGGCCTGGAAGGCATCGGCGGCCGGGCCGATGCCGAGCACGGCGGCGATCAGCGCGTCGCGGATAAAGCCGAAAATGCGCGAGAGGAGGGTAAGCCCGCCGACGCTCATGGTGTTGCGAAAGAGGGTCATGGGCGGGGTTGGGGACATTTGAGCCGGTGGCAAGCCCCCCTCCCCCGCCGCTTTGCGGCGACCTCTCCCCCCAAGGGAGAGGTGGAAACAGCGGCAAACCCCCTGCCAACGCAGGCAAGAGTGCTCACGCTGAGGCCTTTTCGCGGCGGGCGGGGGCGAAGACCGCTTCGAGGGCTTCGTGGATGCGTTTCTGGCGGACTTTCGAGGTGATTTTTCCGCCGGTCAGGTCGGTGACGTAGAAAACGTCCACGGCCTTTTCGCCATAGGTGCCGATATGGGCCGAGCCGATGGTGAGATTGAGATCGGAGAGCGCACGGGTCAGATGATAGAGCAGGCCCGTGCGATCGAGGCCGGAAATCTCGATAACCGTGAATTTGTCCGAAAGCGCGTTGGAGATGAAGATCTCGGTAGGGACCGAAAAGGGCTTCAGCCGCCGATTGTAGCGCGAATCGACGCCGAGATCGGCGGGGAGGTATTTGCGGCCCTCGAGCAACGCCTTGACCATATCGGTGATGCGCGAGGCCCTGATCTTTTCATCCTCGTCGGAGGTGAAGGCGCGGCGCAGGCGGAAGGTATCGAGCGCGTAGCCATCCTTTGTGTTGAAGATCTGCGCGCCGATGATCGAGGCATCGGCGGTGGTGCAGGCCCCGGCGATCAGCGAGAGCAGGCGCGGGTGATCGGGGGTGTAGAAGGTGACTTCGGTGATGCCCTCGAAGGCCTTGATCGAGGTCGATCCGGCAAAGCTCGAATTTTTGGCTTCCGCCGCGTCGATCATCCGTGCGTGGGCCAGTTGCAGTTCGGGTTCGGCGCGCAGCCAGTAATTGGGGAAGTGGCGCTCGATATAGGCATCGAGCCGTTTTGGCGTCCAGTCGGTGAGCCCCAAGCGCAAAGCGTCCTGGGCCTCGATGATCCTGTCGCGCTGGGAGACCTGGGAATGGCCGCCCGAGAGCAGCGGTTCGGTGGCGTAATAAAGGGCGCGCAGGAGCGAGCCCTTCCAGCCCGTCCATGTGCCCGGACCCACGGCGCGGATATCGCAGGCGGTGAGGATCATCAAGAGCGCAAGACGCTGGGGGCTTTGCACGATCTGGGCGAAATTGCGCGCCGTATCGGGGTCCTGGATGTCGCGGGACTGGGAAATTTCGCTCATGAGCAAATGATAGCGCACCAGCCAGGCGACGGTATCGGTTTCGGCGGCCGAAAGGCCCAGACGCGGACAGAATTTGCGGGCGATGGCCTCGCCGGCCTCGGAATGATCCTCGGGGCGGCCCTTGGCGATATCGTGCAGGAACAGGGCCACATAAAGCAGACGGGTGTCGGAAAGATGGGGCAACAGCTCGTGGGTCAGGGGCAGTTCGTTTTTCAGCCCGCCATTGGCGATGTCGGCCATGACGCCGACGGCGCGGATCAGATGCTCGTCCACCGTATAGTGGTGATACATGTTGAACTGCATCAGCGCGACGATCTTGCCGAATTCCGGCACGAACTTGCCCAGAACGCCGGACTCGTTCATGCGGCGCAGGATGCGCTCGACCGATTTGGGGCTGGTGAGGATTTCGAGGAAATAGGCGTTGACCCGCTCGTCGGCCCGCAGCCTGGCATCGATCAGACGCATGGAACGCGTGAGGAGCTTGAGCGCGTCGGGGTGGAACATCACGCCTTCGCGGCCGGCCACCCAGAAAATCTTGATGATATTGACCGGGTCCTTTTCGAACACCTCGTCGTCGGCCACGGTGATGCGGCCATGTTCGAGGACGAAATCGGGCTCGCCCCGGATCTGACGGCGTGCCTTGCGGAAATTGCCGAACACGCGGCCGAAGGCATCGACCTTTTTGGCGTGGGCGAATTCGAGCGAGGTGCAGAAGATGCGGGTCAAGTCGCCCACATCCTTGGCGACGAGGAAATAGCGCTTCATGAAGCGCTCGACCCCCAGCATGCCGGCGCGGTCGTGATAGCCCATGCGCTCGGCCATTTCCTGCTGGATCTCGAAGGTCAGCCGATCATCGGCGCGGCCGACGAGGAAGTGCAGATTGCAGCGCACGGCCCACAGGAAATCCTCGGCGCGCTGGAGCGTCCGGTATTCGGTTTTCGAGAACACGCCCTTGTCGATCAGTTCGGGATAGGTCTGGACGCGGTAGAAATATTTGCCGATCCAATAGAGCGTATTGAGATCGCGCAGCCCGCCCTTGCCGTCCTTGACGTTGGGTTCGACCACGTAGCGGGTGTTGCCCTGGGCATCGTGGCGGGCGTCGCGCTCGGCCATCTTGGCGGCGATGAATTCGGGGCCGGTCTTTTCGACGATCTCGGTTTCGAAGCGCTCGCGCATCTGGGTGAACAGATTGTCATCACCAACCAGAAACCGGCTTTCGAGCGTTGCTGTGCGCACGGTCATGTCGGACCGCGCCATGCGGATGGAATCATCGACCGAGCGGACGGCGTGGCCGACCTTCTGGCCCAGATCCCAGAGCATATAGAGCACGTATTCGGTAACGCTTTCGCCCCAGGGGGTCTGCTTATAAGGCAGGATGAACAACAGATCGATATCGGAGCCCGGCGCCAGCGTGCCGCGGCCATAGCCGCCAACCGCCGCTATGGCGAGGGATTCGGCGCCCGAGGGGTTTTCGCGCGGATAGACGTAACGGGTGGCCCAAAGGTGAGCGGCGCGGATCAACTCGTCCTCGGCGGCGGCGAGCATCTGGGCGCAGCGCGTGCCGCGCCGGTTGGCAACCAGTTCGGCTTCGGCCGTGATGCGGGCGTCCTTCAATCCCTGGCGCAGGGCCTTGAGCAGCGCGGCGCGGGCGATCTGGCTGTCGGGCGCGGCATCGCCGATTTCGGCGCGCACGGCATCGATCAGCGCTTCGGCGCTGGGAAGTCCGGCCTTTTTGCGCGCAATCGGTTCAATGGTCGCCGTCGGCATAGGCAGCCTTTTTGAGTTCATAAATCCATTCGAGCGCGGCCCGGGGGGAGAGATCGTCGGGGCGCACGGTCTCTATCATATCGGTAACCGGGTTAGCACCAGGTTGAGGCACGGTTTTGTCCTCAGGGGCCGGCATATGGGCAAAGAGCGGCAAATCCGCAAGGGCCGAGCCGGGATTGGACTGGCCGCGCGCTTCGAGCAGGTCGAGCACCTGGCGGGCGCGGGTGATGACCGGGGCGGGCAGGCCCGCCAGCTTTGCCACCTGGATGCCGTAGGAACGGTCGGCGGCGCCCTGGGTCACCTCGTGGAGGAACACAACGTCGCCCTTGTATTCCTTGACGCTCATTGTGTGGTTGGACACACGCGAGAGCGTCGCTGAAAGCGCTGTGAGCTCGTGGTAGTGCGTAGCGAAAATGGCGCGGCAGCCTGTGGTTTCATGCAGGGTCTCGACGCAGGCCCAGGCGATGGAGAGCCCGTCGAAAGTTGCGGTGCCGCGGCCGATTTCGTCGAGAATGACGAGCGACCGGCGCGTGGCGCGGTTTAAAATGGCGGCGGTTTCGACCATTTCGACCATGAAGGTCGAGCGGCCCTGGGCGATGTCGTCGGAGGCGCCGACGCGAGAGAAGACGCGATCGACCACGCCGATATGGGCGGAGGTGGCAGGAACATATGAGCCCATCTGCGCGAGAATGGCGATCAAGGCGTTCTGGCGCAGGAAGGTCGATTTACCGCCCATATTGGGGCCGGTGACCAGCCAGAGCTGGCCGCCTTCGTCGGGCTCGGGGGCGGAAAGATCGGCGTCGTTGGCGACGAAGGTCTGGCCCTCGGCCTCGAGGGTCTTTTCGACAACCGGGTGGCGGCCGCCTTCGATTTGAAAGGCGAGGGATTGATCGACAAGCGGGCGGCACCAATTGCGCTGGGCGGCGAGATTGGCCAGCGCTGCCGCGACATCGAGTTCGGCCATGGCGTCGGCGGCGGCCATAAGATCGCGGCTTTGGGCAAGGGCGGCCTCGCGCAGGCGGGCAAAGATCGACAGCTCGATTTCGACGGCGATTTCCTGCGCGCGGGCGATCTTGCCTTCGAGCTCGGCCAGATCGGTGGTTGTGAACCGCATGGCGTTGGCGAGGGTCTGGCGGTGGATGAAGACGCTGTCTTCGAGCAGGCGCGACCCATGGGAGGCGGGGACTTCGACGAAAAAGCCAAGGACATTATTGTGCTTGATCTTGAGCGCCCGGACGCCGGTTTTTTCGACGAGCGCGGCCTGGAGTTCGGCGACCACCTTGCGGCTTTCGGACCCGAGGCGGCGCTGGGTGTCGAGTTCGCCATCATAGCCCGAAGCGACAAAGCCGCCGTCGCGGGCGAAAAGCGGGGGTTCGTCGACGAGAGCTTTTGCAAATTCGTCGGCCAGGATTTCGGGGGCCCGGCCAAGGGTTCTGGCGATGGCGGCAAGCTCGTCGCCCGGATCGGAAAGCCCGGAAAGAAGATGGCCCAGCGCGCGGGCCTGGGTGATGCCGCGGCCGATGGCGCCCAGATCGCGCGGGCCGCCGCGTTCGAGGGTCAACCGGGTCAAGGCGCGGGCGATGTCGGGGGCGGCGCGCAGGCCCTTGCGGATGGCGTCGGTTTCCATCGAACTTTCGATCAGCGTATCGATGGCGTCGAGACGGGCGTTGATGCGGGCCGGATCGTTGAGCGGGGCGGCGAGACGGGCGGCAAAGAGGCGGGCGCCGGCGCCGGTCACCGTCATATCGACGCTTGCCCGCAAGGCGCCGCGCACATCGCCGCGTTGGGTTACGAGCAGTTCGAGGGACGAGCGGGTGGCCGCATCGATCTGCATGTGATCGGTGGGCGCTTCGAGGCGCGGCTGGCGCAGGGGGATGCCGGCCCCTTTTTGCGTTTCGGCCACATAGGTGATGAGCGCGCCGAGCGCGGCGCGGGCGGTGCGCGAAAAGGCTGTGGGGTCGACGCCATTGTCGAAGGTTTCGCGCAAGAGGCGGGAGGCGGCCTCGGATTCGAAACTTTCGTGCGGGCGGCGGGTGGCGCCGGCCAGTCGGTCGGACGAGAGGGCGCGCTGTTCGGCCAATTGATCGGCGAGGCGATCGGACAGGATCAGTTCGGCCGGATCGATGCGGGCGATTTCATCGGCAAGAGACTCCTTGTCCAGATCGGCGACGAGCAGTTCGCCGGTGGAAATGTCGGACCAGGCCATCGCGTAGCCCTCACCGTCCGAGCCGAGCCGGGCGAGCGACAAAAGGAAATTGTTGCCGCGGGCGGGGAGCAGATCGTCCTCGGTCAGGGTGCCGGGGGTGACAAGCCGGACGACGTCGCGCTTGACGACCGATTTCGACCCGCGTTTTTTGGCTTCGGCGGGGTCTTCGACCTGTTCGCAGACGGCGACCTTGTGGCCCAGAGAAATGAGTTTCTTGAGATAATCCTGGGCCGCGTGGATGGGCACGCCGCACATGGGGATATCCTCGCCCAGATGCTTGCCGCGTTTGGTCAATGTGATGCCGAGCGCGGCGGAGGCGATTTCGGCGTCGTCGAAGAACAGCTCGTAGAAATCGCCCATGCGATAAAACAGCAGATAGCCCGGATTGACGCCCTTGATCTCGAAGAACTGGGCCATCATGGGTGTCATGCCCGTGGCGGGGGGCGCAGCATAATCGGCCTGTGGCTCGGTTCGCGTCATGAAGCGGTCTAAAATTCCGGGGATATGGCTCTTAAACGGTGGCGCACGCTAAGCCAAAATTTTGGCGATTCCAACCGCAGATCACAGGTTGGGATGGGTCAGGCCGGTGACCCGCTCGACGCGTCTGCGATAGGCCATGGGGGCGGCGGCAAAACGGGCGAGAACGAAGACGTCGGTGGTGCCGAACTTTTCGTCCACGAAGGCGTGGCTGGAAAATACCGCATTGACCCGCAGATAGCCGCGCACCAGGGGCGGCATGGCCCGCAGGGCGGCGTGGCGATCGGTCATTTCGGGGGCCAGCATGTCCATGGAGACAGCGTGGCCGGCGCGGGCGGCAATTTGCCAGTCAGCCGATGCGCGGGCGGTGTGAAAAAGATGGGACAGGGCGTGAGCGTGGGTGTGCGGATCGGTGCCGGGGAAACTGGCGGCGCCGAAATAGGCGTCGATACCGTTTTGGCAGGCATAGGCCCAGAGCCCGCACCACAGCGCCTCGATGGTCCGCATGGAACGATAGGCCGGGGCAACGCAGGAGCGACCGACCTCGCAAAAGCGCTGACCTGGGTGGCGGGCAAAGAGCGGCGCGAGGGCAAATTCACCATCGGCGTACCAGCCAAGAGCGGGCGCGGGGCCGGCCATGACGCGATAGGTGCCGACTATGGGCGGGGTTTCGCCCAGGGCGCGCGCGGCGGTATCGATGACGATGATATGGTCGCAATGGGGATCGAAGGCGTCGGCCTCGATGTGGTTGGCGTGATCCATCCACGGGGCGTTCACGCCGCGCTCGCGATGGAACACCTCGTAACGCAGGCGGTAGGCGGCGAAACGCTCGGCATCGGTTCGGGCAAGGCGCACGGCAAACTGGCCCAAGCGGGCGAGCGGGGCGGGACGCGAAATGTCCAATCTGAGTGCGGTGTCGGTCATGGGCCTTGGGGGAGCGGGGAGCTTGGGACTTCTTACGCGAAACGGGCGGGGAAGGGAATTGTGTCGGCCGGACAAGCTGGCGTTGTTGCCATCGGCTCGGCGCTTGTGGCCCCCACTCCCCATCCTCCCCCGTCAAGGGGGAGGTATGCTGCTGTGGAATTGGCACGGCACCGACCCACACTCCCGGGAAGCACCCTCCCCTTGATGGGGAAGGACGGGAAAAGGCCCTCCGCTTCGCGCCGACCTCTCCCCCAAAGGGAGAGGTGTAGCCCGGTGCCGGCGGCTTTCTTACCTCTCCCTTGGGGGGGAGGTCGGATGGCGCAGCCAGACGGGTGAGGGGGCCTTCTCTTTTTTTATGCCAGCGTTCAGCTTCGTTTCCACCCCTTGACCGCGCCATCTAAAACGGGCAATGACTTACGTACCTCAAAAATGAGGAGGGAGCGGGTTTGGAAAACAATGGGCGCGTGACGGTGCATGATCTGGCGCGGGCGGCGGGGGTGTCGCTGGCGACGGTGGACCGTGTGCTCAACGGCCGGCCGGGCGTGCGCAAGGGGACGATCGAGAAGGTGGAGGCGGCGATTGCCGAGATCGGGTTTCGGCGCGATTTGACCGCCTCGATGCTGGCGCGGGCCCGCGACATCGTTCTCAAAATCATCGTACCGGAAGGCACCAACCAGTTTTTCGGCAAGCTGGCCGATGCCGTGGAAAGTGTTGGCGCGCAGATGCGGGCCGAGCGGCTGCGGCTCGAGCTTTTGCGGATCAAGGCCATGGACACGCGGGCGCTTGTCGAAGCGCTCGATGCCATTGAGCCCGTGAGTACCGATTGCGCGGTGATCGTGGCCATCGACAAGCCCGAAATCCACGCCGCCGTGGCGCGGGCCGTGGGGCGGGGGATCAAACTGATCACGCTGGTCTCGGACCTGCCCGGTTCGGCGCGGCACGATTTCGTGGGAATCGACAACCGGGCGGCGGGACGGATCGCGGGATCGCTGATGGGGCGGTTTGCGCCGCAGGGGGGAACGATCGGGCTGGTGGCCGGGTCGCTGGAACTGATCGACCATTCGGAACGGATCAGGGGATTTTCCGAGATCACAACGAGCCAATTTCCCGGCCTGGAACTGGTAGGCCCCATCGAGGGACAGGACGAATTTACCGCGACCTACGAAAAGAGCCTGGCGCTGATTGGGGCCCATCCCGATCTGGCCGGGATCTACAATGCCGGGGCGGGCAATGCAGGGCTTTTGATGGCGCTCAACGAGTGCGGGCTTGCAGAAAAAGTGCGGGTGATCGGACACGAATTGACCGGCCCGACGCGGGCCGGGCTGGAATCCGGCGCCATCGACGTTATTCTGGACCAAAGCCCGGAAGACGAAATCCGCGCCGTCTGCGCCACGGCGCGGCGGCTGGTGGTGGGGGCGGATGCCGCCCCACCGCAGACACAATTGGAAATCAGGGTTCTGATGCGGGACAACCTGCGCTAGATTTTCCAGATACCACATTTTTTGAGGAGCGCCGAAAAGGCAGCCCAGACGGAGGAGATTTTTGATGACTGGAATTGAGGTACGCACCTCATTTTTCATGGAGAGGGTAACGCAATGACCTATCTCGGACTCGATATCGGGACGTCCGGCGTCAAGGCGGTGCTGATCGATGGTGAGGGCAGGGCGCTGGGCGAGGCCAGTGCGCCCTTGAGCGTTTCGCGGCCCCGGCCCGGATTTTCCGAGCAGGATCCGGCCCATTGGTGGGACGCGGTGCTCAAGGCCGTCGATGCGCTCAAAGACCGCCATCCCGATCTGGTCAGCGCGATAAGGGGAATCGGGCTGTCCGGGCAGATGCATGGGGCGACGCTGCTCGACAAGGACAACAAGGTGATCCGCCCGGCGATATTGTGGAACGACGTGCGTTCGGCCGCCGAGTGCGCCGAAATGGAAGAGGCATTGCCGGCGCTGCGGCAGATTGCCGGCAACATTGCCATGCCGGGCTTTACCGCGCCGAAAATCCTGTGGGTCAAAAAGCACGAGCCGGACAATTACGCGAAAATCGCCAAGGTGCTGCTGCCCAAGGATTATGTGCGGTTTCTTTTGACCGGGACTTACGTTTCGGACATGTCGGATGCGGCGGGAACGCTGTGGCTGGACGTGGAATATCGCGGCTGGTCGGACGATCTGCTGGCTGTGACGGGGCTGACGACCGAGCACATGCCGGCGCTGGTCGAGGGCAGCGAACCGTCGGGACATCTTTCCCCCGAGCTTTGCGCGCGCTGGGGCATTGCGCAAACGCCGGTGGTGGCCGGGGGCGGGGGCGACAATGCCGCTTCGGCCTGCGGCATCGGCGCTGTGGAGCCGGGAACCGGGTTCGTCTCGCTGGGCACTTCGGGGGTGCTGTTTGTTTCCAACGACAAGTTCCGGCCCAATACCGAGGGGGCGGTGCATGCGTTTTGCCACGCGATCCCCAAGACCTGGCATCAGATGGGGGTTTTCCTTTCGGCGACCGATAGTCTGAACTGGTTTTCAAAACTGGTGGGCCAGGACGCGGCAGGGGTGACGGCCGGTGTTGCCGGGAACTTTTCCGGCCCGGGCGAGGAGATCTTCCTGCCCTATCTTTCGGGCGAGCGCACGCCGCACAACAATGCCGCTGCGCGAGGGTCCTTCGTAGGGCTATCTCATCTCTCCGATTCCCGGACCATGGGGCAGGCGGTGATGGAGGGCGTGGCGTTTGCGGTGCGCGACTGCCAGCGGGTGCTGACCGACGCGGGAACGCAGATCGACACCCTGATCGCCGTGGGCGGGGGCTCGAAATCGGACCTGTGGCTCGAAATGATCGCCACCAATTTGGGCATGGCGATTGCCGTGCCCGAGGACGGAGATTTCGGCGGAGCGTTCGGCGCGGCGCGGCTGGGACTGATCGCGGCGACGGGTGCCGACCCCAAAACCGTGTGCACCAAACCCAAAATCGAAAAAACCATCGATCCGAGGGCCGATCTCAAATCGGCCTATGACGACCAATATGCGCGGTTTCGCGCGCTTTATGCGGGTATCGAGGAGGCCCGAGCATTATGAGCGATTTTTTCAAAGGCCTGAGCAAGGTTCGGTATGAAGGCCCAAACAGCGACAATCCGCTGGCCTTCCATCACTATAACCCGGACGAAATCGTTATGGGTAAGCGGATGGAAGAGCATTTGCGCTTTGCCATTGCCTATTGGCATTCGTTTGCCTGGGAAGGTGGCGATCCGTTTGGCGGGCGGACCTTCGAGCGGCCGTGGTTCGATGGCGGCATGGACGCCGCGAAACTGAAGGCCGATGTGGCGTTCGAATTGTTTACGCTCTTGGGGGCGCCCTATTTCTGCTTTCACGACGCCGATGTGCGGCCCGAAGGCGAGAGCTTTGCCGAGAGCAGGAAGCGGCTCGAGGCGCTGGCCGACATTTTTGAGAACAAGATCGCCGAAACGGGCGTGAAACTGCTCTGGGGCACGGCGAATTTGTTTTCCAACCGCCGGTTCATGGGCGGCGCGGCGACCAATCCCGACCCGGACGTGTTCGCCTATGCCGCCGCGACCATCAAGGCCAATATGGACGTGACCCAGCGGCTGGGCGGCGAGAACTATGTGCTGTGGGGCGGGCGCGAGGGGTATGAAACCCTATTGAACACCAATCTGGGCCAGGAAATGGACCAGATGGCGCGCATGCTCTCGATGGTGGTCGATTACAAGCACAAGATCGGGTTTACCGGCGCCATTTTGATCGAGCCCAAGCCACAGGAGCCGACCAAGCACCAGTATGATTACGACGTTTCCACCGTCTATGGATTCTTGAAGAAATACGGGCTGGAAGATGAGGTGAAGGTCAATATCGAGGTGGGGCACGCCATCCTGGCCGGGCACACCTTCGAGCATGAAGTGGCCATGGCGGCGGCGCACGGGATTTTCGGGTCGATCGACATGAACCGCAACGACATGCAATCGGGGTGGGACACCGACCAGTTTCCCAACAACGTTCCCGAAGTGGCGCTGGCCTATTACCACATTCTCAAATCCGGCGGATTTACCACCGGGGGCACCAATTTCGATGCGAAACTGCGCCGGCAGTCGATCGACCCCGAGGATTTGCTGCATGGGCATATCGGGGGGATGGATACCTGCGCACGCGGGCTGAAAGCGGCGGCGGCGATCATCGAGGACGGAACCTACGACGCGTTCCTCACTGAGCGGTACGCCGGCTGGAACAGCGCCGAGGCGCAGGCAATGCTCAAAGGCGAGCGAAGCCTTTCCGATATCGCGGCGCGCGTTGAAGCCGAGGGGATCAATCCGCAGCCCAAATCGGGGCGGCAGGAATATCTGGAGAACCTGATCAACAGGTTCGTTTAGGAACTAAGGAAGGAAGGCCCCCTCACCCCGGCCCTCTCCTTTGGGAGGAGGGTGCCCGGCAGGGCGGTGAGGGGGCCTTTCTCCGAATTTTGGGAGGAGACCCAATGCCCATTCGCCAAAACCCGATTCTGCCGGGGTTCAATCCCGATCCCTCGATCCTGCGGGTCGGGGAGGATTATTATATCGCCACCTCGACCTTCGAGTGGTTTCCCGGGGTGCAGATCCATCATTCCAAAGACCTTGCAAACTGGGAGCTCCTGACCCGGCCGCTTACGCGCAAGAGCCAGCTCGACATGCGGGGGAACCCCGATTCGTGCGGCATCTGGGCGCCGTGTCTTACCCATGACGGGAACAAATTCTGGCTGGTCTATACCGACGTCAAGCGCAAGGACGGCAATTTCAAGGATGCGCATAATTACATCGTGACGGCCGATGCGATCACCGGGCCGTGGTCGGACCCCACCTATGTCAATTCATCGGGGTTCGACCCGTCGCTGTTTCATGACGATGACGGGAAAAAATGGTTCGTCAACATGCTGTGGGACCACCGGGAGGGATATCACCGGTTTGCCGGGATTGCGTTGCAGGAGTTCGACCCGGTAGCCGGCAGGCTGATCGGTGAGCGGAAAAACATCTTCAAAGGCTCGCCGCTCAAACTGGTCGAGGGCCCACATCTCTATAAGCGCGATGGCTGGTACTACCTTTTGACCGCCGAGGGCGGGACGGGATATGAGCACGCTGCAACGCTGGCGCGGTCGCGCACGATCGACGGGCCCTATGAGTTGCATCCGGACATGTATCTGGTGACGGCCAAGGACGATCCCCTGAACCCGCTGCAACGGGCCGGGCATGGCGACATCGTCGAGACGCCCGATGGCGAGACCTATCTCGTGCATCTGACCGGCCGGCCGACGACCCAGAAGCGGCGGTGCGTGCTCGGGCGCGAGACGGCGCTGCAGAAATGCGAATGGCGTGAGGACGGGTGGCTGTACCTGGTGGGCGGCACGAATTTGCCCGCGTCAGAGGTCGATGTGCCGGGGACTTACGACCAGGCCGGGTTCGACGCGGAGCGGCGCTATCGGTTCGACGGTGATCTGCATATCGATTTTCAATGGCTGCGGACGCCCGAGCCGGAACGGATTTTCAGGCTCGAGGGCGGCAAGCTGACGCTGATCGGGCGGGAATCGATCGGCTCGTGGTTCGAGCAGGCGCTGGTGGCGCGGCGGCAGCAACATTTCGATTTCGAGGCGGAGACCGAAGTGCACTTCGATCCGCGCGACGAGCGGGAAATGGCCGGGCTGACCGGATATTACGGACGCTACAATTTCCACTATCTGCACCTGACCGCCAACCCGGACGGAGGCCGCGAACTCAACATCTTTTCGTCGGTCGTCTCGCACCCGGATGGAACGCTGACCTACTGGATCGATCCCGTGCCGGTTGGGGCCGGGCCGGTGCGCATGAAGATGCGGGTGGAGAACTCGAAACTGCAGTATCTTTATGCGCAGGGGGGCAACGACTGGCAGAAGATCGGGCCCGAACTCGACGCCTCGATCCTGTCGGACGAATGCGGCGGGGATGCCGAGCATGGCAGCTTTACCGGGGCGTTCGTGGGCATGGCGGCGCAGGACCTCAACGGATCGGCGCGGGAGGCGGAATTTTCGTATTTCGTCTATCGGCCGCTGTAAGTGCACAAACGATGCCGGCGGTTTCACGTGAATCCGCCGGCGCTATTCGGCATCAGGCCTGTCTGAGTTCGACTTCGATATTGCCGCGCGTGGCGTGGGAATAGGGGCAGACGATATGGGCCCTGTCCATCACATCCTTGAGCGTTTCGGCATCGATGCCGGGCGCTGACGCTGTGAGGATGACTTTCAGACCAAAGCCCTCGCCATCGTCGCGCTTGCCGAAGCCGACATCGGCGGAAACCGTGGCTTCCTTGGGCAGATCGACCTTGGCCTTACCCGCAGCAAAGCGCATGGCACCAAGGAAGCAGGCCGAATAGCCGGTGGCAAAGAGCTGTTCGGGATTGGTGCCGTCACCGCCCGAGCCGCCCATTTCCTTGGGTGTCGAAAGTTTCACATCGAGCTTGCCATCATCGGTTTTCGAATGGCCGTCTTCGCGACCGCCGCCGCTTGCCGTTGCGTGGGCTGTATAAAGGATTTCCATGATGCACTCCGTATTTTCACTGTGCGGTTGTCGAGCCAACGCCCGAGGGGGCGAACCGGTTCAGACCGACTGCCATTACTGCATATAGAGATTTTCCATACGCTTTGTGTCGTCGGTGGCAAAACGATGGTCGGCGGGGGGATGGGCGCGCTGGCCGCATTCCTGGCGCGGGCAGATGCGGCAGCCCACCCCGATGGGCACGGCGCCGGCCGGGGCCGAAAGGTCGATGCCGTCGGCATAGATCATGGCCGAGGCGTGCGAGACGTGGCAGCCGAGCCCGATGGCGATGTGGCGGCGCGGGGCGCTGTAGGAATGGCCGCCCTTGGCGATGGCTTTGGCTATGCAGAAATAGCGCTGGCCGTCGGGCATCTGGCTCAACTGAATATTGATCTGGCCGGGATTGAGGAAGGCCGCATAGACGTTCCAGCGCGGGCAGGCGCCCGAATGGCGCGGGATATGGATGCCCGAAAGCGAAAAGCGCTTGGAGATGTTGCCGGCGATATCGGTGCGAACAAGATGGAGCGGGATGCCGCTCATCGACGGGCGCTGCAGCGTGGTCATGCGGTGGCAGACCTGCTCGAAACTGGCGCGGAAGCGGCGGGCCAGCCGTTCGATATCGTAGCGGGTGTCGCGGCAGGCGCGAAAAAACTCCTCGTAGGGCATCACCAGAGCCGCGGCGACATAGGACGCCAGCACATTGCGGGTCAGACCCACGCTGTCGGGCTGGGGCAGGGTGCTCTGTTCGATCAGGTGGCGAATTTCGCCATCGGCGATCAACAGGGCCAGATGCTGGGCGAGGGCGAATAGGGCGGATTCGGGCTCGAGCGTATCGGAGACGGCGAGGACGCGGCCATTGTCCTCGAGCCGGCGCACCACGCCATGGGGGAGCGAGGCCAGCCGCGCCTCGATGCCGAAGACATTGAAGAGATAGGCCTTGAGCCCGGCCTCGAAACTGTCCGAAGCATTGTCGATATCGTGGCGCACGCGTTCGGCGGCAGTTTCCAGCGTTGGAAAATAATTGGCGTTTTCCTGCAGGAAATCGGAGACCGCCTCGGTGACGACGTTGTGGCCCGTGGCGAGCGTTTCGCCCGGCTCGCTCGATTTGGGCGCCTGGAGATGGCGCAACTGGTCGAAAAGCTTCAGAACGGCGCGGCCGACGGCGGGGTGATGGGTGGCCAGGTCACGGATATCGGTGTTGGTCAGATCGGAATCGGCGAAGATATCGTCGCCGAACATTTCCATGAGGTCGCCCGAGAGCCGCGCATCGTCGCTTTCGGCCAGTTCGCCCGGTTCGACCCCGAAATAGCCCGCGACGCGAAACAGGAGCGGCACCGTGATGCGGCGGCGATTGTGTTCGATCAGATTGAGATAGGACGCGGAAATCTCCAGCGCTTCGGCCAGTTGAGCCTGGCTGACCGATTTCTGCCGCCGCAAGCGCTTGATGCGGCCCCCGATCTGCAGATCGAGCTGGTTCATCTGTCCTTCTCCCGGCTGTAAATCTTTACAGCCTTTACAATCTTCGGATTTCGACTTTTCAAGTCTTTACAGCTTAACACGCTGATTTCATGTCTTTTCTTGCCTTTTTGCGGTCTTTTGTCAATTCTTTACTTAATCGAGCACGCCGATGTGCTCACCAGCAGGAGACACCAGCCATGAGCGCTCATCAGACAATCGATACGGCCGGGGGAGAATTTACTCACCATCATTGCACCATCGATGGCCGAGGTGATGGAGAGTTTCAGGAGCCAGGGTCTCGCCGAGCGGGACTATTCCATCGTTCACCGGGCCGGCAAGCACAGCTTCACAATGGCCGGCGGCGAAGCGCTGTTCGGCGGCACGCAGATGGTTGCCGCTACCTTTTCGCGGCGGGGCTGACACTGACCACCTTCGTTCGCGTTTGCCGCAAGGCCCCTCACCCCAGCCCTCTCCCCCAAGGGAGAGGGAGCACCGAAGCGCCCGCGATGGCGCAAACCCAGCTTTTGAGGAGGAGTATTTCATGCTCGACAAATCACCCGACCCCCAGACTTTCGAGGCACCCGAATGGGCGCCGGATCGCTGGAAGACCATTGCCCGCGACTATACGCCCGACGACGTGGCGCGGCTTTCGGGCAGCTTGGCCGTACGGCATACGCTGGCCGAGAACGGCGCGCGGCGGCTGTGGGAATTGCTGCACAGCGAGGATTTCGTGCCCACGCTGGGCACCTTTACCGGCAACCAGGCGGTTCAGCAGGTCAAGGCGGGTTTAAAGGCGATCTATCTTTCGGGCTGGCAGGTGGCGGCGGACGCCAATTCATCGGGCAACATGTATCCCGACCAGTCGCTTTATCCTGTCGATTCGGTGCCCTCGGTGGTCAGGCGCATCAACAAGGCTCTGCAACGGGCCGACCAGATCCAGACCATGGAGCGCTTTGAGGGCAAATCGGACGCCGACACCGACTATTTCGTGCCCATCATCGCCGATGCGGAAGCCGGGTTCGGCGGGGCACTCAATGTGTTCGAATTGATGAAAGCGATGATCGAGGCGGGCGCGGCAGCGGTCCATTTCGAGGACCAGTTGGCCAGCGAGAAGAAATGCGGCCATCTGGGTGGCAAGGTTCTGGTGCCGACCCGGACCTTTGTGCGCACCCTGAACGCGGCACGGCTGGCAGCGGACGTTATGGGCGTCCCCACGCTGATCATGGCGCGCACCGACGCCGAGGCGGCGCAGCTCATCACATCCGATGTGGATGAATACGATGCGCCGTTCATTACCGGCGAGCGCACGGAAGAAGGGTTTTATCGTCTCAAGGGCGGCTTCGAGGCGGCGATTGCGCGCGGGCTGGCCTATGCGCCCTATGCGGATCTGATCTGGTGCGAAACCTCGACACCGAATCTCGAGGACGCAAAGCGGTTCGCCGAAGCGATCCGCAAAGACTATCCCGACCAGATGCTGGCGTATAATTGCTCGCCCTCGTTCAACTGGGCAAAATATATGGGCGAGGCGGATATGGCCGCGTTCCAGCGCGAGCTGGGGGCGATGGGGTATAAATACCAGTTCATCACCCTGGCCGGTTTCCACAATCTTTCGCTCACCACGTTCAATCTGGCGCGCGGGTACAAGGACCGGGGCATGGCCGCCTATTCCCAACTGCAACAAGCCGAATTCGCCGCCGAGAAGGATGGGTTTACGGCCACGCGGCATCAGCGCGAAGTGGGCACGAGCTATTTCGACGCTGTGGCGACCGCAGTGAGCGGCGGGTCGAGTTCGACCACCGCCATGGCGGGCTCGACCGAGACTGCGCAGTTCCACTGATCCGAACGGGCCGGGGGCAAACGCGCCAATGTTTATCCCCGGTTTTTTGATTCACGTGAAGCATTCCCGATTTGCTTCACGTGAATCCCTTTTTACCGGGTCATCGCGCGGGCGGCGGCGGCTGCGGGCAGGGACAGAACGGCGCAGAGGGCAAAGGTTATGACGAGCGCGGTCGTCAATTGCTGGGCGGTTTGGGCCGAGGCGATTCCGGCGGTGTTGGCGATGAGGCCGGCGATGGCCGCGCCGATGCCGTAACCCGCCGACTGGATGGTGGGCAAAAGGGCCGAGGCCCTGTCGCGTTCGCCGGGGCGGGCCGCTTCCATGATGGTCTGGCTGGTATAGGCCCAGGAAGTGCCATAGGCCGCGCCGATGAGGATTTGAGCCAGGATGACCAGCGGAAGCTGGCCGGTGGCAAAAGCGAGGCCGAGCAGCACGAGACCGGCAACGAGCAGGATGGGGCCAAGGCGGATCAGGGCCGGTCTTGTGGTTTCGGGGACGTTCGCGACAAGGATCGCAGTACTGGACCAGGTGATGGCCATGACGGCGCCGATGACGCCCGCCAAGGTCGGGCCGAAACCGAAGATGTTTTGCAGCGCATAGACAAGGAATACGGCCGATCCGGCCTGGGCCAGCGGCATGAGGAGGATCACCCAGAGCCCGGCGCCCACCACATCATCGAAGCGGAAGGCGTTGGTGGGGAAGAGCGGGGTGGGAGCGGTGCGATCACGGGCAATGACGGCGAACAGCGTTGCACCCGCGACCAGGAGGCACAGGCCCGTGAGAAGGGGCGACGAGAGCAGGCCGCCGACCGAGACGGCCATGATGGCGGCGCCGATCAACAGCAGGCGGATGATGGGCAGGCGTCCTGTGGATTTTTCCCGCAGGCCGGGCGGCACGATCATGAGAACGAGACCGATGAAGATGGCGCCGATGGGCAGGTTGACGGCAAAGGCGGCGCGCCAGGAGAGGCTTTCGGTCAAGGTGCCCGAGAGCACCGGACCGCCAAAGGCGGCCAACGCCCAGACCACCGATTCGGCGCCGAACACTTTTGGCACCAAAGCGGAGGGGAAAAGTTCCGGGATCAGGGCGTAGCATATGGCCGCGACGATGCCTTCGCCCAGCCCCTGAAGGGCGCGGCCGACAAGCAGTTCGGGCATGGACCCGGCGATTGCGGCGAGGAGCGAGCCGACAAGGAACACCGAGGCGGCGGCGATCAGCGCCATGCGGGCGCCCAGCCTCCCCTTGAGCAGCGCGGCACCGGCGCCGCCCATGATGGCGAACACAAGAAAGACAGTGGTTGCCCAGGAGAGCAGCGCCACGCCGCCAAGCTCATCGACCGCGGTCGGCAGGGCGGTGGACACCAGAAAGCCGTTGAACGCCAGGAGCGCGACGCCGAGGCACAGCGTGATCGTGGCGCCAAGATAGCGCGGGGAGATGATGGCGGACCATCCGGAGACAGCGTCAGTCATGGCGGGACTCATTTAAACAAGCTATTACTTGGTAAATTGCGTTCGCTGCCCTGTCCAGCAAAAAGCAAAGGGCTTTTTAGGGGAGACGATTTGGTATAGTCAGGCGCGCGGACCATATAGGTCCGACGATTGCCTTCCTTTCCCCGGAGATTTGCCCTCGTGAGCCTTGAGTCCACCGGTTACAAGAGCCGCCGTACCTTCGCGATCATTTCGCACCCGGACGCGGGCAAGACGACGCTGACCGAAAAACTGCTGCTCAATTCCGGCGCCATCCATCTGGCGGGCGAGGTGAAAGAGCGCGGCGAGCGGCGGCGGACGCGCTCGGACTGGATGGAGATCGAGCAAAAACGCGGCATTTCGATTACCTCATCGGTGATGACGTTCGAACATGACGGCCTGACGCTGAACCTTCTGGATACGCCGGGCCACGCGGATTTTTCCGAAGACACCTATCGCACGCTGACGGCGGTCGATTCGGCGATCATGGTGATCGACGCGGCCAAGGGCATCGAGGCGCAGACGCGCAAACTGTTCGAGGTGTGCCGGCTGCGCGACATCCCGATCATCACCTTCGTCAACAAGATCGACCGCGAAGCGCGCGATACGCTGGAAATCCTCGACGAGATCATGGAAACCCTGGCGCTCGACACGGCGCCGATGATGTGGCCGGTGGGCGCTGGCGTCGATTTCAATGGGCTTATCGATCTCGAGCACGGGCGGTTCATTTCGACCGAGGGCAAGCCGGAGGCCGAGGCGCCGGGCATCGAGGCATTGGCGGGGCGGTTTGCCGATACGCAGAACCAGCAGATCGCCGCCTCGATGGAGGGGCTTGAACTGGCCAGCGGATCGCTGCCCAATTTCGACCAGGCAGCGTTCGAAGAGGGCACGTTGACGCCGGTCTATTTCGGCTCGGCGCTCAAATCGATCGGCGTGCGCGAATTGCTCGAAGCTGTGTGCCGGTTTGCGCCCGAGCCGCGCACCCAGCCGGCACGGCCCGAACCGGTGGACCCGTCCATGGCGGCGTGCACGGGGTTCGTTTTCAAGGTGCAGGCGAATATGGACCCCAACCACCGCGACCGCGTGGCCTTTGTGCGCGTGGCATCGGGGACGCTCAAGCGCGGCATGCGGCTTAAAAACGTGCGCACGGGCAAGGATTTGAAGGTCGCCAACCCGATGTTCTTTTTCGCGCGCGAGCGCGAATTGGCCGATGAGGCGGTGGCCGGGGACGTCGTGGGCATTCCCAATCACGGCACGCTTTCGGTGGGCGACACGCTGACCGAGGGGCCCGATGTGACGGTGACAGGGATCCCCAATTTCGCGCCCGAACTGCTGCGCCGCGTGCATCTGTCCGATGCTTCGAAAACCAAGCAATTGGCCAAGGCGCTCAACGATCTGGCCGAAGAGGGCGTGGTGCAGGTTTTCAAGCCGACGCTGGGCTCGGGCTATTATGTGGGCGCTGTCGGTCCGCTGCAGCTCGAAGTTTTGACCAGCCGCGCGGCGGCTGAGTATTCGGTGCCCATCCGGATCGAGCCGGCACAATATGTGACGGCGCGCTGGGTCAAGGTCAACGACAAGGCCCAGTTCGACAAATTCGCGGCGCTGCATCGATTGAACATTGCCGAGGACCGCTATGGCGACCCGGTGTTTCTGGCGCCCAGCCAATGGGAAATCGACCGCTGCGCCAAGGATTTTCCCGAGCTTGTGTTCATGGCGACCAAGGATCGCGGGCTGGCGGCTTAGACCGAGCGACATTGAAGGGGTGCCGGCGTCTTTCCCCGCATACCACCCTGACACCCGCCCCCCCAAGCCGGGGCCCAGTACACTCAGTGCCTGGGAGAGAACCGCCACGCTGCCGGTTACTGGATCCCTGTGTATTGGTTTGGGTTTATTCTGGGGATGGGAAGGGACCGTTGGATCCCTGGTCATTAAGACCGTAACCCGGCTTGGGCCCTTCCCATCTTTGCCAGTTGAACCTGAACAGTTGCCGGGTCGCCCCCCGGGATGACGGCGGTGGGAGGGCCGACACTGCTTCTAGAGCCGTTCAGGCTTTGATTGAATCAAATCCTTGGCTCTAAGCCTTTGTTTTATCGCGTGTCCGAACCGCAAAACCGTTTCCACTTTTGCTGGACGCGCTCTAGAACCCCAGATCGGCTTCGGTCCAGCCAAGAGCAGCCAATTCCCCGGTGCGGAATTTGGCGTCATCGGAGACTATGAATTCGTCCAGTTGGGGCGGGGCAATTGGAGTTCCGGCGAGCATCGCATGGACCTGGCCCCGATGGTGGGTCTGGTGGGCGAAGAGGTGGTTGAGCACATCATCGCAGCGCTCGGTCTGGATACGGGACTGGCGATGGATGGCAACGGGGCGGGCGAGATCGGCCGCCGCAAGCCCATCGCAGAGCGCGACGAGCTTTTCATCGCTTTGGCGCTGGGCGGCGCAGAGCGCTCGGGCCGTATCGAAGGGTTCCTCGTTTTTCCAGGCTTTCGGGCCGAGCGTGCCGCCTTCAAGTGCGTCGATATAGAACCAGTCGATAACGAGGATATGATTGAGCGTTGCCTTGAGCGAGGGGAAAAAGCTCACCCGCCTTGCCTCGAATTGCGACTGATCGAGCCCAGCCACAGCCCCGGCGAGGCGATGGTTGGCGAGGGCGTTGTTACGGGCGAGCTTTGCGAGCATGCGCAGGGCGGGATCGGTCATGATGTCTTTTCCATCACGCGCGCCATGCCGATCGAGGCCGGCATGACGGGCTCGAAGCCGAATTTTCCATAGAGATGGCGCGCGTCGCCGTCGGCGATCAGGGACACATAGGCCTCCTCTGGCGCCTCGCGCTCGAGCCAATCCATCAGCGCGGTCATTATCGTTTTGCCCAGCCCCTTGCCCTGATGGGCGGGATCGACGGCGATATCGGTGATTTGATAGGCGGTGCCGCCGTCGCCGATGATGCGGCCCATGCCGACGGGCTGGTCCTCATGGAGCACGAGCACGGCAAAAAGCGAGTTGGGAAGCCCCTTCTCCATGCCGTCCCGGCTGCGGGGTGAAAGGCCCGATATGGCGCGCAGGCGGGCGAAGGTTTCGACATCGGGTATGCGGGCGACAATCTTGTAGTCCATATCAGGCATTGGCCATGTTGATCCGGTAACTGAGCGCTTCGGCGATGTGGGGACGGGCGACGGTTTCGCTCCCGGCCAGATCGGCCAGGGTTCGGGCGACCTTTAGCACCCGATGATAGGCGCGGGCCGAAAGTGAAAAGGTTTCGGCGGCCTTGAGCAGGAGGTCACGGCTTTCTCCATCGGGGGCGACGATCTGTTCGATGGCGCTCGAAGGAGCCGCGGAATTGGTGTGGACACCCGAGAGGTCGAGCCCGGCATAGCGCCGGCGCTGGATATCGCGGGCCGCCGCCACGCGCTGGGCCACCACGACGCTGGGTTCGCCCGGATTGGAACCGATCATATCGGTTGCGCTAACGGCCGGGACGTCGATGCGGATATCGATGCGGTCGAGAAAGGGTCCCGACACCCGCCCCTGATAATCGGCCGCGCATTTTTCGCCGCGCCGGCAGGTGTGGCCCGGCGTTCCCGCCATGCCGCATTTACACGGGTTCATGGCGGCAACGAGCTGGAAGCGCGAAGGGTAGGTGACGCGCGCATTGGCGCGGGCGATGATCGTTTCGCCCGATTCAAGCGGCTGGCGCAGGCTGTCGAGGGCCTGGGGCTGGAATTCGGGGAGTTCGTCGAGAAACAATACGCCGTTATGGGCGAGCGACGCTTCGCCGGGCCGCACGCGCAGCCCGCCCCCGACCAACGCGGCCATCGATGCCGAATGATGCGGCGCGCGAAAGGGGCGATGGTCGGAAATCTGGCCGCCTTTCAGTTCCCCGGCGATCGAGGCGATCATGGACACATCGAGCAATTCGCGCGGATTGAGCGGGGGCAGAATGGAAGGCAGGCGCTGGGCCAGCATGGATTTCCCCGCGCCCGGCGGACCAACCATCAAAAAATTGTGCCCGCCGGCAGCGGCGACTTCGAGAGCGCGGCGCGCCACCTCCTGACCGCGGATATCGGCAAGATCGGGGCCGGTGGAATTGGGCAGGGCGCGGACCGGCTGGGGGCGGGCCGCCAACTGCCGCCCGGCCAGATGGTTGACCAGCGCAAAAAGCGTATCGATGGCAACGATGTCGATATTTTCACCGGCCCAGGCCGCCTCCGCGCCGCAGGCGGCGGGGCAGATGATGCCCAGATCGCGGGCATTGGCGGCAATGGCGGCAGGCAGAATGCCGGTGACTGGCGAGACGCGCCCATCGAGCGCCAACTCGCCCAGCACCATGAAGCGCTCCAGCATGTCGCCGGGGATGGCGCCCATGGCGGCCATCAGCCCTAAAGCGATGGGCAGATCGTAATGGCTGCCCTCCTTGGGAAGGTCGGCAGGCGCGAGATTGACCGAAATGTGCTTGGCGGGCAGCGCAAGGCCCGAAGCGATCAGCGCGGCGCGCACACGCTCGCGGCTTTCGCCCACCGCTTTGTCGGGAAGGCCCACGATATTGAAGCGCGGCAGGCCGGGTGAAATCTGCACCTGGACATCGACCGGCACGGCCTCGATGCCCAGAAAGGCCACTGTGGTGATCCGCGTTGCCATGCCGTCCCCCTTGCATGGATGAAGTCGGACGCGAGGCTAGCAAGAAAGCGTTTGCAGAACAAGAACGTTTAGCGAACATTTGTTAAGCGCATGGCCGATCACCGATCTGTGCAGGGCGCAGCACGGAACGGATGGGGTGCCCAGGGCATTGAATGAGCGAATCGGCCGGACCTGCGCCGCATGACCGCGCGGAAACCGGCCACATTATTACGCACCAGATCGACGCGGACGAGGGCGCGGCCGGTGGGCCGAAGCCCTGTTTGCCGTTCCGCCGGCGACTGGCGATTTTGGAGAAGAAACGATGTTGCAAAGAAAGGATGCCCCCCTGATCCTCGTGGTCGAGGACGAACCGCTGGTTCGTCTCGATATCACCCTGGCCATGGTCGATGCCGGTTTTTCGGTGATCGAGGTTCCAGACGCCGAACAGGCCATCGAACTGCTCGAAACGCGCGGCTCGATCGGGCTGGTGTTTACCGATGTCGAACTGGCTGGAGAACTCAACGGATTCGACCTGGCTCGGACCGTCAAGGAGCGCTGGCCGCATATTCCCGTGCTGGTGACGTCGGGGCGGGCGGCACCACGGGCCGACATCGCCGACAGCTTCATTCCCAAACCTTACGATCCCAATGCGGTGATCTCGCAGGCTCGGGCGCTGGCGGCATAATTCGTGCCGGAGACGGCAAAGACATTGTTCCCCGGGAGCCACGCTTGTGGGGTTTTATGTTTTGTTAACCAGGCTTGTGAGGAGCGCGTTAAGGAGAAATGAGCCAAGACAATTTGAGATAGATTTTTCCCAAATTGCCGAGTTCTCCGCTCCATGTTGTTGCCGCGTTTTTTCCGCTCGCCGAAACTGACCAAGACGATCCCGCCCCTTGTGGCCGGTCTCGCCCTCGTCGGGATGCTGGCCGCCTGCGGCGCCAATTATTATCCGGCCAAGGGTGACAACAAGCCCCATCCCGGCGTGGCGCGAGCCCATTCCCTGCCCATCCATGGCATCGACGTATCGCGCCATCAGGGCAATATCGACTGGCGCGCAGTGGCGCAGGCGGGGACGCGGTTCGCCTATATCAAGGCCACCGATGGCGGGGACTATCTCGACCCCAATTTCCGCACGAACTGGGATCAGGCGCGGGCGGCGGGCATTCCGCGCGGCGCCTATCATTTCGTTTACTGGTGCCGCCCGGCCTCAGAACAGGTGGCGTGGTTTGCCGCCAATGTTCCAGCCGAGCCCGACGCGCTGCCGCCGGTGCTCGATCTGGAATGGAACAATGGTTCTTCGTGCAAGCATGACCTGAGCCGCGAAGAAGTGCTCGAGAAAGTGCGGGTTCTTCTGGCCGGTATGGAAGCCCATACGGGCAAGGTGCCGGTCATCTATACCGACATCAATTTCCACCGCGACGTGCTCGAAGGCATCCAGATCGACAACCCGATGTGGCTGCGTTCGACCGCCGCCCAGCCCCATGAGCGCTATGCCAACCGCCCCTTCACCTTCTGGCAGTACACCCAGACCGGGACGGTGCCGGGCATCCGCACGGAAGTGGACCGCAATGCGTGGTTTGGTTCGGAAAGCGACTGGATCCAGTTCTTTTTAACCGGGTGTGACCCACGGACCTATATGCGCCTGGCCGGGCAGGGGCGGTGTGCGCCGCTCAAATAATTCTTCCTGGTCGAGTTCAGCTCGCCCCGCCGAGGATGCCGCTGGCGCTGATGCCGTCGAAGACGAACTGGACGGCCAGCGCGGTGAGCAGGATGCCCACCACGCGGGACACCACCGACATGCCGGTCAATCCCAGAACGCGCTGAATGGGAATGGCGACCAGCAGCGCCAGCCAGGCCAGGACCAGCGTTGCGACCAGAGCGGCGATCACGATCCAGAATTCGAGATCGGTGGTGGCGCCAGTTGTCAAAAGGATCACCGCGGAAATCGACCCCGCCCCGGCGAGAAGCGGCATGGCGAGCGGGAACACCGAAATATCAGTGCGCGACATGCCTTCCGCCTCTTCCTCGGACGTGGTGCCGGTGGCGCCCGAATGGCGGGCGAACACCATGTCGATGGCGATCAAAAGCAAGAGGATGCCGCCGGCCACGCGCAGGGCGGGCAGGGTGATGCCGAAGATTTCAAGGATGGCGTTGCCGGCAAAGGCGAAGAACAGCAGGATGCCGCTGGCGATCAGAACGCCGCGCGAGGCGAAGACGAAGCGTTGCCTGGGCGTGTTGTTGCGCGTCAGGCCCGCAAAGATGAAAGCGATATCGGCAACACCGATCGTCGCAAAAAATGTGGCGAAGGCCACGAGAAAATTGCCCGACATCGTCCCGGCCCCCAGTGTGCCGCTGTTCCACGTGAATCAGCGGCGACCATAACGGGGGCCGAAGCGCTTGACTACCGGCGGCTTTCGATGGCGTCCCAGACCATCACAGCGATATCGGGGCCGCCGAAGCGCTTGACCTCGCGGATGCCGGTGGGGGAGGTGACGTTGATTTCGGTGAGATAGCCACCGATCACGTCGATGCCCACAAAGATCAGGTCGCGCTTTTTGAGCTCGGGGCCGATGATCTCGCAGATCTCGTGCTCGCGCGCCGTCAACTCGGACAATTCGGGCCGCCCGCCCACATGCATGTTGGAACGCGATTCGCCTTCGGCGGGAATACGGTTGAGCCCGGCCACGGGCTTGCCATCGACAAGAATGATGCGCTTGTCGCCCTTGCGCACATCGGGGAGATAGCGCTGAACCATAAAGGGTTCGCGGAAGCTGGCGTTGAACATTTCCAGCAGCGAGCCGAGATTTTCGTCGCCCTCGCGGATGCGGAACACGCCGGCGCCGCCATTGCCGAACAGGGGTTTTAAAATGATGTCGCCGAACTCTTTGCGAAAATCGCGGATTTCGGTTTCGTCACGCGTGATCAGCGTATCGGGCATCAGCTGAGGGAAGCTGGTGACGAGGATTTTTTCGGGTGCGTTGCGCACCTCTTTGGGGTGATTGACCACCAGTGTCCTGGGATGCACCAGTTCCAGCATGTGCGTGGTGGTGATGTAGTTCATGTCGAAGGGCGGGTCCTGGCGGAGCAGGATCACATCGAACGCTGTCAGATCGGTTTTCTGCCAGTCCTCGAGCGTGAAATGGAGGCCCTTTTCCTTGTCGTCGACTTTGACCCTGTGGACGCGCGCCGTCACCGTGTTGCCGCGCTGGGCGAGGGTGGAGGGCGTATAATATGACAGCGTGTGGCCGCGCGCCTGAGCTTCGAGCATCAGGGCGAAACTGGAATCGCCAAGCGGATTGATGGCGTCGATGGGGTCCATCTGCACGGCGACGGAAAGGGACATGGGAACAATCCTCAAAGAAAAGCGTCAGGCGGTAAAGGCATTGACCAGATGGTGCGGCCAGCGTCCCGGTGCAAGAATTATCACGTCGAAACGGAAATCATAGCTCCGATAGGCGGGATGGGACGACTGGAACCACTCGGCACAGCGCACGATGCGGGCTGTGTTGACCGAAGCGAGCGCCCGATCGCGGGCGGCGGCGCTGCCCGAGCGCTGCTTGACCTCGACAAAAACGATGCTGCTCCCTTTTCTGGCAACGATATCGATTTCGCCGACCGGGGTTTTGTAGCGGGTGGCAATGATTCTGTAGAGCTTTAAGCGCAGCAGCCAGCCCGCGAGGCTTTCCGCCGATCGGCCGGCGCGCTCGGCCCTCCGGCGCGGATCAGGTTCTGGCCTTAAGCGCGAGAGCGGCATCGTAAACCTGTTTGCGTTTGAGACCGAACTGGACCGAGACCTGATCGACGGCGGCGCGTAGCGGCATTTGGGCCATCGCATCGGCCAGCGCCGCCTCCCAATCGCCGCCTGCCTGAGGTGCCGTTCCGTCCGAGCCGGCAACCAGGATCACTGCCTCTCCCTTCGTATCCTCGGCAAAGGTTTTGGCGAGATCGGCGAGCGGACCGGTCTCGAAGCGTTCGAAGCGCTTTGTCAATTCGAGCGCCACAACCGCCTGACGGTCGGGGCCAAAGGTCCGGGCCATGTCGGACAGGGTCGCGCCGAGGCGACGGGGGGATTCGTAAAAGACCAGCGTTTCGGAGCGACCGATCAGGGGCGCAAGCGCATTGGTACGCTGGCCGGTCTTGGGAGGCAGGAAACCGAAAAAGGCAAAGGAATCGGTGGGTAGGCCGGCGCCGGTGAGCGCGGCAAGGAGCGCCGAGGGGCCGGGGATTGGAAAGATATCGATCCCCGCTTCGCGCGCGGCGCGAACGAGGGGGAACCCCGGATCGGACAGGAGGGGGGTTCCGGCATCGGAAATCAGGGCGATGGCCTTGCCATCCCTGATCTGATCGAGGATCGGTTCGATGCGGGCGCGTTCATTGTGTTCGTGCAGGGCGGTGCGGGGGGTTTTTATGCCATAGGCATCGAACAGCCGGGCGGAATGGCGCGTGTCCTCGCACAAGACGAGATCGGCTCCGGCCAGGATATCGAGGGCGCGCAAGGTGATGTCGCGCAGATTGCCGATGGGGGTGGCCACCGGATAGAGACCGGGCGCCGGGCTTTCGACAGGGACGCGGTGGCCCGATATCTGGTAGGATTTGTCCTGGCTCACAATTGCCCCTTGGCTTGGTGCCCTTCTTTTACCATCGGGAAGGGGTTTGTCGAGGCGAACGCAATGCTTCCGGTTTACGCGCGAATCAGGAACACGATTGGCGCGCAGATGACAATGAAGGGGATCGACGCTTGCACATATGGGCAAGGGCGCTTTTGGGCCCGGTTCTTCTTCTGCTGGTTGTTGCCGCCTGCTCGTCGAGCCCAACGACGCCGCAGGGTCCGGGGCTCGCCCAACCGCTGCAATCGGCAGGATCGAACCTGGCGCCCGCGCAGGGCGAAATCATTGGTAGCGGGCCGGTGCGGGTGGCGCTGATCCTGCCGCTGTCGGGCAATTCGGCGTCGGTCGGACGTTCCATGGTCAATGGCGCGCGGCTGGCCATGGATGAGGCGTTGCGGACCGGTGGCCAGCACATTCATCTCGTGGTCAAGGATTCCGGGGCCGGGCCGGAAGCGGCGCGCACCGCAACCCAGCAGGCGCTGGCCGAGGGGGCCGAATTGATCCTGGGGCCGCTGACCGCCGACGCCGTCGGGCTGGCCGGGGCAATCGCAAAATCCTACGACACACCGCTGATCGGGTTTTCCTCCACCGCGAGCGTTGCCACCGACGGGGTTTATCTGCTCAGCGTGTTGCCCGAAGCCGAGATCATGCGCGCGCTCACCCATGCGCGGGCGCAGGGCCGCACCACGATTGCCGCGATCATTCCCGATACACCGCTCGGCAATGCGCAGGCCGACGCACTGCGACTTGCGGCGGGGGAAACGGGCATGCATGTCGCGGCCATTGAAATGTTCGACAGCGAGGCGCGAGCCCGCACCGCCGTCGAACGTCTCGCCCCGGCCATGCGGTCCAATTTCGTCGATACGCTCTATATTCCCGACCGGGCCACGGCGCCCAGTTTCGGCATATTGCTCGATGCCGCCCGGCTGCCGGGGGAGCGGGTTCTGATCGTGGGATCGGCCGATTGGGAGGGCGACAGAGCCATTCTCAATCAGCCCTATCTGGCCGGCGCTGTTTATCCGGCAATCGATCCAACTGGGCTTTCTACATTGAGCCCGATCTATCGCTCGCGGTTCGGCGGCGAGCCGCATCAGTTGACCACCCTTGCCTATTCGGCAGTACTGCTGGCCAATACCTCGAGCCTGAGCCTTGCCACCCCGCCCTATGGCAACGGTCTGGTTTCACCGGCCGGCTTTACCGGACGCGACGGGCCGTTCCGGCTCCATTTCGACGGGCGGGGGGAATACGGGCTGGTCATGCGCGAGGTGGTTTCGGGCTCCGCCACCACCATTGACGCGGCCCGGCTGGGCGGCCTGCCGCTCGCTTCGAGCGGCGGCGCGGGCATTGATGCGGGCATTCCGCCGGCGGCGGAATTTCGCTAGGCGGCCAGATCGGCGACCACGGCGTCGAGGACGGGCCAGCCCTTGTCGGTCACCCGCAACCTTCCATTGGGGAGGGTTTCGATGAAACCGATCCCTTTGAGAAAATCGATCTGGGTGGAGGTGAGCGCGCGGCGGGCGAGGGCCTGATAGCGGGCCGGGTCGATTCCCTCACGCAGGCGCAGGCCCATGACGAGATATTCGTCGCCTTCCTCGTCCCAGGTCAGCGTGTCGTCGGTGACCAGCCCGTCGCCGGTTTCGATGACCTTTTCCCACCATTTGAACGGCATGCGTTCGGCGGCGGTGGCGTGGCGGGCCCCGCCCATGATCAACCTTCCATGGGCGCCCGGACCGATGCCTGCATATTCGCCATAGCGCCAATAGATCAGATTATGCCGGCTTTCCTGCCCGGGGCGAGCGTGGTTGGAAATCTCATAGGCCGGCAGGCCGTAGGAGGCCGTCAGCTCCTGGGTCATCTCGAACATGTCGGCGGAAAGATCTTCGGATGGCATCTTGAGCTTGCCGGCATTGAAAAGATCGAAATAGCGCGTGCCCGATTCGATGGTGAGCTGGTAGAGCGAGAGATGGCCCTCCGAAAGCGCCAGCGCCTCGGTGAGCTCGTCTTCCCACTGGCCCAGCGTCTGGTCGGGGCGGGCGTAGATGATGTCAAAGCTCGAGCGATCGAAGATCGATTGCGCCAGCCGAACGGCAGCCACCGCATCCTCGACCGAATGCAGCCGCCCCAAGCGGGCCAGCGGCTCGGGGCGCAGCGATTGTACGCCCAAAGACACGCGATTGACCCCAGCGGCGCGATAGCCGCGAAAGCGTTCGGCCTCAACCGAGGTGGGGTTGGCTTCGAGGGTGATTTCAACCTTGTCGGCGACCTGCCAGTTCTTTGCTATGGCATCGAGAATCGTCCCGACCGAAGCCGGCTTCATGAGCGAGGGCGTGCCGCCGCCGAAAAAGATCGATTCGACCAGCCGCTCGGGAGCGCGGCGGGCAGTGGTCTCGATCTCTTTGATATAGGCGCTAACGAAGCTGTCTTCGTCGAACTTGCCGTGGTGAACGTGGGAATTGAAGTCGCAATAGGGGCATTTGGCCGCGCAGAACGGCCAATGGACATAAATCCCAAATGCGGTGTTGGTGCTCAAAGCACTTCCCTTACGAATTTGGCAAAGGCCCGGGCGCGGTGGGACAGGCCCTCCTTGCCGGGGGCCCAGGAATGTTTTTCTTCGGCCGTCATCTGGCCGAAGGTTTTCTCGTGCCCTTCGGGCTTGAACATTGGGTCATAGCCGTGCCCTGACTCTCCGACCGGCGGCCAGACGAGCGTGCCGGGAGCGATGCCTTCAAAAACCATGTCGGTCCCGTCGGGCAGGGCGAGGCAGAGGACGGCATTGAACTGGGCCGTGCGTTGATGGGGCTCGGTTGCGCCCTTTTCGACGAGCAGGTCTTCGACCTTCTGCATGGCGTTGGTGAAATTGCGCGGCACACCGGCCCAGTCGGCGGTGTAGACCCCGGGCTGGCCGTCGAGCGCGTCGACCGAAATGCCCGAATCGTCGGAAAGGGCGATCTCGCCTGTGGCCTTCGCGGCGGCGTGGGCTTTGAGGCGCGCATTCTCGACAAATGTCGTGCCGGTCTCTTCGGGCTCGGGCAGGCCCAGATCGCCGGCCGAAACGATGTCGAGGCCGAAATCTTTCAGCATGTCCTGAAATTCAGCCAGCTTGCCCTTGTTGTGGGTGGCCAGAACCAGCCGGTCGCCGCGCTTGAGCCTGATCGTCATGCGGCCCCCAATACGGCGCGCTGGAGCGCGACCAGTTCGGAAATGCCTTTTTGCGCAAGCCCGATCAGCTCTGCCAGCTCCTCGGAGGAAAAGGGCTCGGCTTCGGCCGTCCCCTGGATCTCGACGAATTTGCCCGATCCGGTCAGGACGAAATTGGCGTCGGTTTCGGCTTCGCTGTCCTCGAGATAATCGAGATCGAGCACGGGTGTGCCGCGATAAACCCCGCAGGAGACGGCCGCCACGTGGTCGCGGATCGGATCGCCCTTCAAAAGTGAGCGCTCCTTCATCCAGAAAATCGCTTCGGACAGTGCAACGAAGGCGCCGGTGATCGAGGCCGTCCGGGTGCCGCCATCGGCTTCGAGCACGTCGCAATCCAAAATGACCTGGTTTTCGCCCAGAGCAGCCATGTCGATGACCGCGCGCAGCGATCGTCCGATCAGGCGTTGAATCTCCTGGGTGCGGCCCGATTGCTTGCCGGCGGTCGCCTCGCGGCGGGTGCGCGAGCCTGTGGCGCGGGGGAGCATGCCGTATTCGGCGGTCACCCAGCCAAGGCCCTGGCCGCGCCGCCAGGGCGGAAGCGAAGTTTCGACGCTGGCCGTGCACAGAACGCGTGTGCGCCCGAACGAGACGAGGCACGAACCTTCGGCCTGCGGCGCGATGCCCCGTTCAATCGTTACATCGCGCATCTGATCGCTTGCCCGTCCGCTTGGCCGCATGAAAACTGTCTTCCCGGTGTCTGTTGGCTGATATGGTTACCAGCCTCTTAACCCTTCAAGACGGCATGAACAAGCGCGCCTCTCTTGGCGGCACACCGCTTTTCTCCTACTTAGTTAATCCTGGGCATTTGAGAGTGTTTAAAAGCAAATCCTTACCTGATCGCCTTTTAGGTGGTCGCGCGACCGAACCGAAAAAGTCTGCAACTTTTTCTGACCACGCTCCGGAATGGTGAATATGGACAGAACTCCGCTAAATTCGCCGGAATTTTTAACGGCTTTATCGGCCCGCTCGCAGGACATCTTCCGGCGGCTTGTCGAGCGCTATCTGGAGACCGGCGAACCCATAGGGTCGCGGGCCATTTCCAGGATGCTCGACATGCAGCTTTCCCCCGCTTCTGTGCGCAACGTGATGGCCGATCTCGAAGAGTTGGGCCTGATTGCCGCACCACACACATCGGCGGGCCGGGCGCCGACCCAGGAAGGGTTGCGGTTCTTCGTCGACGCCATGCTCGAAGTTGGGGCCATGGACGAGGCCGAGCGCGACCAGATCGCGCGCAACATTTCGGGTGGCGGGCGCTCGGGGCGCGTCGAGGATGTTCTCAATGAAGCGAGCGCGCTTCTCTCGGGGCTTTCGCATGGCGCCGGCATGGTGATTGCCGCGAAGGCCGACATGGTGCTCAAGCACGTCGAGTTCGTCCGGCTCGATCCCGAACGCGCCATGGCGATCCTTGTGGGGGAAGACGGACAGGTCGAAAACCGTATAATCGCCCTGCCGCCGGGACTGACGGCCAGCGCTCTTACGCAGGCGTCGAACTTTCTGGCCCATCATATCGTGGGCAAGACGCTCCAGCAGGCGCGCGACTCGATCCGCCGGCAATCGGAAAGCCAGCGCGCCGAACTCGATGCCATCGCGCAGCGGCTCGTGGATTCCGGGCTTGCCTCGATGATCGAGGCCGATACGTCAGCTCCGACCCTTATCGTGCGCGGCCGTGCCAATCTGATCGACGATACCATGGCGTCGGAGGATCTGGCCCGGGTGCGGCAATTGTTCGACGAGATCGAAACCAAAAAGGGACTGATCGATCTTTTGAACGATGCGGAAACCGCCCAGGGGGTGCGCATCTTCATCGGGTCGGAAAACAAACTGTTTTCGCTTTCGGGCTCCTCTGTCGTCTTGTCGCCGTACAAGGACGCCAATGACAAGGTGGTGGGGGTGCTGGGGGTCATCGGGCCGACGCGGCTCAATTATGCGCGCATCGTACCGGTGGTCGATTATACGGCGCATGTGGTCTCAAAGCTTATTTCGCGCAAAGGCGAGATTTAGGCTCTCAATGCCCGGGCATTTTGCCACGAGGCTTGAAAAAAATCCCCCCTTGGCCGATATGGCAGCCAATCCTAACTTCCCCAATCGTTGAAAGAGCAATGATGAGCGACGACAACACGACGCCAGAGCCGAACGACGACATCGAGCCGCGCCCCGAGGCAGAGGACGCAGAAGCGGTTTCCGCCGAGCCGACGCCGGAAGAGCGCATCGCCCAACTCGAGGCCGAAAAAGAGCAACTGCGCGACCAGGTGTTGCGCACTGCCGCCGAAATGGAAAACCTGCGCAAGCGCACCGAACGCGAAGTCTCCGACACGCGCTCTTACGCCATAGCCGGGTTTGCCCGCGACATGCTCGTGGCCACCGACAATCTCTCGCGTGCGCTTATGGTCATTCCGGCCGAGGCCCGCGAAAACGCCGATGGCACACTCAAATCCCTGATCGAGGGGATCGAGATGACCGAGCGCGAAATGCAGCGTCTGTTGCAAAAGAACGGGGTGACCCCGATCATCGCCGAGGGCGAAAAGTTCGATCCGCATCGCCATCAGGCGATGTTCGAGGTGCCCGACGCGTCGGTTCCCGAAGGCACTGTGGTTCAGGTGGTCCAGACCGGATACGCCATTGGCGAGCGCGTGTTGCGCCCGGCCATGGTGGGCGTGGCCAAGGGCGGCAACAAACCCGCGCCCAAGCCCGACGCCGAACCCGGTGACGGGCTCGACAAATCGGCCTGACAAAAATTCATGCAAAACCGGGGGTGCGCTTGAAGGGCCCATCCCCCCTCCTTATATAGCCAGCAAGCCCGGGAAACCGGGCCAAATCCATCCCCAGAGGGGTCCGGCACGACCGATCAATGCGATGCCGCAACGTGAATGGGCGCGTTGAGGGGTCAGAGCCAAATTTTAGGACTCGCTCGAGAAATGAGGTTTCGGAATGGGAAAAGTAATCGGTATTGACCTGGGCACGACCAATTCGTGCGTCGCCGTCATGGACGGCAAAACCCCCAAAGTGATCGAAAACGCCGAAGGCGCGCGCACCACGCCCTCGATGGTGGCGTTCTCGAACGATGGTGAGCGCCTCGTGGGCCAGCCGGCCAAACGCCAGGCCGTCACCAATCCCGAAGGCACGCTGTTTGCCGTCAAGCGCCTGATCGGACGTCGGTTCGAAGATCCGATGGTCACCAAGGACAAGGGCCTTGTGCCCTACAAGATCGTCAAGGCCGACAATGGCGATGCGTGGGTGGAAGCGAACGGCAAGGCGTCGTCCCCCTCGGAAATCTCCGCCATGATCCTTGGCAAGATGAAGGAGACCGCCGAGAGCTATCTCGGTGAGCCGGTGACCCAGGCGGTCATCACGGTTCCGGCCTACTTCAACGACAGCCAGCGCCAGGCCACCAAGGACGCCGGCAAGATTGCCGGGCTCGAAGTGCTCCGCATCATCAACGAGCCGACCGCTGCCGCGCTTGCCTACGGGCTGGACAAGAAGGAATCGGGCACCATCGCGGTCTATGACCTTGGCGGCGGCACTTTCGATATTTCGATCCTTGAGATCGGTGACGGGGTTTTCGAAGTCAAATCCACCAATGGCGACACCTTCCTTGGCGGTGAAGATTTCGACATGCGTCTTGTCGATTACCTCGCCGATGAGTTCAAAAAGGAGCAGGGGATCGATTTGCGCGGCGACAAGCTCGCCCTGCAGCGCCTCAAGGAAGCAGCCGAAAAGGCCAAGATCGAGCTTTCGTCGGCTTCGCAGACCGAAGTGAACCTGCCGTTCATCACGGCGGACGCCTCGGGCCCCAAGCATCTGCAGCTCAAGCTAACCCGCGCCAAGTTCGAATCGATCGTCGAAGACCTGATCAAGCGCACCATCGATCCGTGCCGCGCAGCGCTCAAGGATGCCGGGATTTCGGCCGGCGAGATCGATGAAGTCGTTCTTGTCGGCGGCATGACCCGCATGCCCAAGGTGCAGGAAGAGGTGAAGAACTTCTTCGGCAAGGAACCCCACAAGGGCGTGAACCCCGACGAAGTGGTTGCCATGGGCGCAGCCATTCAGGCCGGCGTGCTGCAGGGCGATGTGAAAGACGTGCTGCTGCTCGATGTGACCCCGCTGTCGCTGGGCATCGAAACGCTCGGTGGCGTGTTCACCCGCCTGATCGATCGCAACACCACGATCCCGACCAAAAAGAGCCAGGTGTTCTCGACCGCCGAAGACAATCAGTCTGCGGTGACCATCCGGGTCTTCCAGGGCGAGCGTGAGATGGCGGCCGACAACAAGATGCTCGGCCAGTTCGATCTGGTGGGCATCCCCTCGGCTCCGCGTGGCGTGCCGCAGATCGAGGTGACCTTCGATATCGACGCCAACGGCATCGTCAATGTTTCGGCGAAAGACAAGGGCACGGGCAAGGAGCAGCAGATCCGCATCCAGGCCTCGGGCGGTCTTTCGGACGCCGACATCGAGCAGATGGTCAAGGACGCCGAAGCGAACGCAGAAACCGACAAGAAGCGCCGCGAGGTCGTGGAAGCGAAAAACCAGGCCGAAAGCCTCGTGCATTCGACCGAATCCTCGCTCAAGGAGCATGGCGACAAGGTCACGGCCGAGATCCGGACCGAGATCGAAACCGCCATCGCCGACACGCGGACCGCGCTCGAAGGCGACGACCCCGAGGCGATCAAGGAAAAGGCCGCTGCCCTGGCCCAGGCTTCGATGAAGCTCGGGGAAGCCATGTACAAGGCGAGCCAGGAAGAAGCTGAAGCCGCCGCCGCGGGCGACGCCCAGGCCGATGACGACGTCGTCGATGCCGACTTCGAAGAGGTCAAGGACGACGACGAAGACAAGAAGTCGGCATAAGTGCCGCGACTTATGTCGATCCCAGTGCCGCCTTCGGGCGGCACTGTCTTTTGCGGGTGCCGGTTTCACGTGAATCAGCGAGGCGCTGGCCTTTTGGCCGTCGGCTATGGTAACAGCCCGCAGCAATACCTAATTAAAGACGCAACCGGGTCCGACGCGACGTCGATACCCCCATGCGCTCAACTCGAACGGTTGGTTTGGCACAAGAGATGATCTTGCATCCGTCCCGCACTTGCCCCCGTCACGACAAGGGGATTTTCTGAAACGATGAGCAAAGCCGATTTCTATTCCGTGCTCGGAGTCGAAAAATCCTGCGATGCCGCGGCGCTCAAATCCGCCTATCGCAAGCTGGCCATGCAATATCACCCGGACCGGAATCCCGGTGACAGTGAGGCCGAGCACAAGTTCAAGGAAGTCTCGGAAGCCTACGACACGCTCAAGGACCCGCAAAAGCGCGCTGCCTATGACCGGTTCGGGCACGCGGCCTTCAATGGCGGCGGCGGCGGCGGACACGGGTTCGGCAATGATTTTTCCTCCTCGATGTCCGATATCTTCGAAGACATATTCGGGGAGTTCATGGGCGGGGCCTCGCGCCAGCGCCAGCGCGACGGCCGCCAGCGCGGCTCGGATCTGCGCTACAATCTCGAAATCACCCTCGAAGACGCCTTTGCCGGCACCACCGTCGATATCGACGTGCCGTCCCTTGTCGGATGCGAAACCTGCGACGGATCTGGCGCCAAGCCCGGCACCGGATTTTCCACCTGCCGCATGTGCGGCGGTCACGGCAAGGTGCGCGCGGCGCAGGGGTTCTTTACCATCCAGCAGACCTGTCCCCAGTGCCACGGACGCGGGGAAACCATGGACCAGCCCTGCACGGACTGCCATGGGCAGGGCCGCAGGCAGACCTCGCGCACGCTCTCGGTCGACGTGCCCAAGGGGATCGAAGACGGCACCCGTATCCGTCTGGGCGGAGAAGGCGAAGCGGGATTGCGCGGCGGGCCGGCCGGCGATCTCTACATCTTCGTTTCGGTCAAACCGCATCAATTGTTCCAGCGCGACGGCGCCGATCTTTACGCCAAGGTGCCCATTTCGATGATCACCGCGGCGCTGGGCGGCGAGTTCGAGGTGCCCACGCTCGAGGGCAGCCGCGCCAAGGTCAAGGTCAATGAAGGCACCCAGCCCGGCCAGCGGGTGCGGCTCAAGGGCAAGGGCATGCCGGTGTTGCGCGCAAACCAGGTGGGCGATCTCTACGTCCAGCTCGACGTGGAAACGCCGCAAAAGCTTTCAAAGCGCCAACGCGAACTTCTCGAAGAGTTCGAAAACCTCTCCAACCGCGAAACCTCGCCAGGCTCGGAAGGGTTTTTCGACAAGCTCAAGACCATGTTTCACTGAGCCCGTCAGCGGGCAATCCCAAAAGCCCTCCCAGCGTGGAGGGCTTTTTCGTCTCTGAGCGCTTGCCGCGGCCAAAGCCAAAAGGCTTAACTGGCGCGAACCCCACAACAAGGAGATGCCAATGGCTACCGCCCTAACCCTTTGCGGCTCGATCCGCACCGGTTCTGTCAACAAGATGCTTCAGGATGCGGTGGATGCCAGGCTCGCTGCGACGGGGGTTACGGTCAATTCGATCACGCTCAGGGATTTCGAGATGCCGATCTTCAATCAGGATCTCGAGCCCGATGATGTGCCCGAGGCCGCAGGACGGCTGGCCGATCTGTTCCGATCCCACGATATCGTCTTTATCGCCACGCCTGAATACAATGGCGGGTTGCCGCCGCTGGTGGTCAACACCATCGCCTGGCTGTCGCGGCAAAGGCCTTCGCCCTTCCGGCACGCGGTGTTCGGGATCGGCGGGGTATCCTCGGGGCGCTACGGGACCATATGGGCGCAGAGCCATCTGCGCGATTCGCTCTCCAAGATCGGGGCGCTGGTGGTGCCGACCCTGCTCGGCACCGGGCCGGATTCGAGCGTCTTTGCCGATGATGGCACCGTGGCCGAGGCCGGGGTGATCGCCAAGATCGACCAGATGGTAAAAGAGCTCACCCATTTTTCGCGGGGCGGGATTTGAGGCCGGGCGCTTGCGCTCACGCGCAACTCGTGGCATCGAGCCTTCACACAGCAAAGCACGCGGGAGACATGGAATGGCCGGTGACCTGATTGTCGGGCTCGATGTCGGGACACGCAGTGAAGCCGAGGACATGATTTCCCGGCTCGACGGCATCGTCGATTTCTACAAGATCGGTTACCAGCTTTTCTATGGCGGCGACGGACTGACCGTGGGCAAGGAATTGCTCAAGGCGGGAAAGCGCGTGTTTTTCGATCTCAAGCTTCTCGATATCGACAACACGGTGGCCAAGGGCGTCTCAGCGATTGCCGAGACCGGGGCGACAATGCTCACGCTCCATGCCTATCCAAAGGCGATGGCGGCGGCGGTCAAGGCGGCCGAGGGTTCATCGCTCTGCCTGCTTGGCGTCACGGTCCTCACCTCTATGGATCAGGCCGATCTCGACGATGCCGGCTATGGCATTTCCGTTGAGGACCTTGTGGCGCGCCGGGCGCGGCAGGCGCGCGAAGCGGGCATGGGCGGCGTTGTCGCCTCGGCCTTCGAGGCGCGGGCCGTGCGCCAGATCGTCGGGCCCGATATGGCCGTCGTGACGCCGGGCATCCGCCCCTCGGGTTCCGACAAGGGCGACCAGAAGCGGGTGATGACGCCGGCCGACGCGCTGGCTGCGGGCGCATCCCATCTCGTGGTGGCGCGCCCCATCGTTGCCGCGCCCAGCCCGCGCCAGAGCGCGCAGGCGGTGCTGGCCGAAATGCAGGCGGCCTGAGGGGAACACAATGGCATTGAGAATCGGAGTTGTCGGCGCGGGCGGACGCATGGGACAGGCGGTCATCCGCGCCGTGGCCGCCCATGGGGGCATGACGCTGGCTGCGGCAGTCGCGCGGGACAATTCGAGCGTTCTGGGCAAGGACGCAGGCAGCCTTGTGGGGCTCGAACCGCTGGGGGTCGCCATCGGCGATACGCCGCTCGATATCGTCGACCAGGTGGATGCGGTGATCGATTTCACGGCGCCGCAATTGAGCGTGGCGCTGGCCCGCCGGGCCGCCGAGCGCAAATTGATTCACATCATCGGCACGACCGGCTGTTCGCCCGAAGACGACGCGGCGATTGCCAAGGCGGGGGCCGAGGGCGCGCGAATCGTCAAATCGGGCAATATGAGCCTTGGGGTGAACCTTCTTGCCGCGCTGGTCAAAAAGACCGCGGCCAGCCTCGATATCGAGTTCGACATCGAAATTCTCGAAATGCATCACCGCCACAAGGTGGACGCGCCTTCGGGCACGGCGCTGCTGCTGGGTGAGGCGGCAGCCGAGGGGCGCGGGATCGATCTTGCCGAAAATTCGGTTCGGGTGCGCGACGGGCATACCGGCGCGCGCGAGCCCGGCTCGATCGGCTTTGCCACATTGCGTGGTGGCGGCATCGTGGGCGAGCATTCGGTGCTGTTTTCCTCGATGGCCGAAACCATCACCCTGTCCCATTCGGCCCGCGACCGGGCGCTGTTTGCCGACGGCGCACTCAGGGCGGCGCTGTGGGCCGCCGAGCAGCCGGCGGGCTTTTATTCCATGGCCGATGTCCTCGGCCTTTGATTTTCATGACCCGTTTTCGAACACGCTCAATGACAAGGACTGATCTATGACCGGCACGCTGATCCTCGTTCGCCACGGCCAGAGCGAATGGAATTTGAAAAACCTGTTCACCGGCTGGAAAAACCCGGGCCTCACTGATCTGGGGATCGAGGAAGCGAAAAAGGCCGGGCAGGCGCTCAAGGCGCGCGGGACGGTTCCCGATGCCTATTTTACTTCGGCGCTGACCCGGGCGCAGCGCACGCTCGACCTGATGCTCGAGGAAATGGGGATCACCGACCTCACCATCACCCGCAATCACAAGCTCAACGAGCGCGATTACGGCGATCTGTCGGGGCTCAACAAGGACGATGCGCGGGAAAAATGGGGCGAGGAGCAGGTCCATATCTGGCGCCGCTCCTATGACGTCCCCCCGCCGGGCGGCGAGAGCCTGAAAGACACGGCGGCGCGGGTTCTGCCATACTACGAAGCCGAGATCGAGCCGTTGCTCAAGGCTGGAAAGACCGTTCTGGTCACGGCGCACGGCAATTCGCTGCGGGCCCTGGTCATGAAGCTCGAAGGGCTTGACGAAGAGGCTATCCTCAAGCGTGAAATCGCCACCGGGGCGCCGATCGTTTACGGCATCGATGCCGAAGGTCACCGGGTTTCGACCGAAGAGCTTTAATCGACCTTTTCGGGCGTGTCGCCCAGGACGTCGCGCACGTAGAGCTCGAGCACCAGCACACGCAGTGCCGCAAGCAGGGGTGTGCCCAGCGTCACCCCGAGCGGGCCGAGCGCCACGCCCATGAACAACAGGAAGACAATTGTCAGCGCCGGGGCGAGATTGACCACCCGATCCTGGATCAGCGGGGTGGTGACATTGGCGTCGAACTGCTGGATCAGGGTATAGCCGCCCAGAACGATCAGCGCCGTCGTCCAGTCCTGGCCGATCATCGACAGACCGATGGGAACGAAGGCAAGGATCGGCCCGACAAAGGGAATGAAATTCAGCAGTCCGGCAATCAGGCCGAGCGTAAGGGCGTAAGACAGGCCCATTGCAAAGAGCAGGATTGTGGTCAGCCCGCCGACAATGGCCATCAGTATGAGTTGCCCAACCAGCCAATGCTGGAGCGTCGCGCCGACCTTGCCCAGAACTTCACGGGCTCGCGGCCGGGCCGCAACGGGCAGCAGGACAGTAAGCCCGTCGCGGTATCGCCCGGGATCAATGGCGAGGAATATCCCGGTCAGAAAAACGATAACCAGATTGGAGATCAGTCCGAACCCGGTACCGAGCACGGCCCCGGCGCCGCCGAAGATCGTCTGGGGTTCGGGAATGGCTTCGACGATATCGGTTACCTCGAAGGTCTGCGCCACCGGCAGACCCCAGTCGTTGAGCTGGCCGGCCACCATGTCCCAGGCTTCGGCCAGGGCGCTCGAAAGCGCATCGAACTGGCTTACGACCGTCACGCCACCGCCAATGGCGGCAAGAGCGATAAGCACCACCACAAGGACAAGCGTCACGACCACTGCAAACGCACGCGGCAGGACCGGCAAGAGCCGCATCACCAGGCCGATCAGCGCGTCGAGCACGGCGGCCACCAGGATTGCGGCGAACACCAGCATGAGGATATGCGCGTAGAACGCGGCCACGACGAGGGCCAGAAGACCTATAAATGCCAGAAAAATCGCGCGCGCCAAAACAAACCCTCCGCCCCTCGCAAAGGGCAAAGATTCCGGGCGGCCATGGGTTCCAATTGCGCTATTGCGCTGAAACCAGCCCCGCTTCCCAGCCCAATATGGCGCGCTTGCGCACGATGCCCCAGTGATAGCCGGTGAGCGCGCCGGTCGAGCCCACGATCCGATGACAGGGAACGACAAAGGAAATCGGGTTGCGCCCCACCGCGCGGCCAATGGCGCGGGCCGCATTGGGCCGGCCCACGGCGCGCGCCACCTCGCCATAGGTGGCGGCGCGGCCGGCGGGGACCTTGAGCAGGGTTTCCCAGACCTTGATCTCGAACTGGGAGCCGATCATCACAAGCCGTATGGGCTGATCGGGATCCCAGCGGCCGGGGTCGAAGATGCGCGAAGCTATTGGGGCAATGGCCTTGTCGTCGCGCTTGTATTGGGCATTGGGCCAGCGGCCGGCCAGATCCTCGAAGGCGTATTGTTCCTTGCCGTCATCGGCAAAGGAAATACCGGCAACCCCATATTGGGTGACCATCAGGCACACATTTCCGAAGGGCGATGGCGCATAGCCCCACGTGACCTCCAGTCCCGCGCCCTTTGCGCGATAAACGCCCGGAGGCACCGCGTCATAGGTTACGAACAGATCGTGCAGACGGGAGGGGCCGGACAGCCCCAGTTCATAGGTCGTGTCGAGCACGCTCATATTGTCGCGCAAAAGTTTGCGCGCATGGTCGAGGGCAACGGCCTGGGCAAAACTTTTCGGGGTCAATCCGCACCAGCGGCGGAACATATCGACCAATTGGCGCTCGCTCATCGAAAGCGCGTGGGCCAGCCCGGCGATATCGGACGCTTCGGGACCGGGCATCGAGAGATATTCGATGGCCTGTGCGATGGCGCGATAGGTCTGCTCGCTGGTCATATCGGGGAGCTGTGAAAGTGCTGTCATCTCGTTCATGGGCTCACACTAGCGGCCATCGGCACAGCGCACGACCCGATTTTTACATGGATAGAACTTGATCTGTCGCGCGGCCGAACCGAAAAAGTCTGCGACTTTTTCTGACCGCACTCTAGCGCTTCGCCCTGCTCAAGGCATGACCGAAGGCCTCGGCGAAGCTGGCCTTGTCGTCGGGCGTCAGGAAACGCCCGATCTCGGTCTCGCCTTCGCGGGTCAGGATCTTGAGCGCGGTCACCCGGTCTTCATTATCGCGGACGACCGAAAGGCGGATGAAGAAGGGATTGAACGAGAGCGCCGTTTCCCGGCCCTTCTTGGTGACATGGCGAATATCGAGGGCGTCGGGCCAGAGGGTGATTTCCTCGAACATCTCGGTGTCCCTGAGCGAGGCGGTGAGCGCCCAATAGAGCAGCAGCACATCGAGCCCCAGAAGGCCGACAACGGGCCAGGCGCCCATCGCGTAAAAGGCGATGCCGGGAATCGAGGCCATGACGCAGGTGAACGCGATCACCCAGCGGATGCCCTGGGGCGAGAGCGAGCGGTGCGGGGTCAGCAATGCGGCAAAGAGCGGGCTCTTGGTCATCTCGGCTTGCCTTTTGGCCTTGGCGCCATTCTAAGGGGATTGTCCGGATAAAAATCAAATCAAATATCGCCGCACCATGCCCAAGCCACTGACCAGGGCCGAGATCGAAAAGATCTTCGAGGCCTTCTCGCTTCACGATCCAGCGCCCAAGGGCGAGCTCGACTACGTCAATGTCTTTACGCTTCTCGTCGCTGTGGTGCTGTCCGCCCAGGCCACCGATGTGGGGGTCAACAAGGCGACCAAAGCGCTGTTTGCCATTGCCGACACACCCGAAAAGATGGTGGCGCTGGGCGAGGACGCCATTCGCGAGCACATAAAAACCATCGGGCTTTACCGCAACAAGGCCAGGAACGTCTTTCTTTTGAGCCGGATGCTGATCGAAAAGCATGCGAGCGAAGTTCCCGACACCCGCGAGGCGCTGGAAGCTTTGCCCGGGGTGGGGCGCAAGACGGCAAACGTGGTGCTCAATATCGGATTCGGCCAGCCGACCATTGCGGTGGACACCCATCTGTTTCGCGTCGGCAACCGCACCGGCATTGCGCCGGGCAAAACGCCGCTGGCGGTGGAACTGGCGCTTCTCAAGCGGGTGCCGAAACATCATCTGCTGCACGCCCATCACTGGCTGATCCTGCACGGGCGCTATGTGTGCAAGGCACGCAAGCCCGAATGCTATCGTTGCATCATTGCCGAGTGGTGCCGCTATCCGGCCAAGACCGCCGGATAGACCGGTTGCGCCTCCGGCCGCTATGCCTTAAGCGAAGGGCAGTATCCATGACAGTTTATGCGGAGCGCCGATGACCACGCGGTTCGACGTCCTGACCATCGGCAATGCCATCGTCGATGTGATCGCCCCCATCGATGACAATTTCCTCGTCGACGAGGGCCTGCGCAAATCGATAATGCATCTCGTCGATGCGGAGCGCTCGGCGGATCTTTATGCCAAGATGCCCGAGAACAAGTCGATCATCCCCGGTGGCAGCTCGGCCAATACGGCCGCCGGCGTTGCCGCGCTGGGCGGGCGCGCGGCGTTCGTGGGCAAGGTTGCCGAAGACGAGCTGGGCCTGATCTTCCGGGACGATTTCGATACCAAGGGCATCGGGTATGAAACCGGCTATCTTTATGACGGCCCGGCCACTGCGCGCTCGATGATCCTGGTGACGCCCGATGGCGAGCGTACCATGAACACCTATCTGGGCGCCTGCCAGCACCTGACCGAGGACGATATCGTCGAGGAAACCATCGGCGCTTCGGCGATCACCTATATGGAAGGCTATCTGTGGGATCCGCCCGAAGCCAAGAAGGCCTTCATCAAGGCGGCCCATTACGCCCACAAGAACGAACGCGCCGCGGCGATCACGCTGTCGGACCCGTTCTGCGTCAACCGCTTCCGCAACGAGTTTCTCGATCTCATCAAATCGAAAACCATGGATTACGTCTTCGCCAATATCGAAGAAGCCAAGGCGCTCTATGAAACCGACGATCTCAACGTCGCGGTGCGGCAGTTGGCCGAAGATGCGGAGATCGCGGCGGTCACCATGGGGTCACGCGGCGCCATGGCGATCAAGAACGGGGAAATCGTTTCGGTTCCGGCCTTTCCGGTCGGCAATGTCGTTGATGTGACCGGCGCGGGGGACCTTTTCGCCTCCGGGTTCCTGCTCGCCACGGCGCGCGGGCAATCGATGGACGAAGCGCTCAAGCTGGGGTGCCTTGCCGCATCGGAAGTGATTTCGCACTACGGCGCGCGCCCGGTGGCCGATCTCAAGGAGCTGGCCCGCGGCGAAGGGATAGCCGTCTAGACCTTACGCAGAGCCACTTCGTGAATCGAGTGGTCGGCGCCTTTCTTGAGGATCAGATCGGCCCGGCCGCGCGTGGGCAGGATGTTTTCGCGCAGGTTCGGCAGGTTGATCGACTGCCAGATGGATTTGGCGGTGGAAATCGCCGTCAGCTCCGAAAGCTCGGAAAAGCGCTTGAAAAAGCTCTGCGGGTCGCGGAAGGCGGTCTCGCGCAGCTTCATGAAGCGCTCCACATACCAGGCCTCAAGCACATCCTCGTCGGCGTCGATATAAATCGAAAAATCGATGAAATCGGACGCAAAGACGATCGGATTGCCCGTGCGGGGCAATTCGCCGGGCTGAAGAATGTTGAGCCCCTCGACGATCAGGATGTCGGGGCTCTCCACTGTGTTGGTCTGGTCGGGCACGATATCATAGACCAGATGGGAATAGGTGGGGGCACTGACCTTGGGCTGGCCCGATTTGATCGCCGCAAGAAACTGAACGAAGGCAGACCGGTCATAGCTTTCGGGAAAGCCTTTGCGCTGCATCAGTCCGCGCTCTTCGAGCACCTTGTTGGGGTAAAGGAACCCGTCGGTTGTGATCAGATCGACCTTGGGTGAGCTCGGCCAGCGGCGCAACAGGGCGCGCAGGATGCGTGCGGTGGTCGATTTTCCCACCGCCACCGATCCGGCAACGCCGATTATAAACGGCACTTTGGCGCCGTTATGGCCCAGAAACCGGGTCGAGGCGTGGTGGATGCCCTGGATGGCTTCGACGTAGAATGACAGCAGGCGGGTTAGCGGCAGATAGACGATTTCGGCTTCCGCGAGCGAGATCGGATCGTTGAGCGCCCGGAGGTGTTCGATGTCCTCCCCATTAAGCGTCATGGGCTCGTCGGCCCGCAGCCGCGCCCATTCGTCGATCGAAAAGCTCAGATAGGGCGTATAGGACAGCTTTGACATGGTCAGTCCCGGGTCCTTGCGGCCTTTTCGGCCAGACCCGATTGCGCGGTCCGGCGGTCGAGTTCTTCGGACACTTCAGACAGGTCAACGCCCTCGGAACGCAACAGCACCAGCAGGTGATAGACCAGGTCGGCGCTTTCCTTGACCAGCTCGCCCCGATCTCCGCTCATCGCCGCGATCACGGTCTCAACCGCTTCCTCGCCAAGCTTCTGGGCGCATTTGGCGGTGCCTTTGGCAATCAGCTTGGCCGTATAGGACTGATCGGGCGAGGCCTTGGCCCGCTCGGCCAGACGCGCGTCAAGCGCTTCGATACTCAATGTCATGAATTGTGCCTCCGTCTCCGCGCCATCCGTCTAACCATTGCCGGGGGCAGGGTGCAAGCAATCAAAAAGGGTTAGTCGAGCCGCATGGGAATGCCGGCCGCCGCCATATGCGCCTTGGCTTGGCCGATGGTGAAGGTGCCGAAATGGAAGATCGAGGCCGCGAGCACCGCCGTCGCATGACCCTTTTTGACGCCATCGACAAGATGATCGAGCGTGCCCACGCCGCCCGAGGCGATCACGGGCACCTCGACCGCATCGGCGATGGTGCGGGTCAGTTCGAGATCGAAACCCGTTTTTGTCCCGTCGCGGTCCATCGAGGTCACCAGCAATTCGCCGGCCCCCCTTTCGACCGCGCCGATGGCGAAATCGACGGCGTTGAGCCCGGTCGGCTTGCGCCCGCCATGGGTGAAAATTTCCCAGGTTCCGGACTCGCCGCGCTTGGCATCGACCGAAACGACGATACACTGATTGCCGAATTTGTCGGCGGCGCGGGCCACGAAATCGGGATCGTTGACCGCGGCGGAATTGATCGAAACCTTATCGGCGCCCGAGAGCAGCAATTTGCGGATGTCGTCATTGGAGCGCACGCCACCGCCCACGGTGACCGGCATGAAGCAATGCTCGGCCGTGCGCGCCACGACATCGAAAATCGTATCCCGGCCCTCGTGAGAAGCGGCAATATCGAGAAAGCAAAGTTCGTCTGCCCCCGCAGCGTCATAGGCGATGGCCGCTTCGACCGGATCGCCGGCGTCGACAAGATCGACGAAATTGACGCCCTTGACCACGCGGCCGTCCTTGACGTCGAGACAGGGAATAATGCGGGCCTTGAGGGTCATAGGACGTCCGCTCCATTTTCTATACTTGCTGTCCTCGCGGCTGCGCCGCTGCGGGCAAGCTGACCGTCCTTGACGTCGAGACAGGGCATAATGTGAGCCTTGAGGGTCATATTGAGGTTCCCGATTGGGCGGATTTGTAGCGGCGATAAAGCAGATGACCGACGAGCACAACACACCAGAGCAGGAGCGCCATGCCGCCGAGCGGAATTGTTGCGAGCATCAGCCAGCCCAGAAGGCCCATGAAGGCCAGCAACCCGCCGATATCAGAGTCACCGACGACACAGGGATAGACACCGGCCTCGTCGACGCGGCAGCTATTGGCATCGGCCACGAGATAAACGATGAAAACCGAAATGACCGGAAACAGCGCCAGAAGCAGGATGACGATGAACGAAATCGCGTAGGGGATCCACGGAAACCGCTTCACCGGCTGGCCATCCATCACGCAGCGGCCTTCAATATGGCCAGTGCTTCACGTGAATCAATGCGACCGTCATAGAGCGCCCGGCCCGAAATCGCCCCTTCGAGGATTTTGGCGTCCGGTTCGGTCATGCGACGGATATCGTCTATGCCGGCCAGACCGCCCGAGGCGATGACCGGAATGGAGGTGGCATTGGCCAGTTCCAGCGTCGAGGGCCAGTTGATACCCTTCAAAACGCCATCCCTGTCGATATCGGTGTAGATGATCGCCGCCACGCCGGCGCCCTCGAAGCGCTGTGCGAGATCGATTGCCGAGAGTTCCGAGGTTTCGGCCCAACCCTCGACCGCCACCTTGCCGCCGCGTGCGTCGATGCCGACGGCGACCTGACCGGGGAACGCCTTGCAGGCGGTTTTGACCAGATCAGGATCACGCACGGCGACGGTCCCCAGGATCACCCGCGCCAGCCCCTTTTCGAGCCAGCTTTCGATGTGTGCCAGCGTACGAATGCCACCGCCGAGCTGCACGGGGAAATCGACAGCCTCGAGGATGGCGTCCACCGCCGCGCCATTGACGCTCTCACCGGCAAAGGCGCCGTTGAGATCGACGACGTGGAGATATTCGAACCCCTGGTCCTCGAACACCTTGGCCTGGGCGGCGGGATCGTCGTTGAAAACGGTTGCCTGCTCCATATCGCCGAGCTTGAGCCTGACGCACTGGCTGTCCTTGAGATCGATGGCGGGAAAGAGAATCATGGGCGCCATTTCAGAAAATTTGCGATCAGGGCCAGGCCGAGGGTCTGGCTCTTTTCGGGGTGGAACTGGGTGCCGAAAATGTTGTCGCGGCCGACAATCGCGGTGATCGGTCCACCATAATCGGCGGTGGCGATCACCTCATCGGCGTTTTCGGCCTTCATGTGATAGGAATGGACGAAATAGGCGTGCAGGCCATTTTCGCCCGTCGCGATGCCTTCGAGCAGCGCGTGCGGGCGTGAAACACTGAGCGTATTCCAGCCCATATGCGGCACTTTGAGCGCGGGGTCGGAAGGCTCGATCTTTTCAATCGCTCCGGCGATCCAGCCCAGCCCTTTTGTCTCGATCTTTTCGCGCCCGACACTGGCCAGAAGCTGCATGCCGACGCAGACGCCCAGGAATGGCGCGCCGCCGGCGATCACCTTTTCGGTCAGGACCTCGTGCATCCCCGCCACCGCATCGAGCCCCGCCATGCAATCGGCAAAGGCACCGACGCCGGGCAGGACGATCCTGTCGGCCTTGCGGACCAGATCGGCATCGGAGGTGACGACGATCTCGGTCCCGGTTCCCTCGGCGGCGCGGGCAAAGGCCTTTTGCGCCGATTTGAGATTGCCCGCACCATAATCGATGATTGCGACGGTCTGGATCATGGGCGGGGTCCGTAGTTTTTTTCAAGCCATGCCTGCTCGGCGGAGAGGGTGCTGTCGGCCGCCAGCTCTCCGCTCGCAATCCAGTTGCGGTTTTCCAGCGCCTGACCGGCGATGGGCGTGGCCGCAAAGCCAGTCCACAGCGCAAAAATCAGGTAGAGCAGCACCGAAAGATCACCACCGATATGGGGCGCGAGCAGAAAAAGGCCAATTGCCACGGCGATCCAGAGCAAAAGATAGGCGATCGCTCCGCGCGCCAGGGCCCAGAATGGGGCGAACAGGAAGGCGCCCCAACTGAATTTGTCGGGCAGCACCCAAATGGCGTCGGGGCCGTTTTCCGGCTTGGCGTAGATTGCATAGAGGGTCATCAGACCGATCCGTAACGAGGCCGTGCCTCAGTGTTTCCTACAACACGCCCTTGGTGGAGGGCACCTGATCGGCGGCGCGGGGGTCGATCTCGACCGCCTGACGCAATGCGCGCGCCAGGGCCTTGAACAGGCTTTCGGCGATATGGTGGTTGTTGTCACCATAATGGGTTTCCGCGTGCAGCGTGATCCCGGCATTGATCGCAATCGCCTGGAAAAATTCGCGCACGAGTTCTGTATCGAACGTGCCGATCGTGGGCGATGTGAACTGGACGCGCCAGACAAGGAACGGCCGGCCCGACACGTCGAGCGCCACGGTGGATCTGGTGCCGTCCATGACAAGATCGCACGACCCGTAGCGCACAATGCCCTTCTTGTCGCCCAGCGCGTCCTTGAGCGCCTGGCCGATGGCAATGCCCACATCCTCGACAGTGTGGTGATCGTCGATTTCCAGATCGCCCCTGGCGTGGATCGCCATGTCGATCAGGGAATGGCGCGAAAGCTGGTCGAGCATATGATCGAAAAAGCCGACCCCGGTTTCGATCTGGCGCACGCCATTGCCGTCGAGATCGATAGCGACGGCGATCTCTGTTTCATTGGTCTTGCGATCGAGCTTTGCCTTGCGCATTGGGTCCATCCCCTCGGGAAACTCGGGCCTTGCATTAACAGCTTGAAGGGCGGTGGGAAAGCCCGGTCTGGCGCCCTCGCATTGCATTTAGCCCAGCCAATCCTAAATAATGGCCAACACGCGTTCTTTTGTGAGAGGCATTTTGGGTTTCAGATGACGACAATCGTTTCAGTACGCAAGGGCAATCAGGTTGTTGTGGCGGGCGACGGGCAGGTGTCGCTCGGCCAGACCGTCATGAAGCATTCGGCCAGAAAGGTCCGCCGGCTGGCGGGCGGGTCGGTAATTGCCGGATTTGCCGGCGCCACCGCCGACGCCTTCACCCTTTCAGAACGGCTCGAGGCCAAGCTCGAACAATATCCCGGCCAGTTGATGCGCGCCTGCGTGGAACTGGCCAAGGACTGGCGCACCGACCGCTATCTGCGGCGGCTCGAAGCCATGATGATCGTCGTCGACAAATCCGATTCGCTGATCCTGACCGGAACCGGCGATGTGCTGTCTCCCGAGGACGGGATCGCGGCGATCGGTTCGGGCGGCAATTATGCACTTGCGGCAGCCCGTGCGCTGACCGACAGCGACAAGAGCGCCGAGGACATTGCCCGCCGGGCCATGGCGATCGCCGCCGATATCTGCGTTTACACAAATGCCGATGTGACTGTCGAAACCCTCGAGCTCGAGTCTTGAGCCTTTCGATCCGCCAGATCGGACCCGATGAGGCCGAAATCTATCGGACCATAAGGCTGATCGCGCTGGAGGGCGATCCGGCATCGTTCGCTTCGGACGCCCAGACCGAGAGGGACCGCCCGCTCGACTGGTACGCGCAGGGCACGCGCGATGCCGCGATCTTTGTGGCCTTTGTGGATGGCCAGCCGGTGGGTATGGCGGGATTGTTCGTTCCCGACCGTCCCAAGACCAGCCATATCGGCACGATTTTCGGGCTCTATGTCCGCCCTGAACAACGGCGCAACGGGACGGCGGCCGCGCTGATGGACGCGGTCATCTCCCTCGCCAGAACGAGGGTCCGGCAGGTCCATCTCGGCGTCGCCGTCGACAATTGCGCCGCCCTCAAACTCTATCACCGGCTCGGCTTCCAGACCTATGGCACCGAGCCGCGCGCCCTTCATGTCGATGGGCGCTTCATCGACGAGCACCTGATGGTGCGGTTTCTGGATAAAGAAGACAGATAATGACCGACAGAAGTTTTTCCCCCCGCGAGATCGTTTCCGAGCTCGACCGCTATATCGTCGGGCAGTCGGACGCCAAGCGCGCCGTGGCCATTGCGCTGCGCAACCGCTGGCGCCGCCAGCAATTGCCCGAGGATATCCGCCGCGAGGTTTCCCCCAAAAACATCCTGATGATCGGGCCGACCGGGGTGGGCAAGACCGAGATTTCGCGCCGCCTTGCGCGGTTGGCGCAGGCACCCTTCGTCAAGGTCGAGGCCACCAAATTCACCGAAGTGGGCTATGTCGGCCGCGACGTTGAACAGATGATCCGCGATCTCGTGGAAGCGGGCATCGTGATCCTGAAAGACAAGAAACGCGCCGAGGTCAAGGCCAAGGCCCATCTCAATGCCGAAGAGCGGGTGATCGATGCGCTGGTGGGGCAATCGGCGACCCCTTCGACCCGCGAGGCGTTCCGCAAGAAGCTGCGCGACAACGAACTCGACGATAAGGAAATCGAGATCGAGGTGCCCGCCACTTCGGGCATGCCCATGTTCGATATCCCCGGAATGCCGGGGGCGGGCGCCGGGATGATCAATCTTTCCGACATGTTCGGCAAGGCGTTCGGCGGCAAGCCCCAGAAGCGCAGCGTCAAGGTCAAGGACAGCTATGATATCCTGATCAATCAGGAGGCCGACAAGCTGCTCGATCAGGACAAGATCAATGTCGAGGCGATCGAGCTTGTGGAAAATCACGGCATCGTCTTTATCGACGAGATCGACAAGGTCGCCGCCAAGGAAGGCGGGGTGACCGGCGGGCCAAGCCGGGAAGGCGTGCAGCGCGACCTGCTGCCGCTGATCGAAGGCACGACGGTTTCCACCAAATACGGCCCGGTCAACACCGACCACATCCTGTTCATCGCCTCGGGCGCCTTCCACGTCTCAAAGCCATCCGACCTGCTGCCCGAGCTTCAGGGCCGGCTGCCGATCCGGGTGGAATTGCGGGCATTGACGCGCGAGGATTTCATCAAAATCCTCTCGGACACCGAATATTCGCTGATCCGGCAATATGTGGCGCTGATGGGCACCGAAGGGGTGACGCTCGAATTTACCCCCGACGCCATCGAGGAAGTGGCCGATATCGCGGTTTCGGTCAATTCGAGCGTGGAAAATATCGGCGCACGCCGGCTGCAGACCGTGCTTGAAAAGCTTGTCGAAGACATCTCGTTCGAGGCCCCCGACAAGTCCGGAACCACGCTAACCATCGACGGCAATCGTGTCCGCGAAACCGTGGGCAAGATGGCCGGCGATACCGATCTGAGCCGGTACATTCTTTAGCTGCCGCCGAAAAACGCAATGGCGCGACCGGCGAACAAAGCCAGGATCCAGAACAGGATCGAGGCCGCCGCCGAAATCCGCGTCATCGCGCTGGCCGGCGAAAAATGCCTGCGGCCAAGAACGAAAAATCCCGCATTGGCGAGCGCCAGTCCGATCAGGCCCAGCTTGGTGAGAAACACCGGATTGCCCACATATTCCGATGGCCGCACCGAAAACAGCAGGGCTCCGGTTATCACCGCGACGCCCAGCGCCCCGATCGCCACGGGTCGCAACACGGCAATGGCCGCCCCCAGCGGCACCTGGCGCCCGGCGCCGAGCACACGGGCATCCATAAGCAGCGCGCTGGTCACCAGCATGCCGAGGGAAAGGATGTGCAGCGCATTGACGATCGGATAGGCGAAAATATCGCGCCGCAGATAATTGGCCAGCGCGAGGTTTTCAATCGCCTCAAGCATGACCCCGCTTACTGGTCGAGTTCGGCGGCAAACTCGGGATAGACATCATATGTGGCGTCCCCGATCACCAGCCGCACCGCTTTCATGCGATAGTCCGATTCGTCCAGGGCGCGGTGCCCATGGGCGATGACGGTATCTCCGATTGCGACCACCGTTTCGTCGAATCCCGCGGCAAGCGTCCGCTGGACGGGGGCCAGTTCGACCGTCCAGTCGGTTTGGCCGTCATTGAGGGTTACCGTGGGATGCGGCTGGCCGATATAGAGATCGGTCAGGGTTCCTTCGAGTTCGAACCAGTCTTCGCTGGCCCAGCTCCAGCCATGGTGGGCAAGAGCGGGAAGGGCAACGCAGAGGGAAACAACCGCGCCAAGGGCGAAAAGCGTGCGGCGTGAAAAAAGCGACATGACGAACATCCCGTTTCAACGCTGGAGCAATGCAAAATCCTGCAGCGACAATGTGGCACGGGCAAGGTCAGAGCGCCCACCCACATTCAGGGCTTGCTGCGAACCGCCCGCCGCATCACCTCGTCGCGGATGGCCTTGCAGTCATCGGGCGACAAATTTCTCATTTCACGGCCCAGCACGTTGGTCAGTTCGGTCGCTTCAGGCGCCATCCCGGAGGTATCGATGGTCATTTTGGGATCGGAAATTTCGGCAAGGCGCTGGATCTCCTCGGCCTCGTCCCAGATCACGTTGAAATAGGCGATGATGCGCTGGACCAGAAACCATGTGGGCTTGCCACGCTTGCCGTGTTCGAGCGCCGAGAGATAGGCGCTCGAAACATTGAGGGCTTTCGCCATGTCCTTGAGCGCAATGGAACGTTCGGCGCGCAGCTTGCGCAATTTGGCTCCCAGCGGGGTCACATCTGCCTCTTGCGTTTGAGCCGCACATAGAGCGCACCGCCACCGCCGTGACTCTGGTGCGCGGGGTCGATGCCGGCAACCATCGGGGCGAGGTCGGTGGCATTGAGCCAGAGCGGCACCATCTCGCGCAGCACACCCTTTTGCTCGAGCTGCAGATAGCCGGTCTTTTTGATGCCCTTGCCGGTAATGACCAGCACCGTCCTGTCACCCCGCGCCACGCGGGCGGGTATGAAGCGTTCGAGCGCCATGCGCGCCTGGTCCTGGGTCATTCCGTGCAGGTCGAGGGTTGCGTCGATCGGCTCGCGGCCGCGCGCCACCCGCCGCTTGAGATTGGGCTCCATCGATTTTTCCGAAGCCGGAATTTTCGAAGCGGCGATCATGGGGCGGGCCGAGGGCAGGGGCGGGCGCGCAAAGCGCGGCGCCGTATCGCGGGGCTTGCCGGAATCGGGTTCTTGCCCGGAATTTTCGAGCGCTTCGAGCAGAGCCTTGGGGTCGGCACTCTTGCGCCGCAACAGCGGATCGACGGAGTTGCCCACCGCATTCCAAAGATGCCAGTCGCGCACCGGCCCGGATTTTTTCGGGCGGGGTCCGGGCGGTTTGCGCGCCATGGCAGGTCGGCCTTTTCGGCTCTAATCGAGATCGTTGGTCGCGACGAGCTTCCAGTTGGGGTCGCGCGAGCGGGTGTTGCGCATGAAGGTCCACTCATCGGCAATCGCCACAACCTGACCGGGTGTGCCCTCGACGATCTCGCCTTCGCGATCCTTGGTGATCGAAACCACTTCGGCATCGATCCTGAGGGTGACCACAGCGTTGCGCTTGTCGAGCTCGGCTTCGGCAAACGCAATGTTGGAGAGGCCAACAAAGGTGAAATCGACAGTGTGTCCCGCCGCTTCGCGCTCGGAGATCGCGGCATCGAAGCTGTCATAGACGTCCTTGTCGAGCAGCATTTTCAAGGTCTTGCGGTCGCCCGAAGCATAGGCCGAAACGATCATTTCGTATGCCGATTTGGCGCCTTCGAGGAATTGTTTGGGCGAGAATGAAGGATCGGCGGCAACGATAGCACGCAGCCCCTCTTCGATCTCGGGCTTGCCGGATCCGAATTTTTCGATTTCGGCCTCGATCTTGCGCTGAACCCGTTCGGCCTCCTCGGCATCCTGGGGATTGCGCCGCGGCATGGGAACGACCGTATCGTCATTGTCCGACTTGGTGCGCGAAATCGATTCATAGCGCACCGAGGGCGGGCGCTCATTGCCGGTGCGGGTGCCCAATACCGAGCGCAGACGCAGGAGCACTACGATGGCCACCACGATGACGATGAGGGTGGGAAAGTCGAGAAATTCGCCCATGAGTGAAATTCTGGCTCCAAAATGAAACGGTTCTGTCGGCCGCTCGACCCACCTTAACGCATGGTCGGTCGATCCGGACGGTTCGCAATCTGCTTGTCGTGACCTATATATATGCAAACGGGCCGTGCAAACCAGTTTGCAGTGGCATTATTGTGATCGAGAGGTGTGTCGGCATGTTCCCTTATACCGGCGGACCCTCTCAAACGACAGGGAGATCGCCCGCGTGGGACGTTTCATTCTTCTCGGATTTTTGCTGCTGCCATTTCTTGAAATCGCCGGCTTCATCTGGGTTGGGGGGCAGATCGGTATCCTTTCGACCCTGGCCGCGATAATCCTGACGGCTGTCGTGGGCGTGTTGATCGTTCGATGGCAGGGGCTGGGCATGGTGCTCGACAGCCGGGCGATGATGGCTCGGGGCGAGATGCCGCAACGCCAGTTTGCCGAAATGATGATGATTGCGGCGGCCGGACTGTTTCTTGTGATCCCCGGGTTCATCACCGATGCCATCGGCTTTGCGCTGCTCATACCGCCCGTGCGCCACTGGCTCTATGGCCAGATGAGCCGGAATATGGTGGTGGTGACCACCTACCGGCCCTCCCAGCCGGGCCCGGCATACAAATCGATCGATCTGGACGACAACGACTACCGCTAGGCGGTTTTTGCGCCAAACCTTGTGAGCGTTGTGCAAAAGTGCTAGCCAGACGCGCGAAATTTGCGGCTCTCTTGTCGGGCCGCTCTGGCGAACCAGAGATAGGGACCTATTGGCCAATGGCTGACGACAACACAAACACCGACACGACGGCTCCGGGGCCGGAAGGAACCGCGCCCGCCTTCGGCATCGTGGGACAATATGTGCGCGATCTGAGCTTTGAGAACCCCAATGCCCCGGCCTCCCTGGTGCCCGGGCAGGTCAATCCCGGCTCCAACGTCAACATCAACGTCCAGGTCAAAAAGCAGGGCGATGATGTTTATGCGGTGGAGATCGGCCTCAACGTCAAGACCGAGCGCGAAAGCACGGTGCTCTATGCGGTCGAGCTGGTCTATGGCGGCCTGTTCCGCACCCGCAACATTCCGGAAAACCAGCTTGGCGCGCTGTTGATGGTCGAAGCGCCGCGGCTTATTTTCCCTTTCGCCCGTCAGGTTCTGGCCTCGACGATCCAGGCGGGCGGTTTTCCGCCGCTGTTGCTTGAACCGGTCGATTTTCTCGCGCTTTATCGCCGCAACCTTGCGGCCGCCGCCGAAAAGAACAAGACCGAGGGCACGGCCGACGCCACCGAAGTCAAGCCGACCGTCAACTGAAGGGCCCGGCAAATCGCTCACCGCAAAAAGCCCCGGTTTTCCGGGGCTTTTTTGTGGCCGGTTCCGTCGAAAATCAGCCCTGTTCGACCTCGATCTCCAGCGTTTCGTATTTGAGCCACACCGCGCTTTCGCCCATCTGGGCGATAAAGCCAGCATGCGCCAGCTTTTCTTGCGCCGTCAGGCGGGCGGGCAGGGGCGTGGGGCGCTGGCGGGCCGGCGGACGGGTCCCCGCGCCGCGTATCGAAACATCAGCCTCGGCGGACAAGGCGAGCGCCACCTGCCGGCCACCGATCAGCTCGAGATAGACTTCGGCGAGAATCTCACTGTCGAGCAGGGCGCCGTGCAGGGTGCGGCGCGAATTGTCGATGCCATAATGTTTGCACAGCGCGTCGAGACTGACGCGGGCGCCGGGATGAATCTTGCGGGCCAGCATCACGGTATCGATAACGTCATTTGTGAGCCGGGGGCGCCCCGTCCATTCGAGCTCGGCGTTCAAGAACCCCATATCGAACGGCGCATTGTGGATGATGAGCGTGTCATCGCCGATAAAATCGGCAAAGGCCTGGGCCACCTCGGCGAATTTGGGCTTGTCGCGCAGGAAGTCTTCCGACAACCCATGCACGCGGAACGCCTCTTCGGGCATGTCGCGCTCGGGGTTGATATAGACGTGATAATGGCGCCCGGTCGGAACGTGATTGATCAGTTCGACACAGCCGATTTCCACCAACCTGTCGCCATTGGCCGCCGAAAGGCCCGTGGTTTCGGTGTCGAGGACGATTTCGCGCAGATGGCTCATGCCCTGGCCTCGTCAAGCAGTGCTTCGATGACGGCATCGGTGCGGGCAATGGTATCGTCCATGGTGCCCGAAGTATCGATCGCATAGTCGGCCCGGGTCCGCTTTTCGTCCTGGGTCAGTTGCCGCGAGAGGATGAAATCGAGTTTTTCGCCGCTCATGCCCGGCCGGGTCAGGACCCGCCGGCGCTGGATTTCGGGATCGCAATGGATGGCCACGACCTTGTCGATGGAATATTTGGCGCCGGTTTCAAAAAACAGCGGGATTTCGACGACGGCCAGGCCATTGCCCCTTGCCTCGGCACTGTCCATGAAATCGAGCGCCTTTTCGCGCACGAGCGGATGGATGACCTCTTCGAGTTCGGCAATCCTGTCCGGTTCTGCCGCAATGGCGGCGCTGAGCGCCTTGCGGTCCACCATCCCGTCCCGCACGGTCCCGGGAAAAAGCGTCTCGACCAAAGCGGCAGCGGGTCCGGCATAAAGTTCATGGACGGCTTCATCGGCGGAATAGGTGGGAAACCCCCGCTCGGCAAAACGGGCAAGCACTGTCGATTTCCCAGTGGCGATGGAGCCGGTGAGCACAACGCGCAGCATATTTCCCCCGAAAACGTCTCTCTTACTGCCCGAGTGCGGCCAGAACGCGGTTTGTGAGCGTTTCGGTCACGGCCGGCGCAACGCCGAACCAGGCCCGAAACCCCGGCACCGCTTGGTGGAGCAGCATACCCAGCCCGTCGACACAGGCAAACCCCTTGGCCCGCGCCTGGGCCAAAAGCGGGGTGATTAGCGGTGTATAAACGATGTCGGCGACCACAGCGCCGGGCGCGAGACCGGACAGATCGAGATCGGTAAAGGCGGTGCCCTTCATGCCGACCGAGCTCGTGTTGACGACGAGGCCGGCGCCTTGAAACCGCGCGGTCATCCGGGAAAGCGGCCCGGGCGCGATAGTGGGCCCGAATTCGGCGGCAAGGGCCTGGGCCCGTCCCAATGTGCGGTTGACCAGATCGATGCGGGGCACGCCGCGATCGGTAAGGCCGGCAAGGATGGCCCGGGCCGCGCCGCCGGCCCCGATCACCACTGCCGATTCAAGCGCCGCGTCCCAGCCCGGCGCCTGGGCGTCGAGATTGGCGAGAAACCCTTCATAGTCGGTGTTGGTGCCCAGGATCTTACCCTTTTGGGCCACCAGCGTATTGACCGCGCCGATCCTTTTGGCCAGGGGATCGAGCGCGTCGACCAGCCCCATCACCTCTTCCTTGTGCGGAATTGTGACATTGCCGCCCGCAAATTCTCCCTCGCGCAGCCGACCAATGAACGCGGCGAGATCGGCCGGCGCGACGTCGATCGCCTCATAGCTTGCATCGAGCCCATGCTCGGCGATCCACGTCCGATGGATCAGGGGCGATCTGGAATGAGCGATCGGGTGACCGATAACGAAGGCTTTTTTCATGAACGCGGCCCAAAGACTTCAGGGGCATACTGCTCGAGCGCTGCCAGAAGCGGCAGGAGCGGCAGGCCTAAAATTGTGAAATAATCCCCCTCGATGCGCTCGAAGAGGCGAATGGAGGGCCCCTCGAGCCTGTAGGCGGCCACCGAATCGAGGATCGCGGCGCCTTCGAGATCGAGCACGCTATCGAGCATCGTGCGATCGAAGGATTTAAAGGTCAGCACTGCCGTCTCGACGGTGCTCCAGACGATGTTCCCGGCGCGGGCCAGCGCAACGCCCGAATGAAGCTCGTGAGATTTGCCCGCCATGGCCATCAGCCGCTCGGTGGCGTCGTCGCGGTCGCGCGGCTTGTGCAGCCCATGGCCTTCAAAAGCGATCGTCTGATCGGCGCCAATGACAAAAGCTGCCGGTGTCATGGTGCTGACGGCAAGCGCCTTGGCCTCCGCCAGGAGCCGCGCGAGGCCCGCCCGATTCTCGCCACCGGTCAAGGCGGCATTTTCGATTTCTCGCTCATCGATCCCGGCGCCGGCGGTCGAAAATGCCAGACCCGCATTTTCCAGCAGGGTTTTCCGCGTGGCGCTTTTGGAGGCGAGGATCAGCATGGCCGGGCTTTTGGAGTTGGTGAGGGGACGAGCTTTTCCACATGCGCTCTCACAGTTAAAGCCCAATTCGGTTTGCGGCCGTCAAGGGCCGAAGTTTTCCCCAAAGGCCGATATCGGGTTAACAGTTGGTGAATTGGGGACAGCCTGGCAGGGCTGGGGACAAGAGCGGGGAAAATGATCGTTTTCCGACCCGATCCGGCGTTAATCTTTCATTAAGGATTTGCACAGGCCAGACCTTAACGAAACGTTAACTGCGCAGGCGCTCTCAGGCTTTCATCCCCGCTTTGCCGACATCCCCGAACAACACGACCGCCGCGCGAAACTGACGCAAGGCGATTTATGGCGGCGCGGTTGTGGGCTCAAAACAATTGGTGCAAAACACAGCCATAAAGAAGAAGAAGACTCTTAAAGATAGATTCCCTAACACGATCGAGAGCCCGGCCAATTGCATTCTCCCTCACCCACGATCTCGACTGGAAAACCGCTTCTCGATACAGCACTGGGCCTCAAGCAGAATCGCCCCCCGGTCTGGATCATGCGGCAAGCGGGGCGCTACCTGCCCGAATATCGCGCGGTACGGGAAAAGGCCGGAAGCTTTCTCGATCTGTGCTACACGCCGGCCCTTGCCACCGAGGTTACCCTTCAGCCCCTGCGCAGGTTCGATCTTGATGCGGCAATCCTGTTTTCCGATATTTTGGTGATCCCACATGCCCTGGGCCAGCCCGTACGGTTTGCGCAGGGAGAAGGACCGGTTCTCGATCCGATCGATGAGACGACGCTTTCAACGCTCAAGCCGGAAAAGGCGCTGGACAATCTCGATATGGTTCTCGAAGCGATCGAGAGGATCAAGCTTGCCCTGAGCGAAAACAAGACGCTGATCGGGTTCTGCGGCGCTCCGTGGACGGTTGCCACCTACATGATCGGGGGCCGCGGCTCGCCCGACCAGGCCGCGGCCCGGCTTTTTGCGCTCAATCACCCCAAGGCCTTTGCGGCGCTGATCGATATTCTTGTCGAAGTTTCCGCCCGATATCTGATCGCCCAGTTCCGCGCCGGAGCGGATATGGTGCAGCTTTTTGAGAGCTGGGCGCTCAATCTCGATGAAGAGGCGTTCCGCAGCCATGTCATCGAGCCAAATCGGCGGATTATCGAAAAGGTGCGCAGTTTCATTCCCGATGCGCCAATCACCGGATTTCCGCGTGGGGCTGCAGGGATGCTTGCCGAATATGCCGAAAAGACCGGGGTCAGCGTTCTGGGCCTCGATTTCGCGACCCCGCTGGATTTCGCATCCTCGAATCTGCCAAAAACCCTTCCGGTACAGGGCAATCTCGATCCTTTACGGCTGGTGGCCGGGGGCGCGCAGATGGAAAAGCGCGCCAATGCGATCATCGAGGCGTTTGCCGATCGCCCCCATATCTTCAATCTCGGGCACGGCATCGTGCCGCAAACCCCGATTGCCCATGTGTCACGCCTTGTCGATCTGGTCCATGGGCGCTAAGCAGGTCTGACAATCAGGGGAAAGAACGATGCTGGAATGGGTCAAGGCGCTTCATGTGATTTCGGTCATCGCCTGGATGGCCGGAATGCTTTATCTGCCGCGTTTGTTCGTCTACCACGCCGATGCCGAGATCGGTTCGGTTCAGTCGGAAACCTTCAAGATCATGGAAAGGCGCCTGTTTCGCGCCATCACCACGCCGGCAATGATTGCCACCTGGGTGTTCGGGCTTTGGATGATCCATCTTTATGGCCTGGGCCTGTTCGCCATGGGCTGGATCTGGGTCAAACTGGCCTTCGTGATTGCCCTTTCGGGCTTTCACGGTTTTCTGGGCCGGACGCTCAAGGCCTTCGCCAAAGATGAAAACAAGCGCGATGCCAAATTTTATCGTGCCATCAACGAGGTGCCCACCCTCATCATGATCGTGATTGTTATTATGGTCATCGTCAAACCGTTCTGATCGGTTTTACCGGTTCGAGTTCTGCTTGCATTGGCTGCATTGATTGGTTTATGAGGAACGGGCAACTCACGCATTCGCCGTGAGATGGGCGGCAAACGCTCCGCCCCGCTTCTCCCTCCTTTTTTAATTTATCCCGACCATCTCCCCTAAGAAGGCTGATCATGGAATTCATGAAGCTCAGGGACCTCAAGGCCAAATCACCGGCCGAGTTGCAGTCCTTTGCCGAAGAGCTCGACGTCGAAAATGCCAATACACTGCGCAAGCAGGAATTGATGTTCGCCATTCTCAAGCAATTGGCGACCCGCGATGTGGAAATAACCGGCGAAGGCGTTGTCGAGGTTCTGCCCGATGGCTTCGGCTTCCTGCGCTCTCCCGATGCAAACTATCTGCCCGGCCCCGACGACATCTATGTCAGCCCCTCCCAGATTCGCCGTTTCGGCCTGCGCACCGGCGACACCGTCGAGGGCCAGATCCGCTCTCCCAAGGAAGGCGAGCGCTATTTCGCGCTTTTGAAGGTCAACACCATCAATTTCGAGGATCCCGAACGGGTCCGCCACAAGATCAATTTCGACAATTTGACCCCGCTCTATCCCGACGAGCGGCTGAACATGGAACTTGCCGATCCCACCACCAAGGATCGCTCGGCCCGTGTCATCGATCTGGTCGCCCCGCTCGGCAAGGGCCAGCGCGCGCTGATCGTTGCTCCACCGCGTACCGGTAAGACTGTATTGTTGCAAAATATTGCACAATCGATCGCGACCAATCATCCCGAATGCTATCTGATCGTGCTTCTGATCGACGAACGTCCCGAAGAAGTCACCGACATGCAGCGCTCGGTGAAGGGCGAAGTGATTTCCTCGACCTTTGACGAGCCGGCATCACGCCACGTGCAAGTGGCTGAAATGGTTATTGAAAAAGCCAAGCGCCTTGTCGAGCACAAGCGCGATGTCGTGATCCTTCTCGATTCGATCACCCGCCTGGGCCGTGCCTACAACACGGTGGTGCCGTCCTCGGGCAAGGTGTTGACCGGCGGTGTAGACGCCAATGCCCTGCAGCGCCCCAAGCGCTTTTTCGGTGCGGCGCGCAATATCGAGGATGGCGGTTCGCTGACCATCATTTCGACAGCGCTGATCGACACGGGCAGCCGCATGGACGAAGTGATCTTCGAAGAGTTCAAGGGCACCGGCAATTCGGAAATCGTGCTCGACCGCAAGGTTTCCGACAAGCGCGTGTTCCCGGCCATCGACGTCACGAAATCGGGCACCCGCAAGGAAGAGCTGCTTGTCGAACCCGATATCCTGCGCAAGATGTATGTGCTGCGGCGCATCCTCAATCCCATGGGCACCGTCGATGCCATGGAATTCCTGCTCGACAAGCTGCGGCAGACCAAGACCAACGCCGAATTCTTTGATTCGATGAACACCTGATATCGCGCAGGTTTTCGCTTTCAGTTCGGGGCTGCGCGTGGTTAGACACGGCGCGGCCCCGTTCCGTTCTGGGCCATCGGAATGAATTTGATGCAGACCAGCAAGACCATTGCCGCCCTGTCCACCGGCAGCCTGCCGTCAGGGGGCGCCGTTATCCGGCTTTCGGGCCCCACTGCATTTGAGGCGGTCGAAAGGATATGCGGGCAGTTGCCGAAGCCGCGCGCACTGGCCCTGAAAACTTTAAAGCATCCTCAGACCGGTGAGGCGCTCGACCAGGGGTTGGTGGCGGTGTTTCCTGGTCCACACTCGTTTACCGGAGAAGACTGCGCCGAGTTTCAGGTCCACGGCTCGCCGGCCGGTGTGAAAGCCATCCTGAGCGCGCTGACGACCCATTGTGATGTGGCATTGGCAGGAGCGGGCGATTTCACCCGCAGGGCCTTTGAAAACGGCAAGCTTGATCTAACGGCGGTGGAGGGCCTTGGTGATCTTCTGGCCGCGGAAACCGAATCCCAGCGGCGCCAGGCTCTTTCCAGGCTTGAGGGCGGGCTGGCCGATCAGATCGCGGTGTGGCGCTCGCTCCTGCTCCACGCCCGGGCCGAAATCGAAGCGCGGCTCGATTTTTCCGACGAAGACGACGTTCCCTTCGAACTGCCGGCGCATTTTGTTGCCGATCTGCAAACGCTTGCCGGCGCGCTCAGCGCGGCGCGGGCCACCTATGATCGTGGCCGTATCGTCAGGGAAGGGTTCCGCATCGTTCTCGCCGGGGCGCCCAATGCCGGTAAATCGAGCCTGCTCAACCGGCTCGCCGGTTCGGATGTGGCGATCGTTACCGCTGAAGCCGGCACCACCCGCGACACCAAGGATGTCGCCATCGATCTCGGCGGCCAGTACGTTACGCTGACCGATACCGCAGGGCTCAGGGATACGATCAGTCTGGCCGAAGGGGAAGGCATAGTCCGCGCCCGCAAGGCCATGCAGGCTGCCGATCTCGTGCTTTGGCTCATGGCTCCGGGCGATGCCCAGCCTTTCCCGGACATGGACCGATCCGTATGGCGCATCGGCACCAAGTCAGACCTCGATGGCGCCGGGCCAGAGGTTGACCTGCGGCTATCGGCGCTGACAGGAGACGGCATCGAGACCTTGCTAAAGCGCCTCGAAAGCCATATTGAAGGCCGCCTTGGTGCAAGCGAAGCGAGCCTTGTCAGTCATCTTCGCGACAGGGACGCGCTGGATGCCGCGCTCGGGAGCGTGGAATCGGCGCTCGGGCGCATCGAACAGCCCGAATTGTGCGCCGAGGATTTGCGTCGCGCTGCGGATGTTCTGGCGGCCCTGATCGGCCTTATGGACAATGAAGCGGTTCTGGACCGATTGTTCGCCGGCTTTTGTATCGGGAAATGATTCACGTGAAACGCCCGTGGGACCATTGCCCTGGGATTCACGTGAAACATTGCAAGACTCGCACGAAACGGATTCACGTGAAACAGAACCGAGACCGTGGCTATGAGTGATTATGGCGTCATTATCGTGGGGGGCGGCCATGCGGGAGCTGAAGCCGCCGCCGCCTCGGCGCGTCTGGGCGTGCCTACAGCCTTGGTGACGCACCGATTCGCCACCATCGGCGAAATGAGCTGCAACCCGGCCATCGGTGGCTTGGGCAAGGGCCATCTCGTCCGCGAAATCGACGCGCTCGACGGTGTGATGGGGCGGATTGCCGACAAGGGCGGGATCCAGTTCCGTGTCCTCAATCGCCGCAAGGGGCCTGCGGTGCGCGGCCCGAGGGCGCAGCAGGACCGCAAGCTCTATCGCGAGGCGATGCAGGCCGAACTTTCAGGAACGCCCAATCTCGACATCATTGAGGGCGAAGTCGACGATCTTCTGGTGATCGATGGCGTCGTCGGTGGTGTTGCGCTGCTCGACGGGCGGAAGATTTCCGCAAAGGCCGTGGTTCTGACCACCGGTACGTTTCTGCGCGGGTTGATCCATCGCGGCGAGGAAACCATTCCGGCCGGCCGGGCCGGCGAAAAGCCGGTCCTGGGTCTTTCGGTTCGTCTTGAGGCCCTTGGGCTCAAACTGGGACGGCTCAAGACCGGAACACCGCCGCGGCTCGACGCTGAAACCATCGATTTTTCGGTCCTTAACGAGCAGCTTGGTGACGAGCCGCCCGAGCCGTTTTCCGCGCTTACCGATGCCATAACGACACCGCAGATTTCGTGCTTTGAAACCCGCACGACGCCGGAAGCGCATCGCATCATTGCTGAAAACCTTTCAAAATCAGCGATGTATTCGGGGCGTATCCAGTCGCGTGGTCCGCGTTATTGCCCCTCGATCGAAGACAAGATCGTCCGATTTGCCGATAAGGACAGCCATCTGGTCTTTCTGGAGCCTGAGGGCCTCGACGATCCCACGATCTACCCCAACGGCCTGTCGACGTCGCTCCCAGCCGATGTCCAGCTCCAGTTCCTTAAGGCCATGCCGGGGCTTGAAAATGTCGTCATCAAGCGCCCGGGCTATGCCATTGAATATGACCACGTCGATCCGCGCGAATTGGCGCCAAGCCTTATGCTGCGCGCGCTTCCGGGGCTCTATCTCGCCGGCCAGATCAACGGCACCACAGGCTATGAAGAAGCGGCCGCCCAGGGCCTCTTGGCCGGTGCCAACGCTGCCCTGGCGGCACTCGGTCGTCCTCCACTGATCCTCTCGCGCACCAATTCCTATCTCGGCGTGATGATTGACGATCTGATTTCCCGTGGCGTAACAGAGCCTTACCGCATGTTCACCTCGCGCGCTGAGTTTCGCCTGCAGCTGCGGGTGGACAATGCCGACCAGCGCCTGACGCAATTGGGAATCGATACCGGGTTGGTATCGCAGGAGCGCCAGCAGCATTTCCATGATCGCATGACGCGGTTGGACGGCGCGAAGGCGCTTTTGCATTCCCTATGGGTAACCCCGACCGAAGCTCGAAAGGCGGGCGTCAATGTCAACGCCGATGGCGTCCGCCGCTCGGCGTTCGAGCTTATGAGCTATCCGACGACCTCCCGTGACGATCTCGAGGCGATTTGGCCCGATGTTTCCGCAATTGAAACAAAGACTTATGAGCAAGTTGCCATTGACGCGCAATATGCAGTGTATCTCGAGCGCCAGCAGGCGGATGTCGAGGCGGTCAAGCGGGACGAAGCACGGGCGATTCCGGAATGGCTCGACTACAGTCTCTTGCCCGGCCTGTCCAATGAGATGAAGCAGAAGCTAATCGCCGCGCGTCCGCAGACCATTGCCCAGGCGCAACGCATCGAGGGCGTGACGCCCGCGGCGCTCACATTGATCCTTGCGGTGATCCGGCGGGGTCGTATCGACCGGAAGGCGTCATGAGCGGCGCGGCGCAGCGCATCGCCGATCTTGAGCGCCATAATGCGGCAATGTTCGGCAATGTTGAGGTAACTTCCACTCAACTCCATAGTTTTTTGGGTCATCTTTTGCGTTGGCAGAAGGTTCAGAATCTGGTTTCACGTGAAACACCTGGCGATCTGTGGTCCCGCCATATCCTTGATTCGCTTCAGATTTTGCCGCTGATCGGGCCGATTTCCGGGCCGTTGCGCATTCTCGATATCGGCAGCGGCGGGGGTTTTCCGGCGATTCCGATGGCCATCGCGCTGCGGGACATCGATTTTTCGATGCATCTGATCGAATCCAACACACGAAAATGTGCGTTTCTGCGCGCGACGGCGCGCGAATTCGATCTCCCGATAACCGTTCATACGGCCCGAATCGAGGCGGTGCCACCCGCAACCATAGGTTCGATCGACCTTTTTACGTCCCGGGCGCTGGCACCCCTGCCGCTGCTTTTGAGCTATATTCACCGCTTCTGGAGCCCGGAAAGTCGCGCCATTCTGCATAAGGGGCGCGAAAATGGGGAAGAACTGAAATCAGCGGATTCAGATTGGGTTTACGATGTGTTAAAGCATCAAAGTGCGACGGACAAAGACGGCGTTCTGCTCGAGATTTCCCATCTGCGGCCTCGCACCTAACCTAAGTGTTTGAAACCGCGTCGGTTTCGGAGGTCAGATGCATCCGCGTATCATTACACTCGCCAATCAGAAGGGTGGCGTCGGCAAGACGACGACGGCCATCAACCTCGCAACAGCCCTTGCGGCGATCGGCGAGCGGGTTCTGATCGTCGATCTCGATCCCCAGGGCAATGCCTCCACCGGTCTCGGTCTCGGCCGCCAGCAGCGTGAGCGCTCGTCCTACGATCTGCTGCTCAACGAAGCGACGGTCAAGCATGCGGCGGTCCGCACCAATGTGCCCAACGTGGCCATCGTCCCTTCGACGATGGATCTGCTGGGGGTCGAATTGATGATCGCCGCCGAGCGTGATCGGGCGTTCCGCCTGAAGTCCGCGCTGGACAATGTCAGCGAAGTGAACATCGACGGCAAGCCGATCACCTATGTGCTGATCGACTGCCCGCCTTCGCTCAACCTGCTCACCATCAATGCTCTGACGGCGGCGGATGCCGTTCTCGTGCCGCTGCAGTGCGAATTCTTTGCACTCGAGGGTTTGAGCCAATTGCTTCAAACCATTGAGCAAATCCGCTCGACACTCAATCCGCGCCTATCGATCCAGGGTGTCGTGATGACAATGTTCGACAAGCGCAACAATTTGTCCGAACAGGTTCTCAGCGATGTGCGCGAGCATATGGGGACACTGGTTTACGATACGGTCATTCCGCGCAATGTCCGTCTTTCCGAGGCGCCGAGCTATGGCAAACCGGCGCTTCTGTACGATCTTAAATGCGCCGGAAGTCAGGCCTACCTTCGATTGGCCACCGAAGTCATCAAACGCGAACGCCAGTTGCGGGCGGCCTGATGGAGAACACCATGAACGATAAACCCACACGTCTCGGCCGCGGCCTTGCCGCCCTCATCGGAGATATGCAACCGCTCGAGACTGCCCCGCGCCAGGCGGAAACATCGTCTGGCGCGCGCCGGCTGCCGGTCGAATTCATCATTGCCAGCCGCGCCAACCCGCGTAAGGATTTCGATGCCGAGTTGCTCGAGGATCTGACCAATTCAATCCGTGAAAAGGGCGTCATGCAGCCACTTCTGGTGCGTCCGAGCGACCAGGGCCCGGATGTGTTTGAAATTATCGCCGGCGAGCGGCGCTGGCGTGCGGCGCAGCGCGCCGGTCTGCATGAAGTGCCCGTCATCATCCGCGAGGTCGATGACAAGGAAGCGCTCGAACTGGCGATCATCGAAAACGTCCAGCGCGCCGACCTGAACCCGCTTGAGGAAGCGCAGGGTTATGGACAACTGATCGAACAGTTCGATTACACGCAGAATGATCTGGCGCAAGTCATCGGAAAGTCCCGATCCCACGTCGCCAATACGCTGAGGCTGTTGCGCCTGCCGAGCGAGGTTCAGACAATGCTCGAGCATGGCGAACTGACCGCCGGCCATGCGCGAACCCTGATTACATCCGACGACCCATTGGCTCTGGCGCGCCGGATCGTCGATGCGGGACTTTCGGTGCGCGAGGCCGAAGCCTTGCATCAGCAGGGTACCGAGGCGCGCCGTCCGCAACCGGCTGGCGAGAAGCGTAGCTCCTCCAAGGATGCGGATACGCTGGCGCTCGAAAAGCAGTTGTCCGATGCGCTGGGTCTTTCCGTTACGCTCGATCATAAGGATCGTGGGGGGAAGCTGGAAATCCGCTACAAGACTTTGGAGCAGCTCGACGGAATTTGTGCCCGGCTCTTGCCCCACTAGAGCGTGTCCAGCAAAAGTGGAAACGGTTTTGCGGTTCGGACACGCGATAAAACAAAGGCTTAGAGCCGAGGATTTGATTCAATCAAATCCTGAACGGCTCTAGGGGCGTTGCACGTGAAACATCGGTATAAGTAGCTGAAATAGCTATCGTCTTGCTGCGGCCATGCATATGGCAAGTAGCGCCTGACGCCCTGTGGCCGGAGCAAGCGCGCTCGATTTACGGCTCTCGAGGATGGCGCTGGCCAAGCGATTGCAGGCTGCTGCGAGGCCGTCGTCGTTCCACAGCCTGAGCTGCTGTTCGAAACTGGCCTTTCTTGAAAAATGAATGCGCGGCGTGGCTCGCCCAAGGACCTGATCGATGCCGGCCCCGGCATCGATTTCGGCACGCATGGCCCGCAATCGTGAAAAATGCTGCATTGCAACAATAAGGAGCCGCTGCGCGTCGGTTCCTGCGCCGGCGGCGCGGGTCATGGCGTCATCGAAGCGGCGGGCGTGGCCCGTGGCGATGGCATCGACCACGGCGTCGATGGCCAGTGCCGCGTTGTCACCGCAGAGCCGCATGACGTCGTCCCGGGTTAATTTGCCGCCTTCGCCTGCATAGAGAACCAGCTTTTGCAGTTCGCTGCGGGTCACTTGCCGGTCATTGCCCAGCATATCGCGCAGCATAGGCGCCAGATCGGTCTCCAAACTTATATTGGCCTTGGCAAAAGTTTCGCGGATCAGGCCGTCGATGGTCTGCCCGGTATCCGCGTAGCACGGAAGTGCCCGGGCGTCCTTGCGGGCCTCGGCGTGTTTACGCAAAGCGTCCGACGGTTTGAGATCAGCGCCCTCGACGATAAAGACAGCCTGAGCCCCCTCATCGAGCAGTTCCACAAGGGTTGGCGCCAGCTTGTTCGTGGCGGCGCGGATACGGATTGTCGCCTGACTGCCGAACAGGGATGGGCTGCGCGCCAATATCCCGAGGTGCTGCGGATCGGCATCGATCTCGCTCATATGCAGTTGGGACAGGCTCTCGGGATCGGGCGGATCGCCGGCAAAATGCTTGACGAGCTGGGCCGCGTTCTCGCTGACCAATCCGATATCGGGTCCATAAACCAGAACAAGGCCCGCCGCCAAATCGGGGCGCGAGAGAAATTTCTCGATATCGCGACCCTTGAGAGCGGTCATCTTGCCTGCAAATCGGCCAGCAGCGCTAGGCGGATGGTCGCTGCCGCTGCACCGATCGCCTGTTCCTCGGCCGCCGCGCGTGCGGCATCGTCTGCCACGATCTGACCGGTTGTTCTATAGCCAACCGTGGCCGATCGCGTACCGCTTGCGATGCTTTCGCCATCCGCAACGACAAGGTAAGTTATTGTTATTGTGAGCTGATTGTCGGTTATTGGTCCGGACACATCGGACAGGCCAATCCGCGTCGGGCTCGATGAAACCTGGGCCGAAAACTGCGGTGCGTCCGCCCTATCGGGTCCAAGCCTGCTGGACAGCGTGCGATAGACCAGTTGCTCCTGGCGCGTTTCGGGCTCAGCATAATGTAGGGCCAGGCTCTGGCTCGACATCGCCGCATCGCCATAGACCGGCGTCAGCGTACAGCCGGCCAGGACGCCCGACGCGACCAAGGCGGCAGCCAGACAGACAGCGCGAAAAACCCTAGCAAACAACATTGACGATCCTGTTGGGCACGACGATCACCTTGCGGGGTGGATTGCCGTCCAGAATGCGGGCAACCGCTTCGAGTGACAAGGCTGCAGCTTCGGCCTGGCCGGAAGGGGCATCCTTGGGCATTTCGATTTCACCGCGACGCTTTCCGTTCACTTGAACGGCCAGAACTACGGTATCGTCAACAAGATAGGCTGGATCGACTTCCGGCCAGGCGGTATCGCAAATCATCGTCTGGTGGCCCAGATTGGCCCAGCAGCTTTCAGCCAGATGCGGCATCATGGGGGCGATGAACTGCACAAAACGCTCGATGGCGGTCCGCAGCGCGGAAATATTGGCCAGCGAGGGTGATTCGCTCACCGCAGGGATGAACTTCTGGATTGCGTTGGCCAACTCGTAAATCTGGGCGACGGCGCGATTGAAGCGCAGACCTGCCAGATCGGCCTCGATCAGAGCCGTTGCCTTATGGGCCGCCTTGAGGATTTCCATTGTGCGGGGGTCCTCGCCATCGATAATGGCGGGATCGAGCGAAAGCAGTTCACGCGCTTCCCCAACGAGCTTGTAAACGCGTTGCGTGAAGCGCCAGGCGCCTTCAATGCCCGCTTCGGTCCATTGCACGTCGCGTTCGGGCGGCGAATCCGACAGCACGAACCAACGCACCGTGTCTGCGCCATAGGCGGCGATCATGTCGTCGGGATCGATGACATTGCGCTTGGATTTGCTCATCTTTTCGATCGAGCCGATGGTCACCGGATCGCCGGTGACCGATGAAGTTGCAACACGCTTTCCTTCGGTCGACTGCAGAACCACCTCGGAAGGAGAGACCCAGTTGCCTGCCTTGTCCTTGTAGGTTTCATGGGTGACCATGCCCTGCGTGAACAGGCCCTTGAACGGCTCGTCGACGTCCATATGTCCGGTGCGGCTCATGGCGCGGGCAAAGAAGCGCGAATAGAGCAGATGCAGAATGGCGTGCTCGATGCCGCCGATATACTGATCAACCGGCAGCCATTCATTGGCCATTTCGGGGATCGTGGGGTTCTCGGCGCGCGGCGCCGTAAAGCGTGCGAAATACCAGGACGAATCGACAAAGGTGTCCATAGTGTCGGTTTCCCGGCGCGCTTTCGAGCCGCAAGAGGGGCAATCGACATGCTTGAAGCTCGGATGGCGATCGAGCGGATTGCCCGGCGTATCGAATTCGACATCTTCGGGCAGCCGCACGGGCAGTTGATCCTTTGGCACCGGCACGATGCCGCAGATATCGCAATGGATGACCGGGATCGGGCAGCCCCAATAGCGTTGCCGCGAAATGCCCCAGTCGCGCAGGCGATAATTGACCTGGCGAACCCCCTGGGGCTTGCCTTCGACCTTTTCGGTTTCCAGGAAACGGGCGATTGCGTCCTTGGCCGCGTCGACGTCCATGCCGTCGAGGAAACCCGAATTGAAGGCGATGCCGGGTCCTGTATAGGCTTCTGCCGCAATGGAAAATTCGCTGGCGTCTGCATCGGGCGGCAAGACGACAGGGATGACGGGCAGGTCATATTTGCGCGCAAATTCGAGGTCGCGCTGATCGTGCGCCGGGCAGCCAAAGATCGCGCCGGTGCCGTAGTCCATCAGAACGAAATTGGCGACATAGACGGGCAATGTCGCACCTTCGATCACCGGATGTTTCACGGTAATTTCCGTACGGTAGCCCCGCTTTTCGGCGGTTTCGATCACTTCGGCCGAAGTGCCCATGCGGTGACACTCGGCGATGAATTCGGCCAAAGCCGGATCGGATTCGGCCAGATGAGCCGCCATGGGGTGGTCGGGCGAAAGGGCAACGAAGGAGGCGCCAAACAGGGTATCGGGACGTGTGGTGAAAATCTCGACGCTGTCCTGCCCGGCCTCGCCCGAGGCGATCGCGAACAGCACCCGCAGCCCTTCAGATCGACCGATCCAGTTGCGCTGCATCAGCCGGACCTTTTCGGGCCAGTCGGTCAGGCCATCGATGGCCGACAGCAGGTCCTCGGCGAAGTCGGAAATCTTGAAGAACCATTGGGTCAATTCGCGCTGTTCGACCAGCGCGCCCGAGCGCCAGCCGCGGCCGTCGATCACCTGTTCATTGGCCAGAACCGTATGGTCGACAGGATCCCAATTGACCTTGGAGGATTTGCGCGTCACCAGGCCCGCTTCGAGCATGTCGATGAACAGCATCTGCTGGCGGTGGTAATATTCCTCGTCGCAGGTCGCAAATTCCCGGCTCCAGTCGAGGGAAAATCCCATGGACTGCAATTGCTTGCGCATTGCCGCGATGTTTTCATAGGTCCAGTCGCGGGGATGGACCTTGTTGGCCATCGCCGCGTTCTCGGCGGGCATCCCGAAGGCGTCCCATCCCATCGGGTGGAGAACCTTTTTGCCCTTGGCGCGCTGGAACCGGGCGACCACATCGCCCATGGTATAATTGCGCACATGGCCCACATGGATGCGGCCCGAGGGATAGGGAAACATCTCAAGCACGTAATAGGGATCGCGTGGGTCGTCGTTGGACGTTTCGAAGGTTTTCTTCTCCGCCCAGACCTTTTGCCAATGGGGTTCTTGTTCGCGCGGATTGTAGCGCTCGGAAGCGTTTGCCATAGAAAGTACCGGTGGCCGCCCTATACTTGAGAAGAGATGAGAAATTGGGTAGGCGACCATCACCAGAAAAGCGCCGGAAGGTCAACCATTGCCATGAGCCCAAACGCCCCGGAAACTGCCGCCGATCGGCTCGCCGACATAAAGGCCCGCATGGAGCGCGCCGCCCGTCGGATTGAAGGAGGGGATGTCGCGGAACTGGTTGCCGTTTCCAAGACCTTCGATGCCGAGGCGATCGTTCCGGTCATAGAGGCCGGACAGCGCCATTTCGGTGAAAATCGCGTCCAGGAGGCACAGGGCAAATGGCCGGGGCTGAAATCGGAATACCCCGATCTCGTCCTGCATCTGATCGGTCCGCTCCAGACCAACAAGGCAGCCGATGCGGTTGCCTTGTTCGATGTTATCGAAAGCGTCGATCGCGACAAGCTGGCCAGAATTCTTGCCACGGAAATGGACAAGCAGAACCGGCGTCTGCCCTGTTTCGTGCAGGTCAATATCGGCGGCGAAGAGCAAAAGGCCGGCGTTTCCACGGCGGAAACCGTAGAATTCGTCGATCGCTGCAGGGATCAATATGGGCTCGATATCGTTGGTTTGATGTGTATTCCCCCGATCGATGAGGCGCCGGGACCATATTTCGCGCAATTGGCGCGCCTGGCAAGGGCGGCAGGGGTCTCTCGGTTGTCCATGGGGATGAGCGCGGACTTTGAAGTGGCAATACTTATGGGCGCGACACAGGTTCGGGTGGGATCCGCGCTTTTTGGGGCGCGATAACGCGCATGTGATTGGCGATTGTGTCCCCCACGCTAGATTGAATCGTATGTCATTTCCGTGAGCAGGTGTTTGATCCCTGCCAGGAAGAAGCGGGAGTTTTTGCTGATGAACAAGCGCCGTTTGCTGGTTGTCGATGACGACACCGATTTGCGAGCCGCATTGGTGGGGCAGCTCGAACCCTATCGCGAATTCGATATCACGGAGGCCGGGACGGCGTCCGGTGCGCGTGAAACCGCCAAGGCGAGCCATTTCGATCTCATGCTGCTCGATGTGGGGCTTCCCGACATGGATGGACGCGAAGCGCTCAAGATCATGCGCGCTGACGGATTTCGGGCACCGGTTATCATGTTGACGGGGCAGGATAGTGAGTCCGACGAAATTCGGGGCCTCGAAAGCGGTGCCAATGACTATGTCACCAAACCCTTTCGCTTTTCGGTCCTGCTTGCCCGCATGCGGGCCGCATTGCGTCAGCACGATCAAAGCGAGGATGTGGTCTTTACCATCGGCCCCTACAGCTTCCAGCCAGCCGCCAAGACGCTGGAAAACGGTGACGGCTCGAAAATCCGGCTTACCGACAAGGAAACCTCGATCCTCAAATTTCTCTACCGGCAGGGCGCAAAGACGATCTCCCGCGACGTGCTCCTTGCGGAGGTCTGGGGATACAACAACCGGGTCACCACACACACGCTCGAAACTCACATTTATCGCTTGCGCCAGAAGATCGAACGCGATCCGTCGAACGCACGTCTTCTGGTGACCGAAGAGGGCGGATATCGGCTGGTTCCCTGATTTCCTCGGAGCCAGATCTGTCTAAGTCTTTGCGCGCGCGGTAATTTATGCCAATCATAGCCCTCAACGCGCTGCCGGGGGCATGTATGGACGAGGCGGCGGCCGTGGCCGCATTCGCAGAACTCGACATTTTTTCCAGCTTTTCTGACGAACAGCTGCGCCTTTTGGCGTTTGTCTGCGAAGAGGTTTCGCTGGCGCCGGGCGATATTCTCTATAGCGCCGGCGACGCCGCAGATGGCGGCTACGTGCTTGTTTCAGGCGCCCTTGAGGCGACCCACTCGCCGGTTGAGGGCAGCAAGCGGTTTCGCATCGAGCCCGTCGCGCTTGTGGGCGAACTCGGTCTTATGCTGACGCGCCCGCGCGGGGCTTCGCTCAGGGCGGCGCGAACGAGCACACTGCTTTTCGTACCACGTGGGGCGTTTCTGAAGTTGCTGAGAAGCCATCCCGAACTCGCCGAGGACGTTGCGACGACGATCAGGGCAGAGCTTTCGCGCTATCTCGATTCCATCGCGCAGCTTGGCGGGCGGTTCTCGAGCTGACTGTTATGCGAATTCGACAATGACCGGCACGTGATCCGACGGCTTTTCCGACCAGCCACGCGCCGGACGCAGGATATGGGCCGCTCTTGCGTGTGCTGCAATGTCGCGCGTTGCCCATATGTGGTCGAGGCGGCGGCCACGGTCGGAACTGTCCCAATCCTTGGCTCTGTAGCTCCACCAGGAATAGACCTTTTCCTCGATCGGAATGTGCTGGCGGACCAGGTCGACCCAGTTGCGCCGCGAGAGCAGGCGATCGAGCGCTTCGGTCTCCACAGGCGTGTGCGAAACGACCCTTAGGAGCTGCTTGTGGCTCCAGACGTCGTTTTCATGCGGCGCGACGTTGAAATCGCCGCAGATCAACTGACGCTCATCAAATACCAGCTCATCGAACCATTCTTCCATCTCGGCGAGGAAGTCGAGCTTATGGCGGAATTTGGGGTTGATCTCGGGGTTGGGCTCGTCGCCGCCTGCCGGGACGTAGAAATTGTGAACGGTGAGGGGGCCCTTGCCGAAGTCGAGCCGCGCCGAAACATGGCGGCAATCGGGTATGTCGCAGAATCCGCGCGCCGTAACTTCGTCAAGCGGATGTTTCGATACGATGGCCACACCGTGGTAGCCCTTTTGCCCGTGCACCGCCTGGTGCGGGTAACCGACATCGGCCAGCGCCGTGGCCGGGAACTGGTCATTCATGCATTTGATCTCCTGCAGGCACAGGACATCGGGGGTGTACTGAGACAGAAAATCGAGGACGATGGGCAGGCGCAGCCGCACCGAATTGATGTTCCAGGTGGCAAGCGAGGGCATGAACGACTCGGGAGGACGGAAAGGGTGCCGCCTTTATGACCGCCCCGCCCGGCGTGGTAAACCCCCGCGTCCGCGCGAGAGGAAATCAGCCTGGAGCGTTGACGGACCGATAGGTCGGATCGATACGGAAATACTGGTCGGGGATCTCGACATTCTTTTCGGTTTCGGCAATCGAGAACGTGGTTTCGACGCCCGAGGGTTCGATAAGGCTCCATTGCACGAGATCAAGCGTCTCGCGGTCAAAGATCAGGGAAACCTGGACGACACCGATAGGGCTGTCGTCGGTAATCATCACCGAAACATGGGTCTCGGACATAACGACATCGGACAGGTTGGAATTGATGAGGCTGACCTGGTCCCCAAGGAACTGGCGCAGCGGCACATTGTCCTGAGGATAAGCGTATTGCGTACGTTCCTGGCGGTCGATGACGTAAAAGCCGCGCCCCTGCGAGATGATCTCTTCCCGGCTGGGAGGTGCGTAGCGGAAGCGGACCATGTCGGGACGCTTGAGCCAGAACGTCCCCTCGATCTGGCCGCCCTGGCTGTCGATCTGGACGAAACGTCCGGCCATGGTGCGGATTTCGGTATTGTGGGCGGAAATCTCCTGAAGGATGAATTCCTCGTCCGGGGTCAATGTCCGGGACTGGGCGGTTGCCGGCATGGCCAGGGCAAGCGCGCAAAGGCCGGTCAGGATGGCAGCGGCGAGGCGAATCATTTCAAAGACTCCAATTGGGTACAGGCAGGTCGACCCCTTGACCGCTGAGGTAATTGCCAATTGCGGCAAGACCGCGAACCCTCGCGGCCGGGCGGTAAACTCGTCGTGTACCGACCATGTTCCCTTTGGCCCTAATAGCCGTCGGCATTGTCGCCGATGAGCACTTCGCGCTTGCCTGCGTGGTTGGCGGGGGAAATGATCCCTTCCTGCTCCATGCGCTCGATCAGCGTGGCGGCCTTGTTGTAACCAACCGAAAGCCGACGCTGGATGTAGGAGGTCGAGGCCTTCTTGTCGCTCAGGACGATATTGACGGCCTTGTCGTAAAGCTCGTCTCCCGAGCCGCCGAAGCCGCCATCATCGTCAAAGCTGCCCTGGCCGTCGTCGTCTTCAGCGGTGATCGATTCGAGATATTCAGGCGTGCCCTGGCTCTTGAGGTGCGCGACGATGTCCTCGACCTCGTTGTCGGCAACAAAGGCGCCGTGGAGGCGCTTTATGCGTCCACCACCAGCCATATAGAGCATGTCGCCATTGCCCAGCAGTTGCTCGGCGCCCTGTTCGCCCAGAATTGTGCGCGAATCGATCTTGGAAGTGACCTGGAACGAGACGCGGGTGGGGAAGTTGGCCTTGATGGTGCCGGTGATGACGTCGACCGAGGGACGTTGGGTCGCCATGATGATATGGATGCCGGCGGCGCGGGCCATCTGGGCCAACCGCTGGATCGTGCCTTCGATGTCCTTGCCGGCCACCATCATCAGGTCCGCCATCTCGTCGACGATCACCACGATGAAGGGAAGGGGTTCGAGGTCAAACTCTTCGCTCTCAAAGATCGCCTCGCCGGTTTCCCGGTCAAATCCGGTCTGAACGGTGCGCGTCAGAACTTCGCCCTTGGCTGCGGATTCGGCGACGCGGGCGTTAAAGCCATCGATGTTGCGCACACCGATCTTGCTCATCTTCTTGTAGCGATCCTCCATCTCGCGAACCGCCCATTTGAGGGCGACGACCGCCTTGGCCGGGTCGGTAACGACCGGGGTCAGAAGATGTGGGATGCCGTCATAAACCGACAATTCGAGCATCTTGGGATCGATCATGATGAGCCGGCATTGCTCGGGGTTCATCTTATAGAGCAGGGAAAGGATCATCGTGTTGATCCCCACCGACTTGCCCGAGCCTGTGGTGCCGGCGATCAGCAGATGCGGCATGCGGGCCAGATCGACGATGATCGGTTCGCCGCCGATGGTCTTGCCCAGGCAGATGGGCAGTTTGGCCTTGGCCCTGTCGAAATCGTTGGAGGCCAGAAGTTCGCGCAGGAATACGGTTTCGCGCGTTTTGTTGGGCAACTCGATGCCGATCGCGTTGCGGCCGGGAACGACGGCTACGCGGGCGGAAATAGCACTCATGGAGCGGGCAATGTCGTCGGCGAGCGAGATCACCCGGCTCGACTTGATGCCCGGCGCGGGCTCGAGCTCGTAAAGCGTGACCACGGGGCCTGGGCGCACATTGATGATGTCGCCTTTGACGCCGAAATCTTCCAGCACGCCTTCCAGCCGCTTGGCGTTCGCCTCGAGTGCTTCGGGATTGTGCTCGGGCAAGACCTGGGTTGAACTCGGAGCCGCGAGCAGTTCGAGCGGCGGCAGTTCGAATCCGTCGGTGGGCAGAAACGATGCCTGGGCCTCACGCACCTGCCGCGGGGAGGGGGCGGGACGCGGTGCCGGGGCAGCAACCCGGGGCCGGCCGGAGGGCTGTTCGACAATCATGCGCGCGATGTCGTCGGCCTCGCGGCGCGGAGAGGCTTGGGAAGCGTATTCGTCCTCATAGTCGTCGTAAGCGTCCTCATCCCAATCGCCGCCGGATCGAGGCTCGTCAGGTTGTTGACGATCGAATGCAATGGTCCGGTCGAGCTGGGGCTCGAAATCATTGGTTTGCCAGTTGCGGGCCGGCATCTGGTCCGATTGCTTGCGGCGAAAAACGCGCCTCAGCGCCGCCCGTGCGCCATAGAACGTGTGGGCGAGGTAGCCGATGGCCACATCGAACACCCCGTTGGAATCGGGCGTGTCGTCGATTTCGGACTCAGGCTCGGAGATTTTCTTACGGCGTCCCGTGGATTTTGCAGGGGCCGGCAAATCGCTTTCGAATGCGGGCCGGGACCGTGCCGCAAGCCAGACAAGTCCAAGAGCGGGAACGCCGAGCAAGACCGCATAGAGAATTGCTCCCCAACCCTGCGGCGCGTCGCCGGCCAGCGTCGTGAACAGATTGGTGAATCCCGAACCGACAAAACCGCCCAGACCGAGCGGCAGGGGCCAGCTTTGGGGCGATGGGAAGCAGGCAAACATCCCTGTTGCCAGGATCGTACCGAGCAACCAACCGGTCAGCCGCAGGCCGAGATAGGACGGGACGACGCGGCGGATCATCGTCCATGACCAAAGGAGCGGTGGCAAAAGCAGCAGGGGTGCGCCAAGGCCCAAAAGCTGAAAGCCGATATCGGCCATGGCCGCGCCGGCAAAGCCCAGCCAGTTTTCGACGGGTTTGTCGGTGGCATAGGAAAAGGACGGGTCGTCGACCGACCATGACGCGAGAGCGACAAGCCCCAGCGCACAAACCACCGCAACGACGATGCCGATGATTCGCACGGGAATGGTGATCGAAAGCACCGGGGTTGAGCGGTGGCTGTCGTCCAGATGTGGAGAAGGGTGCAGGGTCATCGAGCGGCCGGTCGGTTTACGCAATACCATTTGGCCCCAACCCTAGTCGTGCATGGTTAACCTTGGATTAGCGCGATGCCGCATTTTGCCCATTAAAAAAGCCCGCCGCAGTGGGGCGGGCCAGGGACCCCGCACATGGCAGGGCCGGGAGGAGCTGAAGAGGGTATGCAGCCCATATCGTTTGCGAGTGGGAAGGCCTCTTTGATGTGGGGTCAAGAGGGATATGGGCTGCATGCCGTCTTCAGCAAAAAAAAGGCCCGGGCGTTGCCCGGACCTTGAGATTGGATTACCGGAACTCCGGATAGGCTTCGACGCCGACTTCGGCCTTGTCGAGGCCCAGCGCTTCGTCATCTTCGGAGGGCCGCAGACCCATTGTGGCCTTCAGGATCAGCCACACGACGAAGCTGGCGACGAAGGTGAAGATACCCACGACGACGATCGAAAGAAGCTGAACGCCAAGGTTCGCATCGGCGTTGGTGAAGATCACCGCGATGGTACCCCAGATGCCGGCAAGAAGATGGACCGGAATGGCGCCGACGACGTCGTCGATCTTGAGTCGGTCGAGCAGCGGAACGGCAAAGACGACGATTACGCCGCCGACGGCGCCGATCAGCGAGGCGGTGCCCAGACCCGGGGTGAGAGGTTCGGCGGTTACCGAAACCAGACCGGCAAGGGCGCCGTTCAGCACGAAGGTCAGATCGACCTTCTTGTAGATGATCGCCGTCAGGATCAGCGCGGCAACAGCACCGCCGGCGGCACCGGCATTGGTATTGGCCATGATCCGGCCCACATCGGCCACGTCACCGACCGAACCCATCGCGAGCTGGGATGCACCGTTGAAGCCGAACCAGCCCATCCAGAGGATGAACGTGCCGAGCGTTGCCAGGGGCATGGACGAGCCGGGCATGGCGTTGACGGTGCCGTCCGGATTGTACTTGCCGATGCGGGCACCCAAAAGGATGGCCCCGGCCAGAGCGGCCCAGCCACCCACGGAGTGTACGACAGTGGAACCGGCAAAATCGAGGAAGCCCATGGCATCGAGGAAGCCGCCACCCCACTTCCAGGAGGCCTGGATCGGGTAGATCAGCGCGGTCAGAACGACAGTGAAGATCAGGAACGGCAGGATCTTGATCCGTTCGGCCAGCGTGCCCGAAACGATCGAGGCGGTGGTGGCGCAGAACATGACCTGGAAGAAGAAGTCCGAGCTCGTCGCGGCATAGCCGAAATCATCGGCGTCATCGGCCGTGATGCCGACAGCTTCGAGAATGCCGATACCGAAGGCGCCCAGATAGCCGCCAGTGTCGTCGGATCCGATGGTCCAGTTGCCCAGCGGATACATCAGATTGTAGCCGATGAGATAGTAGAAGATCGCAGCGATCGCAAAGAGCGATATGTTCTTTAAGAGCTGCATCGATACGTTCTTGGTGCGCACCAGACCGGCTTCGAGCATGGCAAAGCCGGCAGCCATCCACATCACCAATACGCCGCCGAAGATCATCAGGAACGAGTTGAGGATAAACACAACGTCGGCGGAGACACCCTCGGACAGGGTTTCAACGACTTCCTCGGCCACCTCGGCATCCTGCCCCAGCGCGGGCAGTGCGATGAGCAGGGAGGCTAGCGCCGCCGCACCCAGCAATTTGCTTGTCTTGAAATTCATGATTGTCCTTCTCCTAGTTGGACGCCAGGCTCTCAGAGGGCTTCGGTTCCGGTTTCACCGGTACGGATGCGGATGGCCTGTTCGAGATCGAGAATGAAAATCTTGCCGTCGCCGATGCGACCCGTCTGCGCGGAGTCCTTGATGGCGCTGGCAACCGCATCGACCTGGGCGGCGTCAACGGCGATCTCGACCTTGAGCTTGGGGAGGAAGTGAACGGCGTATTCGGTACCGCGGTAGATCTCGGAGTGACCCTTCTGACGTCCATACCCCTTGACCTCTGTTACGGTCATGCCGTGCACATCGAGCGAATTGAGGGCCTGACGGACCTCCTCGAGCCGCGATGGCTTTATGATGGCTATTAGCAGTTTCATGGGTGCTCCTTTCCGATTCCGCACCTGACACGCGACAAAAGGACTCAAAAGCCGTGCCAACAAGCGTTTTCGGACGCCAATCAATTGATTTAAAAGATGGTTTTTTGGACTCCATGAATGCGCCAAATTCCGGACACAATTGATCATGCCTAAAAAATAGGCAAGTTTGGATTGATCTTTTAAGGAATGGTGAATTTAAATGCAGGGTCGTCCAGGGGCGTGCGGCAATACTCTCCTTGCGTCGTGCCGGCCGCAGACGCATGTTTGAGCGGGAAACGATCCGGAGCATGCATGATGGCGGGTAGCGACCAGGTACAATCTTTCGACATTCTGGTTGTCGGCGGCGGACCGGTGGGTCTTTCACTGGCCATCGCATTGGCGCGATTTGTTCCCGGCATCAATGTGGGCCTGCTGGACAGGCGGGCGCTCGCGGTGCCCAGAGATTCGCGTGCGTCGGCGATTGCAGCGGGTGTGAAGCATCTGTTCGAGGCTATCGGGGCCTGGGACGGCATGGCTGGTGCCGCCAATCCCATTGCGCAGATGAAAATCACCGATTCGGGGAGCGGCGACATCAGCCGCCCGGTGTTTCTCGATTTTTCCGGGCCAAAGGCTCCCGGTGAACCCTTTGCGCATATGGTTCCCAACACGGCGAGCGCCGCCAGCCTGATCGCTGCGGCGCGAAATCTGGTGACCATTGTCGAGCCCGGAACCGTATCCGCGTTTAGCGCGGGGCCGGCCATCGGTCGGATTGATCTTGAAGATGGGCGAAGCCTGTCGGCCGGGTTGATCGTGGCTGCCGATGGGGGCAAGTCGACGCTACGCGGGCTTGCTGGCATCAGGGCCTTTTCCCGGGATTACAGGCAGTCGGGCCTCGTGACCACCATCGGCCATGCCCTGCCGCATCATGATGTGGCCTATGAGCATTTCCGGCCTGCCGGCCCTTTCGCTTCCCTGCCTTTGGCGGGCAATCGCTCTTCACTGGTGTGGACGGAAAAGCCCCAGGCCGCGCAAGCACTCGTTGCCATGGCGCCCAGCGATCTCGCACAGCGGATCGAAGTCGCCATGGGTTCGGTGCTCGGCTCCGTCGAAATCATCGAAACGGTTCAGAGCTTTCCCCTGAGTTTGGTACTGGCCCGTCGATTGGCCGCCCCGCGGCTGGCGCTGGTGGGCGATGCAGCTCACGTCATCCACCCACTCGCCGGGCAGGGACTCAATCTGGGATTGCGTGATGTTGCGGTTCTCGCCGAGGTGCTGGTCGATGCCGTCAGGCTCGGCGAAGATTTGGGCTCGATGACTGTACTCGAGCGCTACGAACGCCGACGGCGCGCCGATACTGCGTTGATGGCATGTGCGACAGATGGGCTCAATCGGTTGTTTTCCAATGATGTCGCCCCGGTCCGGGCGGCGCGCGATTTCGGGCTCTCGCTTGTCAATCGCATCGATCCTTTGAAGGATACGTTCATGAGCCAGGCGGCAGGGCAAGCGGGCGCCAAGCTGCTCAGGGGCATCCCACTTTAGGATGCGGTCTCAATTTCCAGGCCCCGGTCGGGTTCGCAATGCTTCGGCTTCCTCCTCGTCAATCCGGCGCGCTGCATCGATCACCAGCAAGGGAACGCCCTTGCGGATCGGAAAGGCGTAGCGGGCAACGATCGAGATCAGCTCTGTGCCATCGGCCGAAAGTGTAAGCCGCGTTTTGGTGACCGGGCACACGAGCATTTCGATGGTGCGCGGGTCGAGCCTGTAGCGCGGATTATCCCCCGCCGGGGCTGGGGCATCATCCATTGTCATTGCAAAACGACACCCGACCGGGCCCGGGCCATTTCAATCTCGGCGAGGGCCATAAGGGTTTCGGCGCGTTCGACCAGTGTGCGGGCCTCGAGCAGGGCCTGTTTTTCGGCGGCACCATACGGTCCCAACATAGCTGCAAGATCGACCAGTTCGCCGGTCGCCATGTCTTCTATTTCGTCCCAATCGACCTCGATGTCGGAGAACTCGGCATGGGCGCGCAGCACCTTGAGCAGGCGCGGGCGATCCACGGCGTCTTCACCGAGCTCAGGGGTAAAGTCTGCGGCAAATTCAGACGTATCGATCCGCGCCTGGCGATAGGGCGTCGCTGTTGTCAGCTCCTCGGTCGGCGCGAAACGGCAAACACCTTCGAGAATGATAAAATAGCGGCCCTCGGCCTGTTCTTCAAAATGGGTCACTCGTCCGATGCAACCCACTTTTTCCAGCGGAACTTGCCCGCGAGGGGCTTCCTCTGCCGTATCACGCGGTTGAATGAGGCCAATCATGCGGTTTCCGGCCAGCGCGTCGTCGACCATCGCAACGAAACGGGGCTCGAAAACATTGAGCGGCCGGTGTGATCCGGGCAGAAGCAGCGCGCGGCTCAAAGGAAAGAGCGCGAGCATGTCCGGCAGTTCCGATATCGAGGCCGGGCGGCGCATGGCGTTTCCTCTCTTGGTTTCTCTTTGATCCGGGCCCGGTTGTATCGGATCGCCATCCAGGCCCTTGGTTCGTCGTATTTGCGGATCGGGCAAGCGAGATTTCGTCAGGCAGCCGATCTAGCGGAACAAGAGCGAGGACAACATGCGGCGTCCCCTGAGCGTCGCGGCATCCTTGGGTCCCCACGCCTCGAAGAACTCGAGCAGCTTTTTGCGTGCTCCATCGTCCTCCCATTCGCGGTTCCGCTCCATGATGGCCACCAGCGCCTGTGCCGCGCCGAGCCTGTCGCCTTTGGCGTTCAGTATCATCGCGAGGTCGAAACGCGCCCGATGATCGTCAGGATTTGATGCAAGCGCCTGTTCAAGCTGGGTGGCGTCGCCGAGCTTTTCGGCCTCCTGTTCGAGTGCGATTGCCTTTTGGAGGGCATCGGCACCAGCGTGGTTCTGATCTTCGGGGAGCATTGCCAGTGTTTGTAGGGCACCGTCGCGATCGCCCGTCCGGAACTGGACCGTTGCCACACCAACCAGCGCATCAAGATTGTCGGGCGCATGGCGCAGCACCGTGGCAAATATCTGATAGGCCCGTTCCAGATCTTCGGCCTCCAGGGCCGCCTGCGCGGCTTCCATGGCGGCTGTGATCTGGCTTTCAGCTTCCGATGGCCCGCCGACACCGGCCTTGGCGGCCATATCGATAAGCTTTTGAGCAAAGCGGGCGACTTCGCTTTCGGGCAATGCACCCATGAAGCCGTCGACCGGCCGACCACCGACAAAGCCGAAGACGGCGGGAATCGATTGTACGCCCATCTGGCCCGCGAGAGCCTGATTTTCGTCGACGTTAATCTTGACCAGAGCCACCTTGCCGCCCAAGGCAGTGACAATTTTCTCCAATGCTGGCGTCAGCTGTTTGCACGGTCCGCACCAGGGAGCCCAGAAATCGACTAGAACGGGGCGCTGCATGGAGGCCTCGAGGACGTCAGCCTGAAAGCGCGCCGTCGAAGAATCAACGATCAGCCCATCCTGGGTCTGGGCCTGCTGTGTATTGAGATTGAGGTCCATCTGGTGATGCCTTTACTGGCCCTTCGGTTGGGCGCCGATATTTGCGACGAGCCTTACACCAAGCCGGGCGCCGGTGCAAAAGCCCAAAGCGATTGGCTGTTTGCCGTCCTGGCAGGGGTGCGGTGGCGAAGGGTGAAAATATGGGTTGCAATTGTCATTTCGGTTGGGCATATAGGCGCCCATCGCGGTGCCGCCAAGGGCTGGTCCGGGATTGGAGTGCGGGCGTAGCTCAGGGGTAGAGCATAACCTTGCCAAGGTTAGGGTCGTGAGTTCGAATCTCATCGCCCGCTCCAAAAAATCCAAGGCGTAGGAGCCTTGAGATCAAAGGGCCGAGAGGCCCTTTTTGTTTGGCCGTTTCGGCCTCTAGATGTGAGCTCTCAATAGGTTGTCCATTCGGATCGGAACGGGGAGACTGGAGTTACCAAGCTTCAGCACTCACCGGAGGGTCCGAATGAACATCCACAAGAATGCCCGTCTGACGCCGCTGCGTCGAGAGGAGATGGCGCTTTGCGTCATCGAAGGCGGTCTTTCCAAAGCCCAGGCAGCGCGGAGCTACGGTGTATCGCCAAAAATCGTGGCGCGCTGGGTAGAGCGCTACACATCAGAGGGCCGAGCGGGCATGACCGACCGTTCGTCGCGGCCCCACCGGCTACATTGCCCTGTCCCGCAAACAACCATCGAGCGCGTCATCGCGCTGCGGCGTCTACGGTGGACCGGCAACCATATCGCCATGGAGGTTGGCGTATCGCCGGCCACGGTCAGCAGAGTGCTCAAGCGGGCCGGCCTTTCGCGGCTAAGAGACATCGACCCGGCCGAGCCGGTGCGTCGCTATGAACGCAAGCGTCCCGGCGAGATGATCCATATAGACATCAAGAAGTTGGGCAAATTCAATCGGAGCGGTCACCGCATCACCGGTGACCGGCGCCGGCAGAGCAGCCAGCGCGGAAACGGCACTGCGCCCGGCTGGGAATTCGTCCATGTCGCTATCGACGACCATTCACGGCTGTCATTTACCCAGATCCACCCTGACGAAAAGGCCGTCAGTGCCGTCGCCCATCTCAAGGCCGCCCTCGCCTGGTACCGACTCTTGGGGGTCACCGTCGAGCGGGTGATGACCGACAACGGGCCATGCTACCAGTCCCGCGCCTTCCGCGATGCCTGCCGCCAATTGGGCCTCACACACATCCGCACCAAGCCCTATACACCCCAAACCAATGGCAAGGCCGAACGATTCATCCAGACCGCAATCAGGGAATGGGCTTATGCCCGCGCCTACAAAACATCCGATCAGCGCGCTGCCCATCTGCCAATCTGGAACCATATGTACAATTGGCACAGACCCCATGGCAGCCTAAACTCCAAGCCACCCATCAGTCGCCTCGGCCTGACCGAGGACAACCTGTTGAGGCACCACATCTAGAGCGCGTCCAGCAAAAGTGGAAACGGTTTTGCGGTTCGGACGCGCGACGAAACAACAACTTAGAGGATTTTCGCGATTCGAAGAAAAGCGGAAATGCTCTAAAAGACGCTGGTGATCATCCGGATGGAGGTGATGGCCAGAAACCCCGCAAAGCACCAGCGCAGGGCCAGTTGCGGAATGGCGTGAGCGAGCCTGACCCCGAGCGGTGCCGTCAGCATCGATGTGGGGATGATGGCGATCAGCCCGGCAAGGTTGACATAGCCAAGCGAGAACGGCGGCAGATCGGGCGTGCCCAGGCCGAACAGAGCGTAGCCGATCGTTCCGGGCACGGCGATGATGAGGCCGATTGCTGCGGCGGTGCCGACTGCAAGGCGAATGGGGTACGTAAAAAACGATAGAATTGGAACCGCCAGCGTTCCGCCGCCAATCCCCATCATCACCGAAATCAGCCCGATGATCGTCGAAAGGATTTGTTTGAGTGGCGTTCCCGGCATGGGACGGGGCTTGGCCGCGTCGGCGGGCTTGAAAGCCATATTGATTGCCACGAGCGCCGCGATGGCAGCGAACACCAGCGTGAGGACCGTGCCTGACACGTTGCCGCCGATTATGGTGCCGGCAACGACGCCGAAAGCGATCCACGGTCCCCAGCTGCGCAGCAGGGCCGTATCGACGCTGCCGCGTTTCCAGTGCGATCGCGCGGACATAAAGCCGGTAAAGATTATGGTAGCCAGCGATGTGCCGACGGCGACATGCATGCGCACAGTTTCGGACACGTCGAGTGCGAGAAAGACAAAAAACAGCACGGGCACTATGACAATGCCGCCGCCAACGCCCAGAAGTCCGGAAATAATGCCCGCGATTGCGCCGGTTGCCAGCAGGGTGGCGAGCAGGAAGAGGGCCTGGCCCGGATCGACGTCCAACATTTAACTTTAATCCCTGCTCTGGCGCATAAATATGCGGAGCGCGATCCTGTCCGCGCCCCGCCTGATTCGTATTAGACCACGGCGATCTGAATTTCACCTACCCCTTGGACACTTGCCGTGATCGTATCGCCGCGCGATACGGCGCCAACGCCCGATGGGGTTCCACTCATGATGATGTCGCCGGGCTGCAGGGAAAAAAAGCGCGACAGAATGGAGATCATCTCGGGAACCTTCCACAGCATCTGGTTGAGGTCGCCTTGCTGGCGCGTTTCGCCATTGACCTTGAGAACGACCGCCCCTTGATCGGGGTGGCCGATGCGGCTGGCGGGAACCAGAGGGCCGCAGGGGGCGGAAGCCTCAAAGCTCTTGGCCACTTCCCAGGGACGGCCAAGCTTTTTTGCATCGGCCTGCAGATCGCGACGTGTCATGTCGAGACCCACGCCATACCCGAAGACGTGGTCGAGGGCGTCTTCGACAGCGATATCAGTGCCACCTTTTCCAAGAGCGACAATCATTTCCACTTCGTGGTGCACGTCGGAGGTTTCGGTGGGATAGGGGAAGGTGCCGTCCGAAATCACGGCGCCACCATGCTTGAAGAAGAAAAAGGGTGGCTCCTTGTCGGGATCGTGACCCATTTCGACGGCATGCGCGGCATAGTTGCGGCCGATGCAGAAGATCCGGTTGACCGGGAATACGTCTGCCGTGCCCTCTACGGGAAGCGTCGGTACCGGGTTGGGGGCCACGACGAAGTTGGCGCCGGCTGGTTTGAGTGCACTCTCGTTCATTATTTCAACTCCTAACGTGTGCGTAGTATTCGATGCGCTTTTCCAGCCGGCCGATCAGGTCCGCCATGGTCAGGGCAAAGGTGAATAGAAGGACGATCAGGGCCCAGAAGTGGGACATGAGGAAGTTCTGCTGGTAGAGCGCGAACAGCGCACCCACCCCGATGATAGAGACCAGGAGCTGGCCGATGACGACGCCCTTGACGCCGCGGACCATGCCAAGCCGGATGCCGGCAAGAATCTCAGGCAGCGCGGCCAAAAGGACGATCCTTGCGCGCTCCAGACGGTTGGCGCCGAAGGAATGGGACATTTCAAGCAGGGAAGGGGAAATGTTCTGCACCCCGGCCCTTGTATCGAGCACGATGATCCAGACGGCGAACATGAAGACTGTAACGACGACAGTCGGCGTGCCCAGTCCGAACAGGATCATGAAAATCGGTACCAGGGCCGAAAGGGGAGCCGACAGGAAGACGTTGACCCACATGTTGAGCATATCGTCGACCGGCTTGAACAGGCCCATCAGGATGCCGGTCGTAATACCGACCACGAGCGCAAGGCCCATGCCCATCGCGTAGCACGAAAGGGTGATCCAGACGGCGTTGCCGAAGCTGCGCGAGGTGACCACTTCGCCCATGGCCATGACGACCGATGAAAAGGGCGGAAAGAGCATGAGCAGGTCGAACTGCCCGACGATTTCCCAGACGACGAGCCAGACGACCAGCGCCGCCATCTTGGGGAGTTTGAATCCATTGATTGTCATGGTTCACTCCACGTATTTCTTGATGCCGTGCCAGATGCTCTCGACCGTTTCGAGATAGACTTCGTTGCGGCGCAGCTCGTCGGGGCCGATATCGCCTGGAATGTCGGGATCGATGATTTCGGAGACCCGGCCGGGGCGCGGTGAAAGGAGGATGATGCGGTCCGACACATAAACCGCCTCCTCGATGGAATGGGTCACGAAGATGAAAGTCTTTTTCTCCACTTCACGCAGGCGGATCAGGTCTTCCTGAAATTTGCGCCGGGTCTGTTCGTCGACGGCCGAGAACGGTTCGTCCATCAGCAGGACATCGGCGTTGACTGAGAGGGCTCGGGCCAGCCCAACGCGTTGGCGCATGCCGCCCGAAAGCTGGTGGGGATAGCTTTTCTGGAAACCGTCGAGGCCCACTTCGCCGATATAGTGATTGGCGATCTCTTCGCGCTCGGATTTTCCCATCCCTTGCATCTTGAGGCCGAAAGCGGCGTTGTCGAGAACGCTTGCCCAGGGCAGCAGCGCAAAATCCTGAAAGACGAAAGCGCGCTCGGGACCGGGTCCGGAGATCTTTTTGCCGTTAACCAGCACTTCGCCCTGTGTTGCGGGCAACAGCCCGGCGATGATCTTGAGCAGGGTGGTCTTTCCGCACCCGGAGGGTCCGAGAAGGCTGGTGAGCTGACCGGCCTGGAAATCGAGATTGATGTCCTTGAGGGCCATCACTTCGGTGCCATAGACCTTCGAGATATTTTTGACTTCGATGATCTTGTTGGATGCGCCCACTGGGGAAGCTCCTTTTTCAAGCGTATCGGGGGTCGCGATTTTCATTTCACGCTCCGTTTTTCCGGGCGGAACAGAAGTGTTTCGACCCATTGCAGGAGACCCACTGCGATCACGGCAAACAACACGATTGATGCGATGGTCGCGTACATATGGGCAAAATTGGCCACCGAGCGGTGGAAGGTGATGAGATCGCCGATGCCGGTTGGGGTAATCAGCAATTCGGCAAGAACGACGCCGGAAAAGCCCTCGGCAACGCCAAGGCGCAACCCGGCAAACATCATGGGACTGGCCGCCGGCATGACCACATACCAGATCTGCTGGCGGCGATTGCCCATGAAGGAATGGCACATGGAGACCAGCGATCCGGGGACGTTTCGCACGGCCTTGTAGGAATTGATGGTGATGACCGGCATGGCGAGCATGACAACGGCGATCACCTTGGCCGTAAGGCTGATGCCGTAGATGAACGTCACGAGCGGGATCAGCGCCGCCATGGGGGCCGCCTGCATGACGATGAATATCGGCAGCGCCAGCCATTCGACGTCTTCGCGCAGACCCATGGCAACGCCCATCGTTACCCCCACGATCAGCGAGAAGGCCAGCCCGATGGCCAACGGTTCCATGGTGCGCAGATAGGCCATGCCCATCGAGCCATCCACGAGCATTTCCCAAAAAGCGGCCACGGTCGCCGAAAAGGTCGGGAAGGAAAAGTTGAAGCCCGAGCGACCGGCCATTTCCCAGGCCAGCGCAAAAATGGCGACCGAGAGCAGTTTCCAGATCAGGGGGATCTGAGCGAGGCGGGTGGCGAGTCCGGGAGCATCGATCCGGCCGCGCAACAGGGCGGTATCGGCCGTGTTCAGTGTCGACATGAGTGTACCTGGGTGTGTTTGAACCGATCGGGCGGCGCGCGGGAAATCTCCCCGCGCGCCCACAAGGTGCTACTGGCGGGCAGCGTCCAGGGCGCCGAAGTCCCAGTACATGGAGACATCCACGTCTTCACCGGGGGCCTGGACCTGACCGGCTGCGGCAAGAAATGCCAGATCGTCCATTGCATCTTCGGGCGTGCCGCCACCGAGCGGCAGGACGCCACCTTCGACAGCCTCGGCGTAAAACTGTTCGATATCGCCGGCCGCTTCGGCCGGAAGGTCGGGCAGAAGGTCGTATTGCGCGCGCCACTCGGCGACCTGCGCGGGATTTTCGTTGATATCTTCCCAGGTACCGATCAGTTCCTCGACAAACACCGTCAAATCATCTGTGCGGTTTTCGAGAAAGCTGGCGTTGGCGTACAGGGCCTCGTCGGTTGCGTTTACGCCCTCTACGGGAAGCTGCATGAACTTGCCGGGAGCCTGTTCCTCGAGCAGCCGCATGGAGGCCGCGTCGACGATCGAGGCATTGATCGTGCCTTGCAGCAGGGCACCGGCACGCACTTCGGCGCCCGGAACGTAGCTGAGGTTCGAGAACGTGATGCCTTCGTTCTGCTCCATGAGCCGCATCAGCGCTTCGGTCCCCGATCCGCGAGAGTGCACGGTCATTTCCTCGCCATCGAGATCGGCCCAGCTCGAATAGACTTCCGAATTGACGACAGGGAAGAACAAGAGCGTGGTCATGCGGTAGAACATGCGGATGGGGGCGTTCGAGTTCTGGATGAACGCATAGGGTGCTCCCACGCCGATATCGGCCTGTCCGCCGACAACGGCCTGGGTCGCAACATCCTCGGAGTTAAAGAAGGTCAGTTCCATGGGCACGCCGCGCTCCTTGGTGCGCTCGATGGCGACCAGAAGCCCAAGGCTTTCCACACTGGCTATGTCACCCATTGCCACCCGAATGGGGGCATCCTGGGCAAGGGCCGGTATGGCGCCGAGCGGGATACTCAGGGCAATTGCCGTGCCGGCAATCGTAAACAGTCTGCGCGTGATCTTCATAAGTTTCTCCTCCCTTGTGAAAATCGGTTTCCGGCCGGGAAGCAGCCCTCCTTGCCGCAACCAAATCCAGAATGGTTTGATATTTTCACGTAATTGGTTTCAGGTCAATCTCTCGGCAGGTACGAGGAAAAAGAGGAGTGCTTCTCGTTAATCCATTGAAATAACGTTGTTTTATTGGAAGTCTTCGTTGGGTTCTATGAAATGAGAAATGTTGAGATCCATGAATTGGCTTCGATTGACGGGATTGACTTCCCGGATTTCCCCGATAAAAGTGCCAAACCAATTCAAATTGGTTCAGGGGCAGGGATGACTGAAGAGACCCAGGAAACCGAAGACGGAAATGGCGCGACGCTGGTCCAATTGCGGGCCTGGCTGACACGGCACAATTTTCCGCCAGATACAAGGCTGCCCGCGGAACGGGAGCTTTCCGAACAGCTTGGCGTTTCCCGGGCCGATCTGCGCAAGGCGCTGGCGACGCTCGAGGCCGAAGGTCAGCTCTGGCGCCATGTGGGCAAAGGCACCTTTACCGGCAGCCGGGCGATCGAAGTGCTCAGTCTTGCGGAAATCGACCGGGAGACCAATCCCGCAGAAGTCATGCGCACCCGCCTGCTGATCGAGCCGATCATTGCCCGCGAGGCAGCGCTCAATGCAACCTCACGTCATGTGGAAGCCATGCATCGCTGTATCCAGAGGACCCACAGGGCGGGTACGTGGCGGCAGTATGAGGCGGCCGATAACGAGTTTCACCGCTGCATTGCCGAGGCGACCGATAACCGATTGCTTCTGGCGCTGTTCGATGCGCTCAACGCGGTGCGCCGCGCTGTGGTCTGGGGATTGTTGCGGAGCAATTCCGACCGCCCACCGCAGGACCATCATTCTTTTGCAGAGCACGACCAGATCATCACGGCAATCGAGCAACGCGATCTCGATGGCGCCAGCCGCGCCATGTACCAGCATTTGCGGCAGGTCGAGCGGCATCTGATGGAAGCCCCCGAGGTCCGAACGCGCTGAGGATCACCCGCGCTGGCTCAAAGGTTTAATTGTCTTGGTGGGGCAACTGGTCTAGCTAGTGTTGTTTGCCTGCCATCGTTTATCAGTTTTGCCTTTCCATGGATTTCATTACACTCGCCATTATCTTCGCCGCGGTCGGCGCCGGAGCCATCTCCAAGGGTGCGACGGGGATGGGCATGCCGCTCATTGCCATTCCCTTCCTTGCGGCGACTTTTGGCTTGCAGCATGCGGTTGCGGTGCTGTTGATCCCCATTCTGGTGTCCAACGCTTCTCAGCTTTATCGCTTTCGGCACGCGCGAGGCGATGACCGGTTGGGCTTTCTCGCGCCCATGCTGGCGCTTTGCGTCGTGGGGGTTATCGGTGGAACCTGGTTCCTGACGGCAACTCCGGAGCGCGGGTTGGCATTGGCGCTCGGAATCCTGCTGCTCGGCTATCTGGCGCTGCGCCTTTTCAATCCGCACTTTTCGGTTGGCCCCGAAGCGGCACGGCGATGGGCCATGCCGGCGGGGCTGGGGGCCGGCCTTTTGCATGGCGCGACGGGCATCTCCGCCCCGATCGGTGTGACCTTCATCCACGCCATGCGGTTCGGGCGCGATGCGCATGTCTATGCGGTTTCGGCGATGTTTATGGTGCTTGCCATCTTTCAGGCGCCATCGCTGTGGATTGCCGGGGTGCTGCGCCCCGAATGGCTTTTGCAGGGGCTGTTTGCGCTGATCCCGACTTTCCTGTTCATGCCCTTGGGGCAATGGCTTTCGGGCAAGCTCAGCCAGGCTGCCTTCGATAGGATGATCCTGATCTTTCTCGGCGTCATCGGGTTCAAGATGGTGCTGGGCATTTGACCCTTCCCGATTTCGAGCAATAAAAAAGGCGGCCGATGGCCGCCTTTTCGTTGTCTTCTCACCGGCCGCTATGCGGCGACCAGATTGCGCAGCACATATTGCAGAATGCCGCCGTGGCGGTAGTATTCGAGTTCGTCCAGCGTATCGATGCGCAGGAGCACCGGCACCAGCTCCTTGCGGCCATCACCAAAGGTTATGTCGAGCTCGAGCGTCTGGCGCGGCTCGATCTCGGTCAGCCCGCGAATAGAGACCGTCTCGTCACCCTTGATGCCGAGCGATTGCCAGGACGTACCCTCTTGAAACACCAACGGCAGAACGCCCATGCCGACCAAATTCGAGCGGTGGATACGCTCAAAGCTCTGGGCGATCACGGCGCGAACCCCGAGCAGGGTCGTGCCCTTTGCCGCCCAGTCGCGCGACGAGCCCGTGCCGTATTCCTTGCCGGCGAAGATCACCAGCGGGGTGCCCTGAGCCTTGTACTCCATGGCCGCGTCATAGATCGGCACCACTTCGCCCGAAGGCGATTTGGTGAAGCCGCCCTCGACCCCGTCCAGCATCTGGTTCTTGATGCGGATATTGGCGAAGGTTCCGCGCATCATCACTTCGTGGTTGCCGCGTCGTGCGCCGAACGAGTTGAAGTCGATCGGCTTGACCTGACGTTCCATCAGATACTTGCCGGCAGGCGTGCCCGATTTGAACGAGCCGGCCGGGGAGATGTGGTCGGTGGTGATCGAATCAAGGAAGATCGAAAGAACCCGTGCGTTCTCGATATCGGTCACCGGCTTGGGTTCCATGGTCATGCCCTCGAAATAGGGAGGGTTCTGAACATAGGTGGATGCGGAACTCCACTTGTAGGTTTCCCCGCCATCGACCTTGATTTCCTGCCAGCGCTTGTCGCCCTTGAACACATCGCCATAGCGGCGCTTGAACATGTCGACCGAAATCGCCGAGCGCAGAACTTCGGCAATTTCGGTTGAAGTGGGCCAGATATCCTTGAGATAGACGGGCTCTCCGTCCGACCCGGTGCCGAGAGGCTGTGTCGTGATGTCGCCGGTCATTTTGCCGAGCAGCGAATAGGCAACGACAAGTGGGGGCGAGGCGAGATAGTTGGCCCGCACGTCGGGATTGACGCGGCCTTCGAAGTTGCGATTGCCGGAAAGCACCGAAACGGCAACCAGATCGTTGTCATTGATGCATTTCGAGATGTTTTCGTCGAGCGGGCCGGAATTGCCGATACAGGTCGTGCAGCCATAGCCCACGGTATTGAAGCCCATGGCGTCCAGATCTTCCTGGAGCCCCGACTTTTCGAGGTATTCGGTGACGACCTGCGAACCGGGAGCCAGAGACGTCTTGACCCAGGGTTGAGGTTTCAGGCCTTTTTCGCGCGCCTTGCGGGCCACAAGCCCGGCGGCAATCAGCACCGAGGGGTTCGACGTGTTGGTGCAGGAGGTAATTGCGGCAATCACCACGTCGCCATCGGCAATCCGGTAGTCCGCACCATTGACGGCATAGCCGTGATTTTCATTATCCTCAGGCGTGTCGTGCACGCCGGTTGCGCCTTCGTCCATATAGCGCGAATCGCCCTTGGATTCGGGCTCGGGCGAGGTCTTGCGGCCTCCGGCAATTTCTTCGAGCGCCTTGACGAAAGCGGTTGAGGCCTCTGTCAGGGCAACGCGGTCCTGCGGGCGCTTGGGGCCGGCCAGCGAGGGAACAACGGTCGAAAGGTCGAGCTCGAGCGTATCGGTGAAGATAGGGTCTTCGTCGTTGTCGGCGCGGAACATGCCCTGGGCCTTGGCATAGGCTTCGACAAGCGCGACGCGATCGGGTTCACGACCGGAATCGTTGAGATATTTGATGGTTTCCTTGTCGATCGGGAAGAAACCGCAGGTCGCGCCATATTCAGGCGCCATGTTGGCGATGGTCGCCTTGTCTTCGAGCGAAAGGTTGGAAAGGCCGGCGCCGAAGAATTCGACGAACTTGCCCACAACCCCCTTCTTGCGCAGCATTTCGACAACGTGCAGCACGAGGTCGGTTGCGGTGGTGCCTTCGGGCAGCTTGCCGGTGAATTTAAAGCCGATCACTTCGGGGATCAGCATGGAGATCGGCTGGCCGAGCATCGCAGCTTCAGCCTCGATGCCGCCAACGCCCCAGCCCAGAACGGCCATGCCATTGACCATCGTGGTATGGCTGTCGGTTCCGACAAGCGTATCGGGATAAGCGATTTCCTCGCCATTTTCCTTTTTGGTCCAGACGGTCTGGGCCAGATATTCCAGGTTCACCTGATGGCAGATGCCGGTTCCGGGGGGCACGACGCGGAAGTTTTCGAACGCCGACTGGCCCCAGCGCAAAAATTCATAGCGCTCGCCATTGCGTTCATATTCTTTTTCCACGTTCTGCTCGAACGCGCCGGGTGTGCCGAAATAATCGACCATCACCGAGTGGTCGATGACCAGATCGACGGGGACCAGCGGATTGATCTTCTGGGGGTCGGCGCCCAGCTTTGCGGTCGCATCGCGCATGGCGGCCAGATCGACAACGGCGGGAACGCCGGTGAAATCCTGCATCAGAACTCGGGCGGGGCGGTAGGAGATTTCGTGTCCGGCGCGGCCGCGATCGTCGAGCCAGGCCTTTACGGCCTTGATGTCGGCAGCCTTGACGGTGCGGTCATCTTCGAAGCGCAGCAGGTTTTCCAGGACGACCTTGAGGGAATGAGGCAGGCGGGAAATGCCATCCAATCCGTTCTTTTCGGCCTCGGCGAGCGAAAAGATCGTATAGGCCTTGTTTCCAACGGTGAGGTTCGTCTTGGTCTTAAAGCTATTGGATGTCTCGGTCACGCGGTCCGCCTTGTCTCAATAGGGTTGCGGGCACCCCCGATTGAGACCGGGCCAAACGGCCAATTTCGCGTCGAAAATTGTGCAACGCTGCAATGGCCACCGGCTCGTCCGGAGGCATGAAGCGGGAAAGCACAACTTCTCCCCCGCCCTTTTCGCCCTCTCTATAATGAATCCAATTTGCACTTGCCAGCCCGGACTTTGGTTCAATAGAGCTTTGGCATGAACAATGAAGGGCTTTCCCGCATGCCGGAAACCGGGCTTGGCGTCAGCGCCCTTGCACTAAGCCGGGGTGGACGGGACATTCTGACAGGGCTGAGCTTTTCGCTCGAACCGGGGACGGCCCTTATGTTGCGTGGCCCCAACGGGGCTGGCAAGAGCACCTTGCTCATGGCGTTGGCCGGTTTGCTCGATCCGCGCGCTGGTCGCATCGATCACACGGGTGTTGATCTGGAAGCCCCTAAATATGGTCATCTGCACTATGTTGCGCATGCGCCGGCCATAAAGTCGGGGCTCAGCGTCGCCGAAAATCTCAAATTCTGGGTTGACGTTCTTGCCGGAGCGCCTGTCGATATCGGGGCCGCGTTGTCCCAGGCGGGACTGGGGGAACTGGGCGGTATCGATGCCGGCCTGCTTTCGGCCGGACAGACCCGGCGCCTGGCGCTGGCACGTCTGATCGCCGTTCGTCGCCCGCTCTGGCTGCTGGACGAGCCAACCAGCGCGCTCGATGCCGCCGGCGCGATGTGGGTGGGCGCGCTGATTTCCGATCATTTGCGCAGAGGCGGGCTGGCGGTCATCGCCACCCATCTCGATATTGCCGTTGACGGCAATGTGAAGTCGCTCCAGTTGCGCGGATCGGCGCAATGAACGCTCTGGGCGCGATCATCCTTCGTGATCTCCGGCTGGGTCTGCGCCAGGGCGGCGATATTCTCACCCTCGTGCTGTTCTTCGTCATCGTGGGCGTGCTGATGCCATTCGCGGTCGGACCCGACCGCCCGCTTCTCGCCCAACTCGCTCCGGCCATCATCTGGGTGGCGGCGCTTCTGGCGCAGCTTTTGTCCAACGAACGCCTGTTTCGAGGCGATTTCGACGATGGGAGCCTTGCCGTGTTCCGGCATGTGATCATTCCGCTCGAGATGGTTGTTGCCGCCAAACTCGTCGCGCACTGGCTGCTCACCGGGCTCCCATTGATTGTGGCGATGCCGATTTTGGCCCTTATGCTGGGGCTTGATGGACAGGGGTTTTGGCTGGCGGTTTTTTCGCTTGCGCTTGGAACGCCGGCCTTGGCCGCTTTCGGTGCCATCGGGGCGGCTGTGACAGTTGGCCTCAAGCGCGGGGGGCTGGTTGCACCGGTTCTTGTCTTGCCGCTGAGCCTGCCAGTGCTTATTTTCGGCGCCGGTGCGTTCGATGTGGCGCGGCTGGGCGGATCGTCCCAGGCGCTGTTGCTGCTCGGCGCGCTCAGTCTTCTAAGTGTGACGCTTGCGCCGTTCGCCGCGGCGCTGGCGTTGAGGATTTCCGGGGAATAGATGGTTCAGACCCAGCCCAAACCTGCCGAGCCGGGATGGTTCACCCGCATTGCCCATCCGGGGATGTTCATGGGGTGGTCGCGTCATCTGGTTTTGCCGCTTTCGATCGTGACTGCGCTCGCCTTTGCAGTGGGCCTCTATTTTTCGTTCCTTGCTTCGCCCGCCGATTATCAGATGGGCGATACAGTGCGCATGATGTATGTGCATGTGCCCAGCGCCTGGCTCAGCCAGTTCTGTTACGCGGTGATGTTCTGCTCGGCCATCGGCACGCTCGTCTGGCGCCATCCCATGGCTGATGTAAGCCAGAAAGCCGCCGTTCCGCTGGGCGCCGCTTTCACGGCGCTGGCGCTTTTCACCGGCTCGATGTGGGGTCGGCCCACCTGGGGCACGTTCTGGGAATGGGACGGGCGCATGACCTCGACGCTGGTTCTGCTGTTCATCTATCTTGGGCTGATCGCCTTGTGGCGGGCCTTCGACGATCAGCTCAAGGCAGCCCGCATCGTTGCGGTTCTGACCCTGGTGGGGGCCATCAACATTCCGATCATCAAGTTTTCGGTCGATTGGTGGCAGACCTTGCACCAGCCTGCTTCCGTATTCAGGACCGACGGTCCGACCGTTGACGGCTCGATCCTTGTCCCGCTGCTGGTCATGACGCTGGCGTTTTCGCTGCTGTTTCTGACCCTGCATCTGGTTCGCATGCGCACCGAAATCACCAAACGCCGCATTCGCTCGCTGGAATTGGCTCAGGCTCGCGCGGGAGAAGGCGCATGATCGATCTGGGCCAGCACTGGGAGTTCATCACCGCAGCCTATGCCGGAACCATCGTGATTATCGGCGGGCTGATCGGCTGGACAGTGTTTTCGGCCCGCGCGGCCAGAGCACGCGTGGCCATGCTCGAAGCGGCGCGTCAGGCGCGCAGGCAGCAATGAAGCCATCGGTGAGAATCGGCCTTGCGGTTTTGCCGCTTGTTGTTCTTGCGGCCCTGCTTGGCGTTTTCGCCTCGCAGATGGGGCGCTCGACGAGTTTCGTTCCGTCGGCCCTGATCGACAAACCGGTGCCCCAATTCGATCTTGCTTCTGTCGAGGGACATACTCAGCCGGGATTTGCGACTGCCGATCTGGCTGGCAATGGCGTTGTCGTCGTCAACGTCTTTGCATCATGGTGCGTGCCGTGTCGGGCCGAACATCCCTTCCTGATGGAACTCGCGGATGAGCCGGTCGAGATCTTCGGGCTCAACTACGACGATCCGGCGGAAAATGCCCGGGCCTTTCTGGCCGAACTGGGCAATCCCTACGATCGGATCCGCGCCGGCCGTGATCGCCGGGTGGGCATCGAATGGGGCGTTTATGGTGTGCCGGAAACCTTTGTCGTCGACAATGAAGGTATCATCCGGTTCAAGCATGTCGGCCCGCTCGACCAGGAGAGCTACGAGAACGTGCTGCTCCCGGCTATCACAGCGGCGCAGAACCCGGCTTAGAGCGCTTCCAGAATAAGTGGATGCCACTTATTCGGTTCGGAAGCGCGGCCAAACCAAGACCTCGAGCAATTGAAGCGGTTCGAAGAAGCGCTGAAATGCTCTAGGCTGTGGTGACAATTTAAGTCCGAGGGATTCCCGCGAGGGCGCAAATCAGATTCAACGCTAGCTTTTGGAGGCTGGCGATGGATGGCGAGGTTTTGCGCGACGATCAGTGGGAGAAGGTGAAGCCGTTCGTTCCGGGTGGTCGCAAAGGCAAGCGCGGACCGCGCAGCGATGGGCGTCGGTTCTTCGACGCCTTGTTGTGGATGGCGCGATCAGGCGCACGCTGGCGGGATCTGCCGGAAGAGCGTTTCGGGCCCTACCAGACGGCCAAGCGGCGCTATTATCGCTGGATTGAGATGGGGGTGTTCGATCGCCTGTTCGAGGCCGTGGCGACCGACCCCGACCTGGAATGGCTGGCCATCGACGCCACCGTCATCCGGGCGCAGGCCCAAGCTGCCGGCGCCCGGCATAAAAGGGGGGACCTGAAGCCCAGGCTCTCGGCCGCTCGCGCGGCGGCTTCGGCACCAAGATCCATGCTGTCGTAGACGCGCTTGGCCTGCCGGTCCGCTTCCAGATCGGTCCCGGACAGCAGAACGACATGGCGCCGGCGTGCCAGCTCGTCGCCGGCCTGGCATCGGGCAAGGTCATCGCCGACCGCGCCTATGATGCCGACAGCCTTCACGATGTCATCCTCAACGAGGGCGGCGAGCCGGTCATTCCGCCGCGCCGCCACCGCAAGTACCAGCACAGTTATGACCAGTTCGCCTACCGCCAGCGCTGGGGAATCGAAGGCTTCTTTGCCAGGCTCAAGCAATGGCGGCGCATCGCCACCCGCTACGACAAGCTTGCCGTCAACTTCCTCGGCTTCATCAAGCTCGCAAGCATCATGCTCTGGCTCAAATAGCTAAATTGTCACCACAACCTAAGCCTACGTTTCGGTCTGAGCGCCTTCGGCGGCTGCCTTGACGGGGCTCGCCGCCGGCTCGTCGTTTGGCGCGTATTTGTTGAGCAGGGGAAGCTGGCTCATCGCGAACGCCATGGTCAGCGGCATGATGCCCCAAACCTTGAAGGCCACCCAGAAATCATCGGAAAAATTGCGCCAGACGATCTCGTTGAGCGCGGCGAGCACAAAAAAGAAGATGCCCCAGCGCAGGGTCATCAGATACCAACCGCGGTCCTGGAGCTTATAGACTTCACCGAACACATAGCGCAGCAGGGAGTGGCCGAAGGCCAACCCGCCGAGCAGAACCGAGCCGAAGAGCACATTGGTGATGGTGGGTTTGAGCTTGATGAACAACGCGTCCTGAAAATAGAGCGTCATGCCGCCAAAAACCAGAACCACGACGCCGGTCACCAGCGGCATGACCGGGATGGTTTTCAGGATCAGCTTGGAAAGTACCAGCGAGATCGCCATGGCAACCATGAAAACGGCGGTCGCAAAGATGATCGGCTGGCTGAACCAGGTTTGAAGTGTCGGAAATGCCTCGAGAATATTTTCGCCCTGGGCATTGACGATGAAAAAGACAACCAGCGGCCCCAGCTCGAGCGAGAGCTTTGTCAGAGCAGGTTTGAGATCCTCGATGCTCGCTTCGGCGGTTTTGGGTTGGCTTTGCGCCATAATCTTACTCCTTGCCCGCAATCGCGCGGGCGAAATCTGAGGCCCTGAAGGGCTCGAGATCGCCAATGGCTTCCCCGACGCCGATAAAATGGATGGGCAGTCCGAATTTCCTGGCGATGGCGACGAGGATGCCCCCGCGCGCCGTCCCGTCGAGCTTGGTCATCACAAGACCGGTTACACCCGCTTTCTGGCCGAAGATTTCGACCTGATTAAGGGCATTCTGACCCGTTGTGGCATCGAGTGTCAAAAGCGTGGCGTGCGGAGCGTCGGGATCGCGCTTTTTGATGACCCTGATGATCTTTTCGAGCTCATCCATCAGTTCGCTGCGGTTCTGAAGCCTGCCAGCCGTATCGATGATCACGACATCGGTCCCGGTGTCCTGCGCCTTGGCCACCGCGTCGAATGCCAACCCCGAGGCGTCCGCGCCAGTTGGACGGGTCATCACTTCGACATCGTTGCGCTGGCCCCAGACCTGAAGCTGTTCGACGGCTGCGGCGCGAAACGTATCGCCGGCAGCCAAAAGCACCGATTTTCCCTCGGCCCTGAGCTTGGCCGTAAGCTTGCCGATCGTCGTTGTCTTGCCCGAGCCATTGACGCCGACCATGAGGATCACGAAGGGCTTGCTGGTGCTATCGATGGTGAGCGGCACCGCCACGGGCCCGAGTGCAGCCTCGACCTCAGCGGCCAGAACGGCCCGCACGTCCTCTGTCGAAACGTCTTTGTCGAATTTGTCGGCGCGCAATTTTTCGGTGATCGTCATGGCCGTATCGATGCCCAGATCGGCGGTGATCAAGGTGTCTTCGAGGTCCTGCAGCGTTGCTTCATCGAGCTTGCGCTTGGTGAAGATCGCGCCGATCGAAGAGGTGAGATTGTCCGAGGACCGTTTGAGACCGGCGCCCAGGCGCTGAAGCCAGTTGCGTGGCTCGGCCGGCTCGGCAAGTGGGGCGGCAGGAGCCGGCTCGCGTTCACTTGCTGCGGGCTCTTCCGGATCGGATGCAATCTTGTCCTCGATAGCATCGGGTCGCTCGAGCGGGTCGGTCACGTCGTCCGGCGTGGGCGGTTCGTGCGCTGGAGGATTGGGATGGCCCCGTTCGAGCCATTCGGCCTGCATTTCGGGCGGAGCGGCATCGCGCGAATCCTCGCTCTCTGCCGATGGTTCGGGCGCTTCACGCTCCTCGCGCAGCGCAGCCAGAGCCTCCTCTTCGCCACGCGGCTCCTCGGTGGCCCGTTCGATGGCCTCCTCGGTATCCGATTTCGGCTGGGGTTTTTCGCCGAACAGGCGTCCCCAGAAGCCGGGCTTTTTGTCTTGGGTCATGCAGCAACCTTGTCGCGGCGGGCAATCAGCCCGTCGGTGGATGTTCCATCGATTTCGGCGGTAACGATATCGCCGGGCCGTCCGCGCTCAACGGCAACGGGTATGAACTGTTCCGTGCGCCCCATGCCGTCGCGTTCGACAAGAATGCTTTCGGTCTTTCCGACCCGGGAGGCGCAGAGCCTTGCAAACTGGGTTTCGCCCAGCGCGCGCAGCCGTGCCGCACGCTCTTTGCCGATACGGCGCGAAACCTGGGGCATTTTCGCCGCGGGTGTGCCCTCACGGGGGGAAAAAGGAAAAACGTGAAGATAGGTCAGATCGGCTTCGGTCACGAAACGCAGCGTATTTTCAAACATTATGTCGGTTTCGGTCGGAAACCCCGCGATGATATCGGCGCCGAACACCATGTCGGGCCGCAGGCCGCGCAGTTTTTCCACGATCCCCAGCGCATCGGCGCGGCTGTGCCGGCGCTTCATGCGCTTCAAGATCATGTCATCGCCCGATTGCAGCGAGAGATGCAGGTGCGGCATCAGGCGCGGATCGGTCACCGCTTCATAGAGCGCAGGATCGGCTTCGATGGAATCGATCGAGGAAATGCGCAAGCGCTGCAGGGACGGGACATGCTTGAGGATCGATTGCGTGAGCCTGCCCAGTGTGGGCGAACCGGGCAGATCGCTGCCATATGAAGTGATATCGACCCCGGTCAGCACCACTTCGGCATAGCCATTGTCCACCAAGCGCCTGATCTGATCGACGACGACCCCCATGGGCACCGAGCGTGAGGGGCCGCGGCCAAAAGGGATGATGCAGAAGGTGCAGCGGTGATCGCACCCGTTCTGGACCTGAACGAAAGCCCGCGCCCTGCCATCGAGCCCGTCGATCAGATGGCCCGCGGTCTCGGTCACACTCATGATGTCGTTGACCTGAACCTTGTCGTTCAGGGCCACGCCGAACGCGATAGGCCGATAGCTTTCAGCCTTGAGCTTGTCGTTGTTGCCGATCACCAGATCGACCTCGGCCATGTCGCCGAAATCGCGCGCCTGGGTTTGCGCTGCGCAGCCGGTGACGATGATCCTGGCGTCGGCGTTTTCACGCCGGGCTTTGCGGATGGTTTGTTTGGCCTGGCGCACGGCTTCCGCGGTCACCGCGCAGGTGTTGATGATGATTGCGTTATCGAGACCGGACTTTTGCGCCTCGGCCTTCATTACCTCGGATTCATAGGCATTGAGCCGGCACCCGAAGGTTATGGTCTCTATGCTCATGCGGCATCCTCGCCCAAAAGGGTAGGCGGAATGAAGCCTTTCCCGTCCAGCGTCCACGGTCCGGTCATCAGGATGTGATCGTCGGCGGCGCGCCATTCGATATCGAGCGGGCCGCCCGGAAGTTCAATGGTCGCTTTGCGCCCCGTCAGCCCCTTGCGGGCCGCGGCCACGGCGGTGGCGCAGGCGGCGGTGCCGCATGCCAGCGTCAATCCCGCACCGCGTTCCCAGACCTTGACCCTGATGCGGTCGTCGGCGAGCACCTGGGCCAGCGTGACGTTGGCGCGCTCTGGAAAGATCGGATGGTTTTCGAGCATGGGTCCGAACTTGGCAAGGTCATGGATATCGAGATCATCGACCCAGAAGATTGCGTGCGGATTGCCGACATTGACCACCGAAGGGGTGTGCAGGAGCGGTTTGTCGATGGGACCGATCTGCAGTTCGATACCTGTCGTATCCGAAAAGGGTTCAGCGAGCGGGATCTGATCCCAGGCAAAACGCGGTACGCCCATGTCGACAGTCACGATATCGCCGGCCACGTTTGCGGCCAGAATTCCCGCATTGGTGCGAATGGTCGCGCTATTGGACCCCAGTTCCTCAGCGACGAGCGCCGCAATGCAGCGCGTGGCATTGCCGCAAGCGTCGACCTCGCCGCCTTCGGCATTGTAGATGCGCATGAACACATCGACGCCATCGACGGTGTCGGGTTCCATGACGATCAGCTGGTCGCAGCCGATCCCGTTGGCCCGGTCCGAAATGGCGATAATCTGCTGTTGCGACAGCGCAATTTTCTGCGCGCGCGCATCGAGAACGACAAAGTCGTTTCCAAGGCCATTCATCTTGAGATAGGGCAGTGGCGCAGTCATTTTCGGGCTTTTCGGCTCAACCAAGTGTCATCTTTGGCTTATATGGCGCAAAAGTCTTGCGATTTCCACCTTTGCACCCGATCGTGCTGCAATTGACTCCGCTCGCCTGCCTGCTTATAAGCCGCCTCGACCTTCTGTCAGAAACGATGGATTTGCGAGTCACTAGGCAACCCGAGAGGTTTCCGGTCAACATCCGCCAGCGCGTTGCGCCCGCGGGTGTATTTTGCATTTGGCCGGTTGGGACCCATATTCGCATCTATCCTGACACGAACGAAATGAGCGAAGTATGTTTGAAAGCCTGTCAGACCGCCTGGGCAAGATCTTTTCCGGGATCACCGGAAGAGGTGCGCTGAGCGAAGCAGATGTGCAAGCGGCGCTGCGCGAAGTCCGCCGCGCGCTGATCGAGGCCGACGTTTCGCTCGAAGTGGTGCGCGCCTTTACTGAACAGGTCGGCGCGCGCGCCGTGGGCGCCGAAGTCACCCGCTCGGTAAAGCCCGGCCAGCAGGTCATCAAGATCGTCCATGACGAACTGGTGGCGGTCCTGGGCGAGGAGGCCTCGCCCATTTCGCTCAACGCCCCATCGCCGGTGCCGATCCTCATGGTCGGCCTGCAGGGCTCGGGCAAGACCACCACCACCGGCAAGATCGCCAAGCGGTTAAAGGACAAGCAGAATAAGCGCGTCCTGCTCGCGTCGCTCGATACGCGCCGTCCTGCCGCCATGGAGCAGCTCAAGACGCTGGGCGGCCAGATCGGGGTCGATGTGCTCGAGATCGTCCCCAACCAGTCAGCGGTCGAGATCGCCAAGCGCGCGATTTCAACCGCTCGGACCGGTGGCTATGACGTCGTCATGCTCGATACGGCGGGCCGCACCCATATCGACGAAGAGCTGATGGAAGAGACCGCCGAGATCAAGCGCGTCTCCAATCCGCATGAAATCCTTTTGGTCGCCGACAGCCTGACCGGTCAGGACGCCGTCAACCTGGCGCGATCGTTCGATGCGCGCGTCGATATCACCGGTATCGTTCTGACCCGTGTCGATGGTGACGGGCGCGGCGGTGCTGCGCTTTCCATGCGAGCCGCGACCGGCAAGCCGATCAAGCTGATCGGTGTCGGCGAAAAAATGGACGCGCTGGAAGATTTCCATCCCAGCCGTATCGCGGATCGCATTCTGGGCATGGGCGACATCGTCTCGCTGGTCGAAAAGGCCGCGGCGAACGTCACCGCCGAAGACGCCCAGAAAATGGCCAAGAAGCTCAAGAAGGGTCAGTTTGATCTCGACGACCTCATGGGCCAGCTTTTGCAGATGAAAAAGATGGGCGGCATGGCCTCGCTCATGAAGATGATGCCGGGCATGGGCAATATGGCCAAGAACCTGCCCAATGGCCGCACCGACGACAAGGTGTTCGATCGCCAGGTGGCCATCATCCAGTCGATGACCAAAAAGGAACGCGAAAAGCCCGATTTGCTCAACGCGTCGCGCCGCAAGCGCATTGCGGCGGGTTCGGGTGTCGAAGTTTCCGAAATCAACAAGCTCATCAAGATGCATCGCCAGATGGCGGACATGATGAAAAAGGTCTCGCGCGGCGGACCGGGCGGTCTGGCCGGCATGTTCGGGGGCATGGGCAAGCAGATGATGGGCGGAATGCCCGACATGGACCCGGCCCAGATCGAACAGATGACAAAGCAGATGGGGGGCGATCCTTCCAAGCTGCCCGATGATTTTTCCAAGCTGGTCAAGCAGGGGGGGAGTGGAATGCCCGGCCTTCCCGGACTTGGCGGCTCGAAATTCCCGGGGCTTCCGGGACTGCCCGGATTGCCGGGCAAAAAGAAGTAACCGACTTAAATTCTATCCAAGCAGAAAGACAAAGACACCATGGCTACCAAGATCCGCCTGGCTCGCGCCGGCTCCAAGAAACGCCCTTACTACCACGTCGTCATTGCCGACGTGCGCGCCCCGCGTGACGGCCGCGTCATCGAGCGCATCGGTTCGTACAACCCCATGCTCGAAAAGGGCGACGAAAAGCGCGTCGTGCTTGATATCGAGCGCGCCACCTACTGGCTGCAGAGCGGTGCCCAGCCGACCGATCGCGTCGAGCGTTTCCTTGATGCCGCGGGCCTTTTGAAGCGGACCGCCAAGAACAACCCCAACAAGGCAAAGCCGGGCGCCAAGGCGCTTGAACGCCTCGAGGAAAAGAAGGCCGCTGAGGAAGCCGCCAAAGAGGCTGCCGCAGCTCCGGCTGAGGAAGCCCCTGCCGAAGAGGCTCCCGCTGCTGAAGAAGCGACCGCCGAGTAAGTTCGGTGACCGGGCGCAAAATGCCTGAAAACCTCATTCTCATGGGCCGCATCGGAGCGGCCCATGGGATAAAGGGGGAGGTGCGCATCACGGCGTTCACCGAGGACCCCCTGGCCATCGCCGATTACGACCCGCTCGAAACCGACCGTCCGGGACTGTCGATCTCGATTGCCAAGGCACGGCTGGCCAAAAACGTCGTCGTCGCGACGCTCAAAGATGTCACCGACCGCAACGATGCCGAAAAGCTCAACGGCGTTTCTCTCTATGTCAGCCGCGATCGGCTCGACGAGCCGGACGAAGACGAATTCTATTATGCCGATCTGATCGGACTCGAAGTGCGGCTTGTCGACGGCGCAGTATTGGGCACCGTTTCGGCCATCGAAAATTTCGGCTCCGACGATCTGTTGGACATCAAGCTCGCTGAAACGCGCAAATCGGTCTATCTGCCGTTCACCAAAACGGTCGTTCCCGAGCTCCACATCGCCGATGGTTATGTTATCGCCATTCCGCCCGAGGGATGGCTCGAGGATACGCCGCGCGATCCCGAAGATGTCGAGCCGGACGAAAGCCGATGAGCTTTCGCGCTTCGGTCATAACGCTGTTCCCTGACCTTTTTCCCGGTCCGCTCGGCGCTTCGGTCATCGGGCGCGGCATGGAAAAGGGGGCATGGTCGCTCGAAACGCATTTTTTGCGCGATTATGCCGGCGACAAGCATCGCACCGTCGACGATACGCCCTCGGGCGGCGGCGCGGGTATGGTGCTGCGGTCCGATATTCTGGCCGCGGCGCTCGATGATGTCGCGCCTAATGGTGATCCGCGCCCGAAAATCCTGATGAGCCCGCGCGGTGCTCCGCTTACCCAGCAGCGGGTGCGCGAACTGGCTCAGGGTCCGGGCGCTGTGGTCGTCTGTGGGCGCTTCGAAGGCATCGACCAGCGGGTCATCGATGCGCGCAATCTCGAAGAGATTTCGATCGGCGATTATGTGCTGGCCGGCGGCGAAGTGGCCGCCATGGTGCTGCTCGAAGCCGTGGTGCGGCTCTTGCCGGGGGTTTTGGGCGCGGCGGAGAGCCATGCGGACGAGAGCTTTGAAAACGGCCTGCTCGAATATCCGCACTACACCCGCCCCCAGAGTTTCGAGGGCCGCGACATTCCCGAAATCCTGACGTCCGGCGATCATGGCCGGATCGAAAAATGGCGGCGCGAACAATCGGAAGCCCTCACCCGACAAAGACGCCCCGACCTGTGGGAACTCTACACCCAAAAGTCCTAGACTCCGGGGCGCATGGCGTGTATAGCGCGCTCGACTATGGGATGAGCACATCCCGCCGTCCAAACAAGACCGGGCCCAAAAAGGGCTCCTTTGAAAAGATAGAACGGAAAACGAAATGAACATTATCCAGCAGCTCGAAAAAGAGCAGCTCGAAGCGCTCGTTGCAAAGCGTGCGGTTCCCGAATTCTCCCATGGCGATACCGTCAAGGTCTGGGTCAAGATCCGCGAAGGCGAAAAAGAACGCCTTCAGGCCTATGAAGGCGTCGTGATCGCCCGCACCGGCGGTGGGCTGATGGAAAGCTTCACCGTCCGCAAGATCTCGTATGGCGAAGGCGTGGAACGCGTGTTCCCCGTTCACTCCCCGATGATCGACCGCATCGAGATCCTCAAGCGCGGTAAGGTCCGGCGCGCCAAGCTCTATTATCTGCGCGATCGTCGCGGCAAGTCGGCTCGTATCTTTGAATCGACCAATGCCCGCACCAAGAAGATCGAGGCCGATGAGCGTCAGGCCGCCGTCGAAGCCCGCGCCGCGCGCGAGGCCGAAAAGGTCGCCGCCGCCGAGGCTCTGGCCGCTGAACTGGCCGCGCAGGAAGCAGCCGAAAAGAAGGCTGCCGAGGAAGCTGCTGCTGCAGAGGCCGCAGCCGCTGCCGAAGCTCCCGCTGAAGAGAACAAGGGCGAATAAGCCCGTCTTTTTCCCCAATATCGCTAAAGCCCGGCCGTGATGGCCGGGCTTTTTTGTTTGCAGCGGGAATAAATCGGCGGCCACTGGTGTCTAACAAATGTGGGGGCGTGCGCTGGGCGCATTTGCCCCGTCATGCACCAAGGGAGACATCGTAATGACTTTCCGACTCTTCGCTTCGCTGGCCACCGGCGCGGCTGCTCTTGTTCTTACCGCCGGCGCGGCGTTTGCCGCCCCTGACGTCCAGACATTGGAAACCGATATCGGCGAGGTGATCGCCGATTCCGAAGGCATGGTGCTCTACACCTTCGCCAATGACGAGCCGGGCGTCTCCAATTGCTATGAGCAGTGCGCCGTCAACTGGCCGCCCTTCTTCGCGGAGGAAGGTGCCATGGCCGAAGAGCCCTATTCGATCGTGGAGCGCACTGACGGCACCATGATCTGGGCCAAGGATGGCATGCCGCTTTACTACTGGATCAATGATACGGAACCCGGAATGACGTCCGGTGATGGCGTTGGCGGCAATTGGGACGTGGCACGCCCCTGATGCTAAGATGCCCGGCGCGGCTCTGGTGGAGCTGTGCCGGGACAATCGCATGCGTGACGCGCTCTTGATCCATCTGCCGGCGCTCAGGCGCTATGCCCACGGACTTGCGGGCAGTCGGGAAGAGGCCGAAGACCTCCTCCAGACAACGCTGTTGCGCGCCGTCGAGAACCAGAGGCAATGGCGGGGAGAGAATGGCAAGAGCTGGCTCTATGCCATAATGACCAACCTCAACCGCAACCGGCTGAGAACAAGGGCGCGACAGCCCCTGCTGCAACCGATAGGTGAGGACCTGGCCGTGTCCGACGATGCGCCGGCGCCCGACCCATTGCTGCACAATACGTTGATGCGCGCGCTCGATACGCTCAACCCGGAGGCGCGCGCGGTTCTGTTGCTTGTCGCCATCGAAGGATGCGCCTATGCCGAAGTCGCCCAGATCCTGGACCTGCCGATCGGAACAGTGATGTCGCGGCTGTCGCGTGCCCGCCGGCAATTGAGCGAATTGTTGGCCCACAAATCCATAACCTCCCTTTCGAACCGATGATGTCGCACGCCCATGAACAGTGAAAACGGCAAACCAGTATCGGAGGATGAACTGCATGCCTTTGTCGATGACAGGCTCGATGCGGAACGCAGTGCGCAGGTTCGGGCCCATCTGGACGCCAACACTGAGCTTTCCGACGAGGTGGAGACCTGGCGTACCAATGATGCTGCGCTATCCGAGCTTCTTTCGGCCTATGGATATGGAGACATGTCCGACCTCCCCCCCTCCACCCGTTGGCCCGTGGCACGTTTGGGCGGCTGGCCGGCAATTGCCGCGGCGCTGGTTATCGCGTTCGGGCTTGGTGGGGGCTCGGGCTATCTGGCCCGTGGGCTCTGGATGCAACCGCCGCAAGCCCAGTTGGCCGAAATGGAATCGGCGTGGCTCGAAATGGCGGCGCGGGATGTTTTTTTGACCTATGTCCGCGAAGTGCGTCATCCGGTCGAAGTGGATGCATCCGAGCGCGACCATCTGGTCAACTGGCTGGGCAACCGCATCGAAAAGCCCTTCACCGCGCCCAGCCTCGCCGATCTGGGGTTCGAGCTTGTCGGTGGGCGGCTGTTGCCCATCGGGGGAAAGCCGGGCGCCATGCTGATGTATGAAAACGCCCAGGGCGACAGGGCCACGATTCTGATGGCCCGCAATACCGGCGCCCGCGACACGGCATTTCAGTTTTCCGAAGATTCGGGCGTCAATACGTTCCGCTGGATCGACGGCCCGCTGGCCTATGCGATTTCGGGGTTCCTCGATCGCGGCGCACTCGAAGATATCTCTCGTGAGGTTTACGCGCATTTCGAAACCATCTAGTCGATGAGTGAACCTCAACCGGTGGCCGGCGTTGGACTGACATGAGCGATTTCGACGCCAGCGCGCGCTTTCGGGGCGCGACGATACACGCGGGATTGGGCGAAGCCTTTTTCGATCCGGCCCGTCCCGCCGATTTTCCGCAAGCCGTCCTGCGTTACCGCAATCGGCATTGGGCCGGGCGCATGGGGCTGGACGGGCTCACCGATGCCCAGTGGGTCGAGCATTTCGGGCGGTTTGCACCCTTGCCGGGGAGTTTTGAGATCCCCCTCGCGCTGCGCTATCACGGCCACCAGTTCCAGAGCTACAATCCCGATATCGGAGACGGGCGGGGGTTTCTGTTTGCTCAAGGGTATGATCTTGCCGACGGCAGGTTGCGCGATTTCGGCACCAAGGGGTCGGGGGTGACGCCCTTTTCGCGGGGTGGCGATGGAAAGTTGACACTCAAGGGTGGTGTGCGCGAAGTGCTGGCCACAACGATGCTCGAAGCGCTCGGGGTCGAAACTTCAAAAAGCTTTTCCCTGATCGAAACCGGCGAAGCATTGTTTCGCGGCGATGAGCCCTCGCCGACCCGGTCCTCGGTGCTGGTCCGCCTTTCGCACTCTCATATCCGCATCGGTACGTTCCAGCGCCTCGACTATTTCGAGGATTATACGCGGATGGCCGGGTTGGTCGAACATTGCATCGCGCATTATTATTCAGAGCTTTCCGATCTTCCCCCTGATGCGCGGGTTCCGGCTTTCATGGGTGCGGTGGCCGAAAATGTGGCCAGGGTCACGGCGCAATGGATCGGGGCAGGCTTCGTCCATGGCGTGCTCAACACCGACAACACCAACATTACCGGCGAAAGTTTCGATTACGGTCCCTGGCGCTTCCTGCCGGTTTATGACCCACGCTTCACGGCTGCCTATTTCGACGAGACTGGCCTTTACGCGTTCGGTCGGCAACCCGATGCGATGGCCTGGAACCTCACGCGACTGGCAGAATGTCTGGTTCCGATTTCGAGCGTTGAAAAACTCGAGCCCGAACTCAACCGCTTCTGGCCGGCCTTCCAGTCCCAGCTTGCGAAAGTGATCGTGGGCCGACTGGGCTTGATCCCACGCGGTGCGATTGCCGACGGCGAGCTGCTGTCGGCCCTTTTTGCCTTTATGGCCGTCGACCGCCCTGCCTATGAGCAGGTGTTTTTCGACTGGCGCGGAGGGTTCGCTTCAGAAAAGCGCGCGCTGTCGAGCCCGCAGGCCGCACTTTACGACAGTGAAAGCTTCAGCGCCTTCAAGGCGCTGCTGGCGGCCTATGAAAGCGCGCCCGACGCCAATCTTTTCCATCCCTATTTCGCGCGGACCGAACCGCGCACCATGCTGATCGAAGAGGTCGAGGCCATCTGGGCGCCGATTGCGGCGGCCGATGACTGGGCCGGCTTTACGGCGGCCATCGAGGAGATCGAGGACATGGGCCGGGCGTACGGGGTTGAAACTTTCACCATCAATTGACTGGCGGGGGGGCGTTTGAGCGCGTACAAAACACGCCCATGAACGCCTCTCCGCTCCGGCTCGGTCTTGCCAGTGTTGTTTTGTGCCTTGCCGCGCTGCCGGCCGGCGCCATCGAGATTCGCAACCAGGCCGATACGGTTGTCGAGCTCTTCACCAGCCAGGGCTGTTCCCGGTGCCCCGATGCGGATCGGCTGCTGGCCCAGCTTGGCGCGCGTGAGGATATCGTCGCCCTGGCCTATCATATCGACTATTGGGACTATATCGGCTGGGAGGATACCTTCGCCCTGCCGGCCAATACCGAATTGCAGAAGGGCTACGCCGAAAGCTGGGGCAAGAACCGGATTTATACGCCGCAAATGGTCATCAATGGCCAGAGCGCGGTTGTGGGGTCGGACGTCGCCGAGGCCGAGCGCGCCATCGAACAGGCAGCGCCGCTGCTGCCGGTCACCCTGCGAATCAACGGGCCGGATTCGATCGTCTTCAGCGCCCCGGCCGATCAGGAGTTGTCAGCCGCCGTGGTCTGGGTGGTGCCCTACAGGGCCCGCGCCGAGGTGACCATCGAACGCGGTGAAAATTCCGGACAGGCCCTGCCTTATACCCATATCGTCACTTCCCGCCAGGCCATCGGCATGTGGAATCCCGCTCAAGGCGCGGAGATCACCATTCCCCTCGAAGAGGTCCTTGGCCCCAATTCGGATGGCGCCGCCATCATCGTCCAGGAAAAGAATGGCACGCTGCCCGGGCGGATCCTGGGCGCTTCATTGTTTATTCGTTGAGGCGGACACAAGAAAAACTCCCCGTGTCATATCGATGACCGGGGAGCCAGAGGCTTTGATTTTGGAGGACGCAAAGCCTCTCAAAAGGTGCCAGGATTTCCCGGAGGCAAGGCCGGGAAGGGCGCCGGCCAACTGAATCCATGGTTTGGGGGCTCGGTGGATTCAGAGGCCGGCTACTGGAGGCAATGATGCAATCCTAGGCGCGCAAAATGGCGCAAGAAGGGTTCGATTGTGGCTTAAATCCGGTCAATTGGAGGAAAGTTTGCGCCGGGTGTCGTTGCAGATGGCCCTTGCCAGCGCATGCGAACGCGGCAATCATCGTTACATGATCGTCACATCCGCAAGGAGGTAGTCCGGTTTGAGCGAGCGTTTCGACAGCAAGAAGGGTGACGTTTTTCCCTTTTCACCCACCCGCTCCCCAGGCCGGCCCGTCCCCATTGTCAGTTTCGACCGTAGGGAACTTGCGCTTATCCTCAATGTCTATGGACGCAAGGTGGCGGCTGGTGAATGGCGCGACTATGCGCTCGATTTCGGGCGGGAACGGGCCATGTTCTCGATCTATCAACGCACGTCCGAGCGCCCGCTCTTCGTCGTCGAGAAAAACCCGAAGCTGGCGCGACGCCAGGGGCAGTACATGGTTCTGGGCAGCGATGGCCGGGTGCTCAAGCGCGGACACGAGCTTTCAAGCGTTCTGCGCATACTCGACCCGCAACTGCATGTGGTCCGCTAGAGTATTTCCGCTTTTCTTCGAATCGCGAAAATCCTCTAAGTTGTTGTTTCGTCGCGCGTCCGAACCGCAAAACCGTTTCCACTTTTGCTGGACGCGCTCTAAAAATTTCCCGACGTGCTGTCCAATGCCGGTGGCAAAAAAGAAAAGGCCGCGGAAATCGATCCGCGGCCTCGTATTGTCTGGACTGCAAGGCAGCCCCATGGACGCTCGCTATTCGCGATTGCCGAACAGGCGGAGCAGCATCAGGAACAGGTTGATGAAGTCCAGATACAGGGTCAGCGCGCCCATGATGGCAAGCTTGCCCAGGCCTTCATGGCCGATATTTTCGGCATAGGCTTCCTTGATCTTCTGGGTGTCGTAGGCGGTCAGGCCAACAAAGATCACGACACCGATCGCCGAGATGGCGAATTCGAGAGCCGAGCTCTGCAGGAAGATATTGACCACCATTGCGATGATGATGCCGATCAGGCCCATCATCAGGAACGAGCCCATTCCGGTCAGGTCGCGCTTGGTTGTGTAGCCGTAAAGGCTCATCGAGCCGAACATGGCGGCGGTGATGAAGAAAACCTTGGCGATCGAGGCCGACGTATAGACGAGAAAGATCGAGGAGAGCGAGAGACCCATGACGGCGGCAAAGCCCCAGAAGGTCATCTGAGCTGCCCCGAAGGAGAGCTTGTTGATCCCGAAGGAGAGGACCAGCACGAAGGCCAGAGGCGAAAGCATGATGACCCAGGCGAGCGGGCTGCCATAGATCGTCTGCGCCACTGCGGGGCTCGACATTGCCCATTGCGCAAAGAAGAACGCGACCACGCCGGTTACGGCCAGGCCGATGCCCATATAGTTGTAAACACGCAGCATATGGCTGCGCAGACCCTCGTCGATGGCGGCGGCCGTGCCTACGCGCCCAGCGACGGTCTGACGGTCGTATTGTGCCATTTTCCGTTCCATCCTCAGTTAAAAGTGGCTGTCCGGCAACCGGAACGGCCCCATGCCGCCCCCGGATTTGCCAGTTGCCGATTAATATGGAGATGGGACGTTGAAAATACAAGCGAAACCGATGATCCATCGAGACCGGCATCGCCTGTTTTACGGGTTTTTGATTCCCGGGAGACAGCGATGTGATAGGCTTTGATTCGGGCCGCGCCGGATCGGCCGGTCGGCCGGGACATGGAGGGTTTTCGCTCATGCCCAGACTGTTCACCGGTCTGCAAATCCCCTCAGATATCGCCTTCGTTCTTTCCCTCAAGCGGGGTGGGCTGTCGGGTGCGCGCTGGATCGATCCGGAAAACTATCACGTCACCCTGCGCTATATCGGCGACATCGACCATCGCACGGCGGGGGAAGTCTATGACGCGCTCGAAATGCACGCCGATGTCGAACCGTTCGATCTCACCATTTCCCATCTCGGCGTTTTCGGCGGCAATAAGCCGCGGGCGCTTTACGCCGCCATCGCGCCTTCAGAGCCCCTGAATCGGCTGCAAGCCAGCCAGGAGCGCCTGCTCCAGCGCATCGGGCTCAGCCCCGACGGCCGCAAGTTCGTGCCGCACGTTACGCTGGCCCGCCTGCGCGATACCGGTCCGTCCGATCTGGCGCGCCACATCGCGCAGGCCGGGCATTTTGCGCCCATGCAGTTTTCCGTCGATGAGTTCGTTGTGTTTTCCAGCCGGGATTCGGTGGGCGGGGGCCCCTATATCGTCGAACAGGACTATCCGCTGGCCGCCTGATACCTCGATCTTATTCAGCCCGCGTTCACCCGCGTCGGCGCACAAGACGTCTCACAAATATGGGATGGATCAGGCCCAATTCCGGCCAAATTCATCCCTACTTTGTGTCCCGGTCGGGAAAAGCCGCGCGTATTTGCTCCTTGGTAACCATAATGGGTGCAAAAAGAGCGGCAATCATGTGCATCTATGAGAGAATTAAGGGGAAGGGTTTGGCGATGACTTTTACGTTTCGCAGCCACATCCGCCGCACGGTAGCCGCTTTGGTCTCCGGAGCGGCCGTGCTTTGTGCCAGCCCGGCGGCCTTTGCCGCCACCAATCTGGGAACCTTCGATTTCTGGACGGCGTGGTCAGATACCGATGGCGGAGGCAAGATCTGCTATATCTCTTCGACGCCCCAGACCACCGAGCCCACCAATGTCAATCGCGGGGCGATCCATTTCATCGTCACCATTCGGCCCACAAACCGCAACGAGGTCGCGACGATTGTCGGATATCCGATCCACGAGACAAATGCCGACGCGTCGGTATCGGTGGACGGTCGGTCCTATCCCATGGTGACCCAGGGCGAGTCGGGCTGGCTGGCCTCCATCGAGGATGAACCGGGCTTTGTGGGCGCCATGCGGGCCGGATCGAACATGGTGGTTCGTGCCACCTCCCAGCGGGGCACCAATACGGTCGACACCTATTCACTCCGGGGTGTTACCGCAGCTCTCAACGAGGCGGCGGGGGAATGCCCGGAATAGCGTGACCGCTTGCGCGAAAAGCAGCAATTTGGCAGAGGTCGGGTCCGCCCGACCTTTTGCATTTGAACCCGCCCGGATCGTTTAGGACCTTTTTTCATGGCATTCCGTTTCGCCGATATCCTGACCATCGCCACAATAGCGACGGGGGTGTGTCTATCGCCTGCTCTTGGGCAATCGGTGCGCATCCTGGGCGAACACAATGCATGGTCGGCCTATGCGACGACCGAAAGCGCCGGTCAGATCTGTTTCGTCCTCTCGCGGCCAACGGCGACCGAACCCACCCCCGCCGGGTTCACCGAGGCCTATTTCTACATAACCCATCGTCCCGCGCAGGGCATACGCTCGGAAATCAACGTGGTTTCAGGCTATCAGTTCGAGCCGCAAAGCATGGCGACCTTGACCGTGGGCAGTCAGAATTTCGAGCTCTTTACCGAAGGGGACGCCGCATGGATGGCCGAACCGGGTCAATCGGAAACCGCCGTGCAGGCCATTCGGGCCGGCTCGACCATGTCGGTTACGGGCACGAGTGCGGACGGGCAGAGTGTGCGTCAGTCGTTTTCACTTTCGGGCGCCACCGCTGCGGGGCGCGCCATGGATGGAGCCTGCTAGCTCCGACTTTGCGCCCAACGCCCGATTGTGCTAGAGGCTGGCGCTGGATGCGCTGCCGCCTTGAAACCGGCCGGCCCAAATCCATATACCCCGAAACCCTCACAGTCCTTCTGGAATACCGCCCATGAGTCTGGCGCTCAATATCGATCATGGATCCGTGCCGCGTCCGCAAAAATCCGGACCGCTCGATCTGCTGGGCCTTTCCAAGAAGGAGATCAGCGCGCGACTGGCCGAAACCGGGCTTTCCGAGCGCGATTCACGCATGCGGGCCAGCCAGCTCTGGAACTGGATCTATGTGAACGGGGCCACCGATTTCGGCGCGATGAGCAATATCGCCAAGGGTCTGCGGGCCGATCTGGCGCAGGCTTTTACCATCGGGCGCCCGGAAATCGTTTCCGAACAGGTTTCCAATGACGGCACGCGCAAATGGCTGTTCCGCTTCCGCGACCCGGCGCACCCCAACATGCCGCCGGTTGAAGTGGAAACCGTCTATATTCCGGAATCGGATCGGGGAACGCTGTGCGTTTCCTCGCAGGTCGGCTGCACGCTCACATGCTCGTTCTGCCATACAGGCACCCAGAAGCTGGTCCGCAACCTCACTGCCGGTGAAATTCTGGGCCAGGTGATGATGGCGCGCGAACGGCTCGGGGATTTTCCGGGCGGCGTCCGTCCCACCGACGGGCTGGTGCCGCATGGCGAAAGCCGGGCCATCACCAATATCGTGATGATGGGCATGGGTGAGCCGCTCTACAATTACGAGAACGTCAAGCAGGCGCTGCTCATCGCTTCGGATGGCGAAGGGCTTTCGCTGTCGAAACGCCGGATCACGCTTTCAACCTCGGGTGTGGTCCCCCAGATCGAGCCGACCGGATCGGAAATCGGGGTCATGCTGGCCATCTCGCTGCACGCCGTGCGCGACGATTTGCGCGACGTTCTGGTGCCGATCAACAAGAAATGGCCGCTCGAAGAACTGCTCGAGGCCTGCCGGACCTATCCGGGGGTATCGAACGCCAAGCGCATCACCTTCGAATATGTGATGCTCAAGGGCATCAATGATTCCGATGCCGACGCGCGCGAACTCGTGCGGCTTCTGGCCAAGATTCCCGCCAAGATCAATCTGATCCCGTTCAATCCCTGGCCGGGATCGAACTATGTGTGCTCGGACTGGGACCGGATCGAATCGTTTGCCGATATCGTCAACCGGGCCGGCTATGCCTCCCCGGTCAGGACGCCGCGCGGCCGCGACATCTTTGCGGCCTGCGGGCAGCTCAAATCGGAAACCGAGCGCCTCAAGAAAAAGGATCGCGAGGCGTTCATGCTCTGAGGAGCACCATGATCACAGTCAAACTGCTCGACGAAAACGATCTCGACCTTTTGATTTCGGCGGACATTTCGGTTTTCGATGGACCCATCCAGCCCGATCTCGCCAAAGCCTATCTGGCCCATCCCGATTATCTCATCGCTTTGGCCAGTGAAGGGGACAAGGTCGTCGGCATGGCGACGGGCCTTTATTATTTCCATCCCGACAAGCCGCTCGAATTCTTTGTCAACGAAGTCGGCGTGGCCGAAAGCCATCAGCGGAACGGTATCGCCAGGCGCCTGATGACAACGCTTTTCGACGCTGCCCGCCGGCGCGGGGTCAGATATGCCTGGGTCGGCACAGAGGACGACAACATCCCGGCCAAGGCGCTGTATGAGCGGCTCGACGGCAAGGGACAGACAATGGCCTATTACGAATTCGACCTTAAGGCCTGACCGGCCCGGTCTCAGCGCCGGAAGGCGATGTCGTCGCGAGTGCGGTAGCTGGCGATGATCCAGATCGCGTGGATAAGTCCGGGAATGTAGCCCAGGATCGTCAGGAGAATATTGAGCCAGAAGTGCAGCCCGAACCCGACGCGCAGGAAAACGCCGAGCGGGGGAATGAGGATCGAAAACAAGATCCGGATGAAGTCACCAAAGGTCATATTTGCGGTCCCGTAGTCAAAGAGGTTTTTCGAATATGGGTACAAGTTTGCCAAGGGCAAGAGTGTTCCCCAAGGGCTAGCTTTCGCCCCGCACCCATTCGATATGGAACCGACCGCGCCCTTCATCGGCCAGCAGCCCGGCAAGGATCGGCAAAAGCGTCCGCATTTCCTCTTCGAGAACGAAAGGTGGATTGACCACAATCATGCCGGTTCCATGCAGGCGCGGCGGCGTGGATGGTGCACGGATCGTCAGTTCGAGGCGCAGGATCTTGGCAATCCCCGTGCCCTGTAATGCCCTGACGTAAGAGCGGATATCGCCGGGGTCCTTGATGGGATACCAGAAGGCATAGGTTCCCCCCGGCCAGCGCGTATGGGCCTTGACCAGCGCCTGGGTCATGCGCTCGAACTCGCCCTTGACCTCGAAGGGCGGGTCGACAAGCACGACGCCACGCTTTTCCTTTGGCGGCAGATGGGTGCCCATGGCGGCCCAGCCATCGAGTTCGGTTACCCGTGTCTGGAAATCGCCGGCGAAATTTTCCCTTAGCGCTTGGGCATCGGCGGGATGCAATTCGAGCGCCATGAGGCGGTCCTGTTCGCGCAGCATGTGCCGGGCGATAAAGGGCGAGCCGGGATAATGGCGCAGTTGGCCGTCGGGGTTTCGCGCGTTCACCGCCGCAAGATAGGGCGCCACCAGTTCGGCTGCCGGAGCCGGCAGTTCGGCGGCCATCAGGCGCGCGATCCCCTCGCGCCATTCGCCGGTCCTGCTGGCTTCATCGCCCAAGAGATCATAGAGGCCGACCCCGGCATGGGTATCGATCACCCGAAATGCCGCGTCTTTGCGCATCAGGTAAGCGAGAATGCGCGTGAGGATGATGTGTTTGACCACATCGGCGAAATTGCCAGCGTGAAAGGCATGACGATAGTTCATGGGCGGGCTATTTTCTGGCTTCGGCCGTCAGGATGGTCACCGCAAAGGCGGCAAAGACGGCGGCGAACGACCAGTTGAGCGCTTTCTGAATCCGTGTCGAACGCATCAGGGTTTCGGTCAGCCATTGGGCGCCGAAGACGATGGCAATGACGATGGGCAGTGACAGCACCACGAACTCGGCACCCAGAAAGATCAGCTTGGCCGCGGCATGGGGGTCCGATGCGGAAACGAACTGGGGCAGGAAGGTCACAAAGAACAGTGCCACTTTGGGGTTGGTCAGGTTGATGCCCAGCCCCGTCAGGTAGGAATTTTTAAGGCCCGGCACCTTGCCGGTGCTGCGCGCCACGGTCAGCCCGGTGCCCGAGCGGATAGCGGCAAAGGCGAGCCAGAGCAGATAGACCGCCCCGGCGATTTTCAGCGCCCAGAAGGCGGCCGGCGCCGTAACGATCAGGATGGATATGCCGAAGGCGGCCAGCATGGTGTGGACGGCAATGCCCGTCACGGCGCCGCCCACGGTTGCAAAACCGTGCCTGAGCCCGAAATTGACGGTCCGGGAAATAAACAGCGCCATGTCCGGCCCGGGTGTTATGGCCAGAACGATGGCCGCGAGGGCGAAAGCGAGAATGATCGAAAGATCGGGGGCATAGACCAGCATGGGTGTGTCCGGAAAGAACGCGAATGGCGCAGACCATGCGCGTGCGCGCTGCGCTGCGCAACCCGATATTTGCGCCAATATGGACAGGCCGCGCGCGATCTGATTAGTGTCGCGCCAACTTATCCTGAGCTTTCAACGCGGTTATCGGTCACGCCATGAGCAAAGACATCAATAAAGTCGTCCTCGCCTATTCGGGGGGCCTCGATACCTCCATCATCCTCAAATGGCTCAAGCAGGTCTATGATTGCGAAGTGGTGACCTTCACCGCCGATCTGGGCCAGGGTGAAGAGCTCGAACCGGCTCGCAAGCGCGCCGAGATGATGGGCATCACCGAAATCTATATCGAGGATCTGCGCGAAGAGTTCGTGCGCGATTTCGTCTTTCCGATGTTCCGGGCCAATGCGCTTTATGAAGGCGTTTATCTGCTGGGCACGTCGATCGCCCGGCCGCTGATCGCCAAGCGTCTTGTCGAAATCGCCGAGGCGACGGGCGCCGACGCGGTGGCACACGGGGCGACCGGCAAGGGCAATGATCAGGTGCGCTTCGAATTGTCGGCCTATGCGTTGAACCCGGGCATTCGCGTCATCGCCCCATGGCGCGAATGGGACCTCCAGAGCCGCACCAAGCTCATCGAATTTGCCGAGCAGAACCAGATACCGGTTCCCAAGGACAAGCGCGGCGAAGCGCCGTTCTCGGTCGATGCCAACCTCTTGCACACCTCCTCGGAAGGCAAGGTGCTCGAAGATCCGGCCATCGAGGCACCCGATTACGTCTATCAGCGCACCGTCGATCCGGTGGATGCGCCCGATACGCCTGAAACCATCACCATCGGGTTCGAAAAGGGCGATGCGGTTTCGGTCAATGGCGAAACGCTCTCGCCTGCCAGCCTTCTCACCAGGCTCAACGAATTGGGCGGCAGGCACGGCATCGGACGTCTCGATCTTGTCGAAAACCGGTTCGTTGGCATGAAAAGCCGCGGCATCTACGAAACGCCGGGCGGCACGATCCTGCTCGCTGCCCATCGCGGCATCGAATCGATCACGCTCGATCGGGGCGCCGCCCATCTCAAGGACGAGATCATGCCGCGCTATGCGGAGCTGATCTATAACGGGCTGTGGTATTCGCCCGAACGCGAGATGCTGCAGGCGCTGATCGACAAGAGTCAGGAATTCGTCGCCGGCGAAGTAACGCTCAAGCTCTACAAGGGCTCAGCCAACGTGGTGGGCCGGTCTTCGCCCTATTCTCTCTATTCGGAGGATCTGGTGACCTTCGAAGAGGGCACGGGAACCTATGACCATCACGACGCAGAGGGCTTTATCAAGCTCAACGGGCTGCGACTGAAAACCTATGGCGCGCGCAAACTGCGGCTGGCACGCGGTCAGTAACGATTACGGCGGGATCGAAGCGCTTTGGCTTCGATCCCGCCGCCCATCCGATCAAATTCAACCCTTCTGCTCTACGCTTAAATCCTCTTTAAGCCGCTGCCACTAGTCTTTGGCCCAATCGGTCTTTTGGGGAAGAACGGCAGAATGGTGCATGAGCCGACCTCCGAGCGCAGCGGCGAAGCATTGCTTCTCGATGCGGCACTGCAAACCATACCGTTCGGATTCTGCGTCTGGAGCGCCGATTTCGAGCTGGTCATGTGGAACCAGCACTATCTCGATATCTACGGTTTTCCGCGCAAGTCGATCCGGCGCGGCATGAGCCTTTACGAGGTGGTCGCGCTTTCGACTGCTTTGGGCAACCATCCCGATACCGACCCCAAGAGCTTTTACGAGGCCTATACCGCCGAGCTCATGGGCAATCGCTCGGGATTACGCGCCGTCAATCTCGAGCTCACCGCATCGCATCGCACCCTGGAAACGGCCCATATCTACGCACCGGGCCTTGGCTGGGTCGTGACCCATGAGGACGTGACCGAGGAGATCGCCCGCTCGGACATGATGAGCGAGCGCAAGCGCGAGCTGGAGCGCCAATACGCCCTGCTCGATGCGGCGATCAACAATATCAGTCAGGGCCTGTCGATGTTCGACAATGACTTCCGGCTGGTCACCTGCAATGCCGAATTCGTTTCGATGTATGGCCTTCCCCCGGAACTGGCGCGCCCCGGCGCCAGCTTTGACGACATTCTCGATCATCGTCGCAGGACCAACAAGCACACGCCCGTCGATATCAACGCCTACCGCGCCGAACGGCAGAAAATCCTCAAGGGCGGCCGGTTTGTGCGCGAAGTGGTCAAGATGGCAAACGGAACCTTCCTGTCCCTGCGCCATCAGCCGCTCAGCGGCGGTGGGGTGGTCACAACCCATGAGGACATTACCGATCAATTGGCAGCCGAGGCCCGCATGCGCCACATGGCCACCCATGACGCGCTGACCGACCTGCCCAATCGCGGCCTGTTCCGCGAAGAGCTTGAAACCGCACTCAAGGGCGTCGAAAAGGGCAAGCAGCCGGCTTTGCTCGCGGTCAACATCGATCACTTCAAGGCCGTCAACGACAGTGAGGGGCATGCGACCGGCGACAAGGTGCTGCGCAAGATCGCCGAACGGCTGTCCGAGGCGGTGGGGTCGCGTGGCATCGTCGCCCGGCTGGGTGGCGATGAGTTTACCGTCCTGCTGCCAAATGTCACCGTGCCGCGCGAGGCGGCCGATCTGGCGCGATCCATCGTCAAGGCGCTGGGTGAACCCATCATGTTTGGCCGCAAATCGATCAGGCTCTCGACCTCGATCGGCATCGCCGTTGCGCCGGGCGATGGCAAGACCACCGACGCGGTGATGAACAATGCCGATCTGGCGTTGCACAAGGCCAAGTCCGAAGGCCGTGGCACCTATCACTTTTTCGAAGCGGGCATGGACGCGACCCTGCAGCGCCGCCGCATGCTGGAAACCGGCCTGCACGATGCGTTGGCCAATGAGGGGCTGTCGGTGCTGTTTCAGCCCATCGTTTCGCTCGAAACGGACACAATCGTTGCCGCAGAGGCGCTCATGCGCTGGGAGCATCCCGTGCTTGGGCCGATCTCGCCTGTCGAATTCATTCCCATTGCCGAGGAAACGGGGATCATTCACGCGATCGGCGGCTGGATTCTCGATGCGGCGGCAAAGGCGGCGGCGCAATGGCCCCAGCACGTGCGGGTTGCCGTCAATCTTTCGCCCATCCAGTTCAAGCGGCCCGATCTGATCGCCACGATCAGATCGGCGCTGGAAACGGCCAAGCTCGATGCCAGCCGGCTCGAACTCGAGATCACGGAATCCTTGTTGCTCGAGGACAGCCAGTCCAATCTCGATCTTCTGCTGGCCGTGCGCGGACTGGGCGCAAGGGTGGCCATGGACGATTTCGGCACCGGCTATTCCTCGCTCTCCTATTTGCGGGCCTTTCCGTTCGACAAGATCAAGATCGACCGCTCGTTCATGGCCGATGTGGCGACCAAGGCCGACAGCCGGGCCATCCTCGGCGCCATGATCTCGCTGGGTCAAAATCTGGGCATGACGACCGTTGCCGAAGGGGTTGAAACCGCCGAACAACTCGCCGTGGTCCGGGCCGAGGGCTGCACGCAGGTTCAGGGCTATTTCTTCTCGCCGCCGGTCGATGGTGCGGCTATGGTTGCCATGCTCGATGCGGAAAAGAGCAGCCTTGGCAGGCGGACGGCCTGAAAGGGTTCGCGAGACGGAAAGCCACAAGGCCATGCGCCGGAATATCCCCTATACCGAACTGCTGGCCCTGGCGCGGCGTCACGCCCGGCGGGCCGATGAGGCCGAGGATGTGGTCCAGGAGGTCCTGATCGCGGCCGTCGTGGCGGGGCGCAATGATTTCTCCAGCGCTGCGGATCGCCGCTGGATGGCTGGCGCCATTCGCAAGCGCTCTGCCTTCGACGCCCGTTCGGCGGCCCGCCGCCGGGAGCGCGAGGCCAGATGGCAAGCCGATGCCAACCCTGCGTCCACACCGCAAGGTGACGCCCTCAATGTCATTCTGGCCGATCTGCCCAAGGGTTTGAGAGTTGTCGCAGCGCTGGCGTTGTCGGGGCACTCCAAGGTGGAAATCGCCTATCTGCTGGGTCTTCCCGACACCGCATTGCGCCAGCGAATCCGTGCGCTCAAGCTGGAACTGGGAAAAAAGGGCGTGGCGATGCCGGCCGAAATGATCGGGCTCAATCTCGACCTTGCCTATGGCACCATAAGGGATGGCCTGCTTCCGGCGCTGCGGCGGCACGGGGGCGCTTTTGCCAGCCACGACCCGGACGGGCATGTTTTTGTCATCCGATCATCGCGGCCCGCCTCACAAAAGGGGTGAGCGCGGCAACGGGGGATGTTTCAAACCCTTTTTCGAGGAGTTCATCATGACAATGCCCAAACTGCAGGCGCCCAGCCTTGTGTTCTATGTGTCCGACATCAAGCGCACCGAAGCGTTCTATCGCGATGTTCTTGGCATCGATGTCCAGCGCCGGGAAGGGGCCGAGCCGTTCTGGCTGGCGGCCGCTTTCGAGGGGGGCTTCGAAGTGATCTTTTTTGAACAGGAGGGCAAGCGCGGTGACACGCCAGCCCTGGTTTTCGATCTCAGGGACGGTGGCATCGACGACGTGGTTGCCGCGCTTGCCGAACAGGGGGTGACCATCGTCACGCCGGTCTCGGAAGCCCCGGGGGGCTGGAGTGCCGACTTTCTGGACCCCGATGGCTTTGGCCTGGGCCTTTGGCAATCCGAAGAGCTCCCGCGATCGCTGAAGTAATCGGGATATGGCGCGAAGGCGGGCCGTTTCGCCTTCGCGCATGCCAGCCCTGCGCCGTTTTTCCTTGTTTACGGGGCCGTCGTAAGGTATGGGCAGCCACATTATTTACTTCGTCGCGTTTCCGAACCGCAAAAGTGGGTGCCACTTTGGCTGGAAACACCCCGGTAAATCCCGAAAATGGCTGGCCCCCTTATGAGCTTGCGCAATATTGCGATCATTGCCCACGTTGACCATGGCAAAACGACGTTGATCGACGTCCTGCTGCGGCAGTCCGGCACCTTCCGCGACAACCAGCGCGTCGATGAACGCGTCATGGATTCCAACGATCTGGAAAAAGAGCGCGGCATCACCATTCTGGCGAAGGTCACTTCGCTCAACTGGAAAGATCATCGCATCAATATCGTCGATACGCCGGGCCACGCCGATTTCGGGGGTGAGGTCGAGCGCATCCTGTCGATGGTCGATGGCGCGGTGATCCTGGTGGACGCTGCCGAAGGCCCGATGCCGCAGACCAAGTTCGTTCTCTCCAAAGCGCTCAAGATCGGCCTGCGGCCCATCGTTGCGATCAACAAGATCGACAAGCCCGAGGAACGCCACAACGAAGTGCTCGACGAGATCTTCGATCTTTTCGTGTCGCTGGACGCCACCCCCGAACAGCTCGACTTCCCGGTTCTTTACGGTTCGGCCAAGCAGGGCTGGATGGCGGACGATCCGTCCGGTCCCAAGGACACCATGGGTCCGCTGCTCGACAAGGTCGTCGAACATTTCGAGGAGCCCAAGGTCGAGCAAGGCCCGTTCCGCATGCTGGTGACGACCATCGAGCGCAACCCGTTCCTTGGCCGTATTCTGACCGGACGGGTGTTTTCGGGTTCGGTCAAACCGGGCGATGCCGTCCATGCGCTCTCGCGCGACGGCAAGACCGTCGAAAAGGGCCGTATTTCCAAGGTCCTCGGCTTCCGTGGTCTCGAGCGTGAGCCGATCGAAGAGGGCAAGGCGGGCGATATCGTCGCTCTGGCGGGCCTTGAAACGGCGACCGTCGCCAACACCATCGCGGTGCCGCAGGTCAACGAGCCGCTCGAAGCCAAGCCCATCGATCCGCCGACCCTGTCGGTCACTTTCAGGATCAATGACGGCCCGCTGGCCGGCCGCGAAGGCGACAAGGTCCAGTCCCGCGTCATTCGCGAGCGTCTGCTGCGCGAGGCCGAGGGCAATGTGGCGATCCGGGTGACACCGGGCGACGACAATGACAGCTTTGACGTTGCCGGTCGCGGCGAACTCCAGCTCGGCGTACTGATCGAAACCATGCGCCGCGAGGGGTTCGAATTGTGCCTTGGCCGCCCCAAGGTGCTGTTCCGGGAAGAAAACGGGCAGAAGCTCGAGCCCATCGAAGAAGTCATCATCGACGTCGATGACGAATATTCGTCGGTCGTTGTGCAAAAGCTCACCGAACGGCGTGGCGATCTTGTCGAAATGCGGCCCTCGGGCGCCGGGCGCACCCGCGTGCGGCTTTACGTTCCGACCCGTGGGCTGATCGGCTATCAGGGGGAATTGCTGTCCGATACGCGCGGCACGGCGATCTTTAACCGGGTGTTCCACGAATATTCGGCGTTCAAAGGCCCGCTGCCCATGCGCCGCACCGGCGTTCTGATTTCCAATGCCACCGGCCAGGCCGTGGCCTATGCGCTGTTCAACCTCGAAGATCGCGGTCCGATGCTGATCGATCCGGGCGTGGACGTTTACGAAGGCATGATCGTGGGCGAGCACAATCGGGAAAACGATCTCGAAGTGAACGTTTTGAAGGGCAAGCAGCTCACCAATATCCGTACGACGTCCAAGGATGAAGCGATCCGGCTGACACCGCCGAAAAAGCTCAGTCTCGAACAGGCGCTCAGCTACATTGCCGATGATGAATATGTTGAGGTCACACCCAATTCGGTGCGGCTGCGCAAGATCCATCTCGACCCGCACGACCGCAAGCGCGCTTCGCGTGCCGCGGCGGCAGAAGCTGCGGCCGGCTGAGCGCTGCAAGCGCTCCAAGTTGATTTGGAATTGACGCGGAGCGGGCCTATATTAAGAGGCCCGCTCCACCCATTTTTTAAGAGGTGCCGTCATGAGCGATACTTCGACCAAGCAACGCACTCAGACAAAGCTCAAGACCGCGCGGCCCAAACTGCATAAGGTCATTCTCATCAATGATGACTACACGCCGCGCGAATTTGTGGTGAAGGTTCTCGAATCGGTTTTCCGGCTCGCCGAGCCACAGGCGGAATCGATCATGATGACCGCGCACCAGAAGGGCGCCGCGGTCATCGCGGTTTACACCAAGGAAATCGCCGAGACCAAGGCTGATGAGGCCATCGAATTGTCCCAGCAGTTCGGATTTCCGCTCATGGTCACGACCGAGCCCGAAGAATAGGGCCCGGTCAAAGCGCGCCTAATACCACTCGCCGCGCACCACTTCGGTGCCGCCTTCCGCCTCTTCCATCAGCAATTGCTCGAACAGGTCTATGTCGCTCTCCTGGTAGTGATAGGGATAGACATAGGTCGGCAGGAATGCCGCAACGCCCGATGCCGCCTGCTCTTCGGACATTGTGAAGGGCAGGTTCATGGGCACGAAGGCAACGGAAATATCCTCGAGCGCCCGCATTTCGGGAATGTCTTCGGTATCCCCGGCGATATAGACGCGCTTGCCGCCAATGGTGAGGATATAGCCATTGTCGCGACCCTGCGGATGATATTGCAGCCGGTCTTCGGTTGTGTTGTAGGCCGGGATCGCCTCGATTTCGATGTCGCCGAAGCTGTCGCTGTCGCCATTGGCCATTTCCCGCGCATTGGATGCCAGCGCTTCGGGCAGCATTGCATGGACTGCCGGATTGGCAATGATTTCGGTACCCTCGGCGACGATAGCCTCGAGCGTTTCGGGGTCGAAATGGTCGCCATGTTCGTGGGTAATGAGGATTAGGTCGGGCGGCGGCAGATAGGAATAAAGTTCGGCGCCGCCCACGGGATCGACATAGATCACGCCCGATGGCGTTTCGATCACCAGCGAGGCATGGGAGATCGGATGGACGAAAAAGTCGCCGGCGTCGGAGGGATAGAGGTCGCCCTCGGGTTGTTGGCCGAACGCGGTCCGGGGCAGGACTGTGGTGACACCGAGTGCGGCCAGGGTCGATAGGCCCAGGCCCAGTGTTTGACGGCGGGTTACGGTCATTGCGTGCCTCCTCAGGGCAGAAAAATGGTCAACAACGACCAACGCCGCCATCCGGCAAAAGATCACCGGCCGCCATTCACAATAACGCGAGCATCATGCGCCGTGAAAACTGATCTCGATTTCGCCGGTATTTGCCTGTTAATCTCGCCTTAACAGGTGTGACGCGGGCTATGGGCCCAGGGGATTTTTCAATGCCGAGCCAGAACAACGCCGCCCGCATCGGGCAGACGATCAGGGGTCTTGAAACCACAACGCGCTTTGCGCTGGCGGTCCTGGCGCTGGCCAGTGGGGTTTACACCTATCTGGGGGTGCGCGGGCTTCTCGACGGCGACGCCAATTTCGTGTTTTTCGCCGCGATCATCTATTCGGTCGCCGTGTCGGTCGGCATTTATGTGTTCTGGAGCTACATGATGCGGTTCTTGCCGCTCATGCGCACCATGAGCCAACGGCTCGCGATGACGGTGGTCATGGCGCTGGGCTCTGTGATGATCGTTGCGATGAGTTCCTGGCTGAACGCCGCCGCTCTCGCCGGCTCGGCTGCGCTCGAGCAGCACATGGCCGTAACGCTTGAGGACTATACCGGGGATCTCGATGCTGCCCATGCCAATGCGCTGGGCGCGCAATCGCTCCTGCCCGACGTGCAGCGGGCGGCGGATCGGTTTGCCACTCTGGCCGATGAGGAGCGCAGCGGGGGCGCATTGACCGGATCGGCGGGCTCGGGCTCGGTCGTGCAGCTTTTGAGCCAGATGAGCGCCCAGATGACTTCGCTGGGTGCTTCGATCTCCAACTCGCAGGCGCGGGTCAACGAACTCTTCCAGACCGGTTCGGAACGCCTGAGCGTTATGCGCGAGCTGGTATCGGCGCCGGGGGCCGTGCAACCGCGCGCCGATGAATTCGCCGCCGAGATCGTCGCTCTGACCGGGGTCATTGCCGCCTTGCAGGAAACCTCGGTGGCGCCATCGGTGGCGCGGGCTGCCGAAGATCTTTCGCTCGGGTTCATCGCCCCTGTCGCCGATGGACAGAGCGCCGGGCTTGTGGTCCGCCAGGATGCGGCCATGGCCAATATCCGTGAGGCGGTATCGGCCCAATCCACGGCGCTGAGCGAAGCGGCCCAGGCGATCATTGACGAACCGCGTGTCGAGCCACGCCGCTTCGTGCCGCTCTCGAGCGCCGAAGCGGTGCTGCGCTATGCCTCCGATTTCCTCCCCTCCTGGGCCGGTGCCATATCGATCGATCTTTTGCCGGTCGTTCTGGTTCTGCTGCTGGCGGTGGCTCATGAGGCCATGCGTCGCGATGCCGAGGCGCTCGACGATGCCGAAACGCTGACTGCCGCCGACATGATGCGCGCCGTGGCGCTGCACAATCAGATGATGGCCAGCGCGCCACCTCCCGAGCGGGTCGAGCCAGAAGCCCAACCCGAGGATGAGCCGCTCGTTCCGCCTGAGCCGGCCGAACGGGCCGAAACCAGCAATCCTCCTGAGGCCGAGGCCCAGGACGACACCGTCACCACCATTCCCGCCTTCCAGCGCAAGCGCGGCGACGGCCCGGCCCGGCCATGAGCACCCTTGGCACCCCGGCGCCACGGAAAAGCACGGGGCGGGCGGTTATCGACAGACTTGCCTCGATTGAGGACGGAATGATCCTCAAGACGGTGTTCTTTGCCATGCTGGCCGGCGCGGCATGGGTCCTGGCCAGCGACTATTTCGAGCTCAATGCGATCCGGCCCGCCGATCTGGCGGTGACCCCGGGCGATCCCCTGCTGCCGGCCGTTGACCGGCCCGAAATCGACCCGGACAATCCCGCCTATCGGCCGCTCGAACATATCACGACGCCGCCCGAACAACTCGCCGAGCCGCTTTCGATCGAACTGGTCGATGGTGGCGTGCTGATGCTTTCGGGCACCATCGTTCCGGGCGCGGCCACGCGCTTTGCCGATGAAATCGGGAGACGGGGCGATTACGTGGAAACCGTGGCGCTCAATTCGCCCGGCGGGTCGGTCGAGGATGCGCTGGTCATCGGAAGGCTGATCCGGGAAAACGGCTTTGACACTGCGGTTGGCGATGGCGCCTTATGCGGCTCGTCCTGCCCTTTGGTGCTGGCCGGCGGTGTGGAGCGGATCGTATCTGACAATGCGGCCGTTGGCGTCCACCAGATCTATGCGGGTGCCGGCGGCGATCAGATCGGGTCGGCGCAGGCCATGTCGGACGCCCAGTCGGTGACGGCGCGCATTGCACGCTATCTCGAGGAAATGGACATCGATCCCCTTGTATGGATCAATGCCATGGAAACGCCCCCGGACCGGCTCTACTTTCTCACCATGGAAGAAATGGAGCAGACGCGGCTCGCCGCGCTATCCTGAACCGGCCCTATCCCCGTCGGATGGCGGCCACGCCGAAACTGGAGCGGGCCGCCAGACGCACACAATTGCCGCCGGCCCGTTCGGCTTCATCGAGGGCCCATAGGCCGCGCGCCAGCAAATCGGCATAGACCTCGCCCTTTTCGCGCTCGGTGATCCCGATGCTCAGTGTGACGATCCGGTCCGGCATGCTCAGGCGTTCACCGGCCGCAATGCGCAGGGCTTCTGCGGCCCGGCGCGCGGCCATCAGGTTGGTCTGGGGGGAAAGGATAGCGAAATCGCGGTCGGCCATGCGCCCCACCAGAGCATCGTTCGAGACGTTATCGGCGATCAGCTTGGCCATCGCCTTTAATGGCAAGGCGGCGGGATGTTCCTGCGCGGTCGCCTTGATGGCGATCAGGGTCAGGGTCAGGTCAATATGTTCGGCCGGCTCGGTCTCGCCCAGCGCCAACGTCCGACGCTCGGCGTGGGTGGTAAAGCCCTCCCGGTTGAGCAGGCCGGTCTCGGCATCGCGTTCGGCCTTCTGGATCAGGCGGCCTGCCGTATCGCTGAGCATGAGTGCCAGCCCGCCGGTCGCCAGGATCAGCAGAAGGACGGCTCCCGATGCCGTTGAAAGTCCGGCATAGACCGTGCTGGAAAATCCTGTAGCTGTTGCTCCGACACCACCGGTCCAGAGCGCGAGGAAGGGCTTGGCCAGGAAATGCAGCGCCAGGGCGAGGAAAAGCCAGATAAACAACCAGTCGTGTCGCTTTTTCGCGCGCGAGCGCCAGATGACCGACAGCGAAAGAAGGCTCAGGAGCGCATAGGGGATCTGGTAAAGGAACTGGCGAACGAAATCCTCGCGCGGCAGGTCCAGAATGAGCCAGTAGAGCAGAGCGGATGCGGCCACGATGGCCCAACCACCACCGGGATGCAGGTCGACGCGGTATCGGATGGCCAAGCCATAGGAGACGAGAACGAACATGGCGACCATGGCCAGGGCGATCACCATCCGCGTCGGTCCGGGGTAAAAGCCGGTGGTTAGGACAATCTCGCCGAGAAAACTGGTAGCGGCGGCCGCAAAGGCCGCAGCAAACCAGACGGCGCCCCGGTTTTTGGGGTCAAAGCGGGCCAGGGCCAGAAACGCACCGGCCTTGATGGTGCAAAGGGCGACGATAACCCAAAATACAAGCAACGCGCCGGTCATGGTAGGCTGGTCCAAAATTCGTTGGCGCCCCCGCTGGAGGGCCGGGGGCTAGTCATTGTGCCACGCCATGAACAGCCCGGCGAACTGGCGTAACCCGTTCGGCATGGCTCTGCCAAGCCCATGTTTGTCGCAACGCTTGCGGCGGGATGGCCGTTGTCAGGCAAAGCACGGAAATTGGAGAAGGCGGAAATGGCAAAAGTGCTCAGTGAACTCCAGGATATAAGGGCATGGACGGAGGCCCGGGGCGGGAACCCGATCATGGCGGACATGCCGGACACAGGTGGCAGGGAACAGCATCTTTTAGGGCTGACTTTCGACCAGCACATGCTCAATGCCGATTCGAACGAAGGCCCTGACCGGCCGGGCAGTCATTTCGATCTCGTCGATTGGGACACCTGGTATGCAGCGCTCAAGGCGCAGGACCTTGTGCTTGTGGTCGATGATGACCTCGAAGGCGATACCTATGCCGATTACCGTTTCATGAGCCGCGGCGAGGCCGAAGATTCAGCGTAGTCCATCGTCGATGGCGTACATGTCGTCGTCGGAAAGCCCGAAATGGTGGCCGATCTCGTGAACGAGAACGTGGGTGACGATTTCGCCCAGCGTGTCGGTGTGCTCGGCCCAATAATCGAGGATGGGGCGCCGATAGAGCCAGACCCGGTTGGGCATCTGGCCGGTCTGGGGGATGATGCCGTCATCGGTCATCCCGATCCCCTCGAACAGGCCCATCAGGTCGAAAGGGCTCTCAAGGTCCATGTCCTTGCAGATTTCTTCGGTCGGAAACTCTGCGACCCGGCATTCGACGCCGCGTGACATGGACCTGAACGGCTCGGGCAGTGCCTCGAGCGCTTCGATGGCCAGTGCCTCGATGTCATCGAGGGAAGGGGCCGCCAGCGGCCCCCACAGTTTTGCATCGCCCTGGGACGGCTCGGCCATCAGGCGGTGGGCCACTCGCGGATATCGACAAAATGGCCCTTGATGGCTGCGGCGGCCGCCATGATGGGCGAGACCAGGTGCGTGCGGCCCTTAAAGCCCTGGCGGCCCTCGAAATTGCGGTTCGAGGTCGAGGCGCAGCGCTCGCCCGGTGCCAGCTTGTCGGCGTTCATGGCCAAGCACATCGAACAGCCCGGTTCGCGCCAGTCGAATCCGGCTGCGATGAAGATCTTGTCGAGGCCCTCGGCTTCGGCCTGCGCCTTGACCAGTCCCGAACCGGGGACAACCATGGCGTTGACACGTGGGTGAACCGTGTGGCCCTTGACGATCGCCGCGGCGGCCCGCAGGTCTTCGATGCGCCCATTGGTGCACGAGCCCAGAAACACCCGGTCGAGCTCGATATCGGTGATTTTCGTTCCGGCGGTCAGCCCCATATATTCGAGCGCCCGCTTTTTCGATGCGCGCCGGTTGGCGTCGGCGATGTCATCGGGATTGGGAACGGCGCCGGTCACCGAGATCACGTCTTCGGGGGATGAGCCCCAGGAAACGATCGGCGGCAGATTGGCCGCATCGAGCACCACTTCCTTGTCAAATGTGGCGCCTTCGTCGGTATAGAGCGATTTCCAGTAATCGAGCGCCATGTCGTATGCTTTGCCCTTGGGCGCGCGCGGGCGGTCCTTGACATAGGCGAAAGTCTTTTCGTCGGGGGCGATCAGCCCGGCGCGAGCCCCGCCTTCGATCGTCATGTTGCAGACCGTCATGCGGCCTTCCATGGACAACTCGCGGATGGCTTGGCCGGCAAATTCGATGACGTGGCCATTGCCGCCGGCGGTGCCGATCTCGCCGATGATGGCGAGGATGATGTCCTTGGCCGTCACCCCGTCCGGCAGCGAGCCGTTGACGGTGACACGCATATTCTTGGCTTTGGACTGGATCAGCGTCTGGGTGGCCAGAACGTGCTCGACTTCCGAGGTGCCGATGCCGTGGGCCAGCGCGCCGAACGCGCCGTGAGTCGAGGTATGGCTATCACCGCAGACGATCGTCATGCCGGGGAGCGTAAAGCCCTGCTCGGGGCCCACGATGTGGACGATGCCCTGGCGCATGTCGAGCTCGTTGTAATATTCGACGCCGAAATCGACCGCATTCTTGGCCAGCGTATCGACCTGGATCTTGGATTCCGGGTCGTCGATCCCGTGGGTGCGATCGGAGGTGGGAACGTTGTGATCGACGACGGCCAGCGTGCGCTCGGGCGCGCGCACCTTGCGGCCGGACAGGCGCAGACCCTCGAACGCCTGCGGGCTCGTGACTTCGTGGACGAGGTGACGGTCGATATAGAGAATGGCTGTGCCGTCCTCGTTATATGCGACAACGTGGTCGTCCCAGATCTTGTCATAGAGGGTCTTTGCGCTCATCGGGCCGTCAATCCATATCTCGTGAGGTATCCGTACCAGCGGGTACGGTTGGCTGTTTTACGCCCGCAACCCCTATTGGGTCAAGAGTTGCGGGCGATGGATTGAAGCGTGGCCGAGGGGCGAAGGGTTCAACCCTTTTTGGCCATTTCCATGGACTCGACGATCACCCTGCGTGCGTCCTCGACGCCGCCGATGCGCTCGATCTTGGCCCATTTGCCCGGCTCGAGATCCTTGTAGTGCATGAAGAAATGCTTGACGCGCTCGACCTGGATTTCGGGAAGATCGGTCACGTCGTTGATCCCATCATACATGCGGGTGAGCTTGGACACGGGAACGGCGAGAATTTTTTCATCCTGTCCGCCGTCGTCTTCCATGAACAATACGCCGACCGGGCGCGAGCGCACCACGGCACCGGGCACCAGCGGGCGGGAATTGAGCACGATGACGTCGAGCGGATCGCCGTCGCCGCACAGCGTGTGGGGCACAAAGCCGTAATTTCCCGGATAGCGCATGGGCGTATAGAGAAAGCGGTCCACGAACAGCGCGCCGGAATCCTTGTCGATCTCGTATTTGATCGGCTCGCCGCCCAGGGGCACTTCGATGATGACATTGAGGTCTTCGGGCGGGTTCTTGCCCGCCGGGATCGCGTCGATATTCATTTGCCGTTCAGTCCTGAACTTTGGGGAGGGGGAGTCCGGCAGCTTTTTGCCTATGGGGCGGCGCAATTGCAAGGTGTTTCGGGATCGGCCGCCGCGAAGGTGACGGGCTCTAGCTCCGCGCCAGATCGCTGAGCAGCCCGGCGGCGACCGAAAGTCTCGAAATCGTCAGATCGCCGGCGATCAGGTCGGCCACGGTTTCCCCCATGCGCGAAATCGTTGTCGCACGCGGGGTCTTCCAGGCCGCGATCCGGTCCTCGACCGGCCCATCACCGGATGAGAGGATGTCGGTCGTCAGATCGCGCAGGCCCCGGGTGAGGTTGGCGAGCGCCCTGTCGATGGCCATGCGGTCGAACCGGTCGGCGGCATCGATGGCCGCGCCCTGTTCGGTCAGCCGGCCCAGCCTGAACATTTCGATCACCGCAAACATCGCCCTGGCGGCATCGCGCACCTCGGCATTGCATTTGTGCGCCACCAGCACCGCATCGGGCGCCAGCGAGAGGACCGAGAGCGCGGCAATGGAGCGGGCCAGATCGGGTGGCGTACCCCCGGCCTCAAAGCCCTGTTCCTGGCTGGCAACGGCCTCGGCCAGGAAGGGAGAGACGAGGTCGGAAAGGGCCGCCCTTATGGTCGATATGCCGGCCCGATACCGTTCGATCATATCGGAAAGCCCGCCGGAAAAATCCTCGTTGCGCAGGAACCACAGGGCCATGCTCACCTGCAGACCCTGGACTTCGGCGTAGAGGGCCAGTTGGGTGTCGCCCGATACGCGGGTGTCGAGATCGTCGATGGCGGCGTTGAGCCCTGCCAGATCGAAACTGTCGCGGGCCGCCGCATAGGCAAAGGCAACGGCGCCGGGCTCGGCTGCGGTGATCGAGGTCAATCGTGTGACGAAAGCGGGTCCGCCGCGATTGATCATCGCATTGGAGAGCACCGTTGCGATTACCTCGCGCCGCAGGCGGTGGTTTTCGATGGTTTGAGGATAGCGCGATTTGAGCGTTTCGGGGAAATAGCGGAACAGCTCGCGCGCCAGATAGGGATCGTCGGGCACCGGGGATTTGAGCAGATCGCCATAGAGTGTCAGTTTGGCGTAGGCGAGCAGCACTGCGAGTTCGGGCCGGGTCAGCGCCGCCCCGCTCGCCGCCCGTTCGGCCAGCATCGCATCGTCAGGCAAGTATTCGACGGCCCTGTCGAGCTCCCCGGCCGCCTCGAGTTCGTCCATGAAATCGACCATGTCGGGAAAATCGGTCATGCCGCGTCGTTGGGCGAGGGACAGGGCAAGGGTCTGCAGATAATTGTTGCGCAGGCAAAGCTCGGCAACCTCGTCGGTCATTTCGACGAGAAAACTGTTGCGGTCCTCTATCGCCAGGCTGCCCGAGCGCACCATATCGGACAGCGCGATCTTGATGTTGACTTCAAGGTCCGACGAATTGACACCGGCGGAATTGTCGATGGCGTCGGTGTTGATGCGCCCGCCGTTGAGCGCATATTCGATGCGCCCGCGCTGGGTGAGCCCGAGATTGGCGCCCTCGCCGATCACCTTGGCGCGCACCGCCTGTGCGGGAACCCGGATGGCGTCATTGGCCTTGTCGCCCACCGACGCGTCGGTTTCATCGGTTGCGCGGATATAGGTGCCGATGCCGCCGAACCAGAGCAGGTCGATATCGGCCCGCAGGATCGCCGACATGATTTCGCTTGGCGAGGCACTGACCCCGGTCAGGTCCAGCAGCGTCTGCATCTGGGGCGACAGAGGAATGGATTTGGCCTGGCGCGAAAACACCCCGCCGCCTTGAGAAATCAGCGCGGCATCATAGTCCTGCCAGCTCGAGCGCGGTAGCGCGAACAGCCGCTCGCGCTCGGCTAGGCTTTTTTCGATGTCGGGGTCGGGATCGATGAAGATATCGCGGTGATCGAAGGCGGCAACCAGCCTGATTTTTGGCGATAGCAGCATGCCATTGCCGAAAACGTCCCCGCTCATGTCGCCGACGCCGGCCACGGTAAAGGGCTGGGTCTGGATATCGATGTCGATTTCGCGGAAATGGCGCTTGACCGCCTCCCAGCCACCGCGGGCGGTAATGCCCATCTTCTTGTGGTCGTAGCCGGCCGATCCGCCCGAGGCGAAGGCATCGCCGAGCCAGAAATCGCGGGACTCCGATATGGCGTTTGCCGTATCGGAAAAGCTCGCCGTGCCCTTGTCGGCAGCGACAACGAGATAGGGATCGTCCCCGTCGCGCCTGAAAATCTCCTCGGGCGGCAGGACGGTATCGCCG